>CAMDRP010000074.1 GCA_945906965.1 Opitutus sp. GAS368 | reverse complement strand
CGCGACAAGGTCGTCGCCCTCATCGGTGAAGTCGCCTCCGGTCGTTCTCTCGAAGCCGCCCCGATCGCCCAAGCCGCCAAGATCCCGATGATCGCCCCGGCCGCGACCAACCCCAAAGTCACCCAAACCGGCAACTACATCTTCCGCGTTTGCTTCATCGATCCCTTTCAAGGCACGGTCATGGCCAAGTTCGCCCAGACCGACCTCAAAGCCAAAAAAGTCGCCGTCCTCTCCAGCGTCTCTAACGCCTACAGCGTCGGCCTCGCCAAATTCTTCAAAGAAACCTTCACCGCCAACGGCGGCATCATCGTCTCCGAGAAAAATTTCTCCGAAGGCGACAAAGATTTCCGCGCCCAACTCACCGCCGTCAAAGCCGCCGGCGCCGACGCCGTTTTCGTCCCGAGCTACTACACCGAAGCCGCCCTCATCGCCCGCCAAGCCCGCGACCTGGGCATCAACGTCCCGTTCTTCGGGGGCGACGGCTGGGTCGCCGACCAACTCCTCGAAATCGGCGGCGAAGCCCTCAACGGCTGCTATTATTCCACGCACTTCTCCCCTGAAAACCAAGACCTTGTCGTCCAGGCTTTCGTAAAAAAATTCAAAGCTCGCTGGGGCGCCAACGAAAACCCCGACGCCTTCGCCGCGCTCGGCTACGACGCCGCCTACGTTCTTGTTGATGCGATCAAACGCGCCGGCTCCACCGAAGGCCCCAAACTTCGCGATGCCCTCGCCGCCACCAAGAATTTTGCCGGCGTCACCGGGGTCACCAACATTGATGCCAACCGCGACGCCTCCAAGCCCGCCGCGATCATTGCCATCAAAAAAGGTAAACTCGAGTTCCTGAAAACCGTCGCGCCTTGATCGTCCCCCGCCTCCAATTTTTTAGCCACCTGCGCTTACTTAAAGGCGCAGGGTTTCTGTTCGCCGCCGCACTCGCGTCCGCCACGTTTACGACTGTTGCCGCCGCGGAGTCCAAGCCTGAGCCGATCAAGATCGGCGTCTACGCGTCGCTCACTGGCAAAGAAGCCGTCTGGGGCCAATCCGCCGAAAAAGCCACGCGCCTCGCCGTCGATGACGTAAACACCGCCGGCGGCGTCCTCGGCCGGCCGCTCCTCGCGATCATCGAGGACAACCAATCCAAGCCCGGCGAATCCGTCACCGCCGTCCGCAAACTGATTTCCCGCGACAAAGTCGTCGCCATCCTCGGCGAAGCCTCCTCTGGCCGCTCCCTCGAAGCCGCCCCGATCTGCCAGCAAGCCCGCATTCCGATGATCAGCGGCGGCAGTAACCCCAAGGTCACCCAAGTCGGAAACTTCATTTTCCGCACACACTTCATTGACCCGTTTCAAGGCACCGTCATGTCGCGCTTCGCCCGCGAAAAACTCGGCGCTAAACGCCTCGCCTTGCTCACCGAGGTCACCAACGCCTACGCCGTCGGCCTCGCTAAATATTTTTCCGCCGACGCAGCCGCGCACCAGACGCCGATCGTCATCGAACAAAAATACAGCGCCGGCGAGCGCGACTTCAAAGCCCAGCTCACCGCCATCAAAGCGGCGAATGTCGACGCCATCTTCGTCCCCGGCTACTACACCGAGGCGGGCTTGATCGTAGCCCAAGCCCGCGAACTCGGCCTCAACCTGCCCGTCCTCGGCGGCGATGGCTGGGAAGGCCCGCAACTCCTCGCCATCGGCGGCCCCGCGTTGCGCGACACGTATTATTGTAATAATTTCTCCAGCGAATCCGACGTCCCCGAAACTCGCCGCTTCATCGCCCGTTATCAGGCCCGTTTTCAAAGCATGCCCGGGGGCACCGCGGCGGATGCCTACGACGCCGTCCTGATGCTCACCGACGCCATCAAACGCGCTGGCTCCACCGAGCCCGAAAAAATCCGCGGTGCCCTCGCGACCACGCGCGGCCTGCGCGGCGTCGGCGGCCCGCTCAATGTCGATGCCAACCGGGATCAGTTGAAACCTGCCTATATTCTTGGCTACAACTCCGGCGACTATCATCTCGTCCAAGTGATCCAACCGTAACTAGCGCCCCTTCACCTCCTTTTTTCAGTGTCTGAATTTCTCCAGCAACTCCTCAACGGCCTCTCCCTCGGCGCCATCTACGCGCTTATCGCGCTGGGGTACACGATGGTTTACGGCGTCCTCCGCTTCATCAACTTCGCCCACTCCGATGTCTTCATGGTCGGCGCTTTTATTGGTTATTACCTAGGGAAACTCGTCCCCGAGGGCACACTTTGGGGCGGCATGCTCGTCCTCAGCGGCGCCATGATCGGTTGCGCGCTCCTCGGCATGTTCATCGAGCGCGTCGTCTACCGCCCGCTTCGGCACGGCCCCACGCTCAACGTGCTGATCACGGCCATCGGCGTGTCGCTGCTCCTCGAATACACCGGCCAGATCGTATTCGGCGCCGCGCCACGCACGTTCCCGCAGATTTTCCCCACGGCCAATTATCACGTCGGTTCGCTCACCATCTCGAGCAACCAACTCTTCGTGATCGGCGTCGCGATCTTATTGATGATCGCGCTCCAGCTCATCGTCTTCAAAACCAAGATTGGTACCGCGATGCGCGCCGTCTCGCTCAACCCCAAGGCGGCCCAGCTCGTCGGCGTAAACAACAACGTCGTCATCTCCTTCACCTTCGGCCTCGGCTCCGCGCTCGCAGCGGCCGGCGGCATTTTGTACGCGATGAATTACCCGTCCATCGACCCGCTCATGGGGGTGATGCCCGGCCTCAAGGCCTTCGTCGCCGCCATCCTCGGCGGCATCGGCAACATTCCCGGCGCGGCCCTCGGCGGCTTGCTCCTCGGGACCGTTGAGACGTTCATCGGCGGCAGCCAATTCTCCACGTACAAGGACGCCATCGCCTTCGCGATTCTCATCGTAATCCTGCTCTTCAAACCCGCCGGCCTCCTCGGCAAATTCACGATCGAGAAAGTCTGAGCCCGCCATGCCCCGCCCGCATCTTTATCTCCTCGCGACGTTGGCCTGCGCTTTTGGTCTGTCGCATTTTTCAGGCCGGATGGACCCGTACTTCCTCGACGTCCTCACCGGCGTCGGGATCAACATCATCCTCGCTGTCTCGCTCAACCTAGTAAACGGCTATACGGGACAATTCTCCCTCGGCCACGCTGGCTTTATGTCCGTCGGAGCCTACATGGCCGCCGCGGTCAGTGTTTTTCTCGGTCCACGCTTACTTGGCGAAAGCGGCGGCACCGCGCTCCAACAAGGTAGCCTGTTTCTGGCGGCGTTAATCACCGGTGGTTGCGCCGCCGCCCTCGCGGGCCTCGCCGTCGGCGTGCCCTCGTTGCGCTTGAAAGGCGATTACCTCGCATTGGTCACGCTCGGTTTCGGCGAAATCATTCGCGTAATTTTTCAGAATTTTGAACCCCTCGGCGGCGCCCTCGGCCTCAACGGCATTCCCGCCTACACCACGATTTTCTGGGTACTCGCATTCGTCGGGCTCGCGGTGTTCGTCGTCACGTGTCTCGTAAATTCCACCTACGGCCGCGGTTTCCTCGCCACGCACGACGATGAGATCGCTTCTGAAGCGGTGGGCCTCAACACGACGCGCTACAAGATCGTTGCCTTCGTGATCGGCGCTTTTTTTGCCGGCACGGCGGGCGGACTTTACGGTCACTTCAAGATGACGATTACGCCCACGGGTTTTGATTTTACGAAGAGTATTGAGATCGTGGTCATGGTCATTCTCGGCGGCATGGGCAACACCCTTGGCGTCATCCTCGCTGCGATTCTCCTCACGCTTTTGCCCGAACTGCTCCGCCCGATCGCAGAATACCGCATGATCATCTATTCGTTGATGCTCATCGTGCTCATGCTCGCACGGCCCCAAGGCTTGTTTAACTTTAAATTCGGGAAAGCGAAACTCTGATGTCCGCCCCGCTCCTCCAACTCGACCGGGCCACGATTCGCTTCGGCGGCCTCACCGCCGTCAACGCCGTCGATCTCACCGTCGGCGACAACGAACTCGTCGGCCTCATCGGCCCCAACGGCGCCGGCAAAACCACCGTCTTTAATTTGATGACAGGCGTCTACCAGCCCACCGACGGCGCCATCGCGTTCAACGGCGCACCCCTCGCCGGTCTGCGCGTCAACGAGATCGTCGCCCTTGGCATCGCGCGCACGTTTCAAAATATCCGGCTCTTCGGCAGCCTGAGCGTCTTCGACAACGTCCGCGTCGCCTGCAACCTCCATCGCGGCACGAGCCCCGTGCAGGCACTCATTCGCGGCGCGACCTTCCGCGCCGACGAAGCCGCCATCACCCGCCGCGCCGAAGAACTCCTCGATATCTTCAATCTGCGCCGTTTCCGCGACGCCCCCGCCAAGAGTCTTCCCTACGGCGAACAGCGCCGACTCGAGATCGTTCGCTGCCTCGCCACGAAACCGAAACTGCTGCTCCTCGACGAACCCGCCGCCGGCATGAACCCGACGGAGAAAGTCGAACTCGTCCGCCTCATTCAGCAGGTCCAAAAACAATTTAATCTCTCGATCTTGCTCGTGGAGCACTCGATGAAAGTTGTCATGGGCGTCTGCCAACGCATCGCCGTCCTCGACTACGGCGTGAAGATCGCCGAGGGCAACCCGGCCCAAATCCAGGGCAACCCGAAAGTCATCGAAGCCTACTTGGGCGAAGACCACCAAACCGCCCTCTCGCACCATTGAGCATGCTCACCGTCACCGATCTCCATGTCAGCTACGGCTCGATCAGCGCGTTGCGCGGCATCTCGTTTTCGATTCCCGCGGGCGCGATTGTCACGCTCATCGGCGGCAACGGTGCAGGCAAAACCACCACGTTGCGCACGATTTCCGGTCTGCTTCGCGCTAAGACCGGTAAAGTCGAATTCCTCGGCGAGGACATCACCGCGCTCCCGGCGCACCAGATCGTCGCCCGCGGCCTCAGCCACGTCCCCGAGGGCCGCATGGTCTTCTCCAATCTTACCGTCGATGAAAACCTGTCGATGGGCGCTTACCTCCTTTCCGACAAAGCCCTGATCGCTAAAAATCGCGAGTACGTCTTCAGCGTTTTCCCGCGCATGAAAGAGCGCTTGAAACAGACCGCCGGTACGCTTTCCGGCGGCGAACAACAGATGCTCGCCATCGGCCGCGCCCTCATGGGCAACCCAAAATTCCTCATGCTCGACGAGCCGTCCCTCGGCATCGCCCCGCGCCTCATCAGCACCATCTTCGAGAAAATCGTGGAGATTAACCAAAGCCACGGCATCACGATTTTATTGGTCGAACAAAACGCCAACCTCGCCCTCGAGGTTAGCCAACAAGCCTACGTCCTAGAAACCGGTAGCATCGTGATGGCCGGCGAGAGCAAAAAACTCCGCGCCGATCCGCAGCTCAAAGCCACCTACCTCGGCGGCTAAACGTCGCTGGGGTTGTCCCGCTGCCACGCTACGACGGAAAACGAGCGAGGATATTAATTACCCATCCCGTCATGAAATTCTCCGTCGTTCTTTTTCTGATACTCGCCGCCGCGCTTGCGCCCGGTATCGCCGCGCCCGCGATCGAAACCACCGCCCCGCGCCCGAATATCGTTTTTATTCTCTCCGATGACCACGGCTGGGCCGACGTCGGCTGGCACAGTCCCGAAATCAAAACCCCGCACCTCGATCGACTCGCCGCCGCCGGCGCCAAACTCGAGCAATTTTACGTTCAACCCGTGTGTTCGCCAACGCGCGCGGCCTTTCTCACCGGGCGTTATCCGATGCGCCACGGCCTCCAAGTCGGCGTCGTCCGCCCTTGGTCCCAATTCGGCTTGCCGCTTGAGGAACGCACCTTGCCGCAGATGCTCAAAGCCGCCGGTTACACCACCGCCATTACGGGCAAATGGCATCTCGGTCACTTTGATCCCGCCTACCTCCCGACCCGCCGCGGCTTCGACCACCAATACGGCCACTACAACGGCAACATCGACTACTATACCCACGAGCGAGACGGCGGTTTTGATTGGCACCGCGATGACCGCGTCAACCGCGACGAAGGATACTCGACTCACCTCATTGCCCGCGAAGCGGTTCGCCTGATTCAGGCAAAACCCGCCGATCAACCGCTGTTTCTTTACGTGCCATTCAACGCCGTGCACGCGCCCCACCAAGTCCCGGAGCAGTACCTAAAACCCTACGCGGCGCTCCCAGAACCACGCCGCACCTACGCCGGCATGGTCGCCGCCGAAGACGAAGCCGTCGGCCAAATCGTCGCCGCCCTTGAAGCCAAAGGCCTCCGCCAAAACACGCTCATCGTTTGGTCCAGCGATAACGGCGGCCCCTCGCCCGGCCGCGTCACCAGCAACGGCGCGCTCCGCGCCGGTAAAGGTACGCTCTACGAGGGCGGCGTGCGCGTCTGCGCCTTCGCCACGTGGGACGGTCACATCAAACCCGGCAGCACCGTCGATGCGCCGCTTCACATGGTCGATTGGTACCCGACGCTCGCCCGACTCGCTGGCGCCTCAATCGCACAAAAACTTCCGCTCGATGGCCGCGACGCCTGGTCCACCATCACCGAGGGCGCACCTTCGCCACACGACGCGATTTTACTCAACACCACGCCCACCAGCGGCGCCATCCGCATGGGCGACTGGAAACTTGTCCTCAACGGCAACGCGAACGACAGCGAGGACGCGGAAAAGCCCGCGACCAAAAAATCCAAGAAGAAAAAGTCGGCCGAAGATTCCGTTGAATTATTTAACCTCGCCCAAGACCCCTTTGAGAAAACCGATCTCGCCGCCACTCAGCCCACCAAAGTTGCCGAACTCCGCGCCCGCTACGCGACCTTCGCGGCCCAGGCCGTTACGCCGAAAGTTCAACCCCGCGATCCAGCTTTTCAGGTGCCCAAAATCTGGGGCGAGAAAAACTAAACCCGTTACGACGCGCACGGGCGCGGCTCAGGCCCTTCCGAGCGACTCATTTTTCGCTCCCACTGTCCGATTCACGCTGGTTTGCCCGATCCCCGCGCCGATATAACTTTGATGGGCTATGCATTTGACTGCCACTACCCGGCCGGCAATGTTGCAGGTCAAGTACATGCCCAGTCCGGTAAGCGCATCGCCCTTTAGCCAACTTACGATACCCTACCCCAAGAATCGCGTCGAACTCGCGCAATGGTTCGGTTCCGAGGAGGAGTGCCTGAAATACCTGGATTCATTGCGGTGGGCCGAGGGGTTTGTCTGTCCTCGCTGTGGGGGCCATGACGCATGGCACTTGAAGGCGGGCCAACGTCGTTGCAAGGACTGCCGATACCGCGCCTCTGTGACCGCCGGAACGATCTTCAATGCCACCAGGAAGCCCCTGACGGCATGGTTCGAGGCCATTTGGCATGTGTGCGGACAAAAGAACGGTGGCAGCGCCCTCGCCCTTCAGCATGCGATCGGCCTGGGCAGCTACAAAACGTCATGGACTTGGCTGCATCGCATGCGCCGAGCTATGGTCGTGCCCGGGAGGAGCCTTCTTTCTGGCGAGATCGAGGTGGATGAAACCATCATCGGTGGCGTCAAGCCTGGGGGCCGGGGCCGTGGCGCGGCGGGCAAGAGCCTGGTCCTGATCGCTGCCGAGATCCGAGGAACCTCCATCGGCCGCATCCGGCTGCACGTCATCCCAGACGCCACGGCGGTCACCCTCCTCGATGCCGTAGCCGAGCTGGCGGAACCGGGCAGCGACATCGTGACCGACGGCTGGTCCAGCTACGCCGGGCTCCCGAAGCGGGGCTTCAATCATACGGTCTCTCGCGCCACGCCCGTCATGGGGAGTAACCTGCTGCCCCACGTCCATCGGATCGCGTCCCTGCTCAAGCGGTGGCTACTCGGCACGCATCAAGGAGCCGTCAGCCACGAGCTGCTCCAGCATTACCTAGATGAGTTTGTCTTCCGCTTCAACCGACGCGGCGCCAAGAGTCGCGGACTTCTTTTCCGAAGCCTGCTCGCGCAGTCCGTCAGATCACAATAATCGTCATCGCAAACACCAGCCTTATGAACAATCCTTCACTTGCCATTCCGGCTGATTACGGCGTCTGGTTGACCGATCTCAAGAACCGCATCCAAGGGGCGCGGCAGAGAGCGTTATTGGCGGCCAACCACGAGCAAATACGCCTCTACCACGACATCGGTAAAGATATACTGAACCGACAGGGGCGTCAGGGGTGGGGAGCCAAGGTAATCGATCGCTTGTCCGCGGACCTCCGTGCGGCCTTTCCGGACATGAAGGGCTTGTCTGCATCCAACCTAAAATACATGCGATTTTTCGCCCAGGAGTGCCCCGAACGCCTAATTGGTCAGCAGTCTGCTGACCAATTTCCGTGGTTCCATATCGTGACGCTCATCAGCAAGTTAACAGACCCAGCGCTGCGCGATTGGTATGCGCGCGAAGCGCTTCAGCAAGCATGGGGTCGCGAGAGCCTCTTAATCCAAATTAAGAACCAGCTTCATCTTCGGCAAGGGGCAGCGGTCACAAACTTCGACAAGCGCCTGGCCCCGCCGCATGCCGGCCTCGCAACCCAGATGTTAAAGGACCCGTATCATTTCGACTTTCTTGGCTTGGGAGATGAAGCGAAGGAGCGCGATGTCGAGCTCGCCCTGATCCGTCACATCACCCGCTTCCTGCTGGAGCTTGGGGCCGGCTTCGCCTTTGTTGGGCGCCAGTATCGGTTGGAGGTGGCTGGCGACGAATTCTTCATCGACCTGCTCTTCTACCACACCCGATTGAAGTGTTATGTAGTGGTCGAACTCAAGGCCAGCGCGTTCAAGCCAGATCACGCCGGCCAGTTAAACTTTTACCTGAGCGCCGTGGATGCCCAGATCAAGGCGCCGGATGATAGACCCACCATTGGATTGTTGCTCTGTCGGACCCAGAACCGACTTGTCGCGGAGTATGCCTTGTCGGGAATTGATAAGCCCATCGGTGTCGCTGAATATCAGCTCGTCAGAGCGCTGCCAGAGCCCCTGGATACAAGTTTGCCAAGCATTGAGGAGATTGAGTCCGAGCTATCAGTGGACGTTGATAAGCCTGAAGGGCAGTCGTGACAGCGTTTTAGCCGGCAGCAGACTTGGAGAATGTCCTTAGCCTAGAATCGAGTAAGTCATAATAACGGTGGCAGTCAATTACATAGCTCATTAACTTTAAACTTCATGCGCTTCTCACCCCGCTCCTACGTCGCATTATTATTCCTCGCGCTCGGCCCCGCGCTACCCGCCGACGAAAACCCCGCACTCGGCTGGCCCGAGATCACCCGCGAAAACAAACCGTGGACGCGCTGGTGGTGGCCCGGCAGCGCCGTGGATCGGCCCAACCTCACGCGCCAACTCGAACAATTCGCCGCCGCCGGCCTCGGTGGCGTCGAGGTCACACCCATCTACGGCGCCAAGGGCGACGAAGCGCGTTACATTGATTACCTCTCGCCCCAATGGGTCGCGATGCTCGAACACACGGGCCGCGAAGCCCAGCGCCTCAACCTCGGCCTCGACATGGCTACCGGCACGGGTTGGCCCTTTGGCGGCCCGTCTGTCACGCCCGCCGACGCCAACACCAAAGCCGTCCTCAAAAACGGCAAAATCGTCGGCGAACCCACCCGACAAGCCGTGAAGCGCCCCGCCCCCGGCGGCGAGGGTCTCGTCCTCGACCCGTATTCGCCTGCGGCCGTGACTCGTTATTTATCCCATTTCGACCAGGCCTTCAGCGCCAACAAACTCCCGCCCGGCCTCGTCCGCGGCCAATTCCACGACTCTTTCGAATACTACGGCGCCAACTGGACCGCCCAGCTCCCCGAGGTTTTCCGCGAGATGCACGGCTACGACATTCAAGACTACGCTGCTGCCCTGCTCGCGCGCTCGCCGTCCGATATCGCGAAACTCGATCAAGAAACCCTTGGTCGTGAAACCCTTGGTCGCATCAAGAGCGACTACCGCGCGACTCTCGCCCAGTTGCATCTTAACTACCTGCGCACCTGGGTAAAATGGTCGCATGATCGCGGCTACATCGTGCGCAACCAAAGCCACGGCGCCCCCGGCAATCTCCTCGATCTTTACGCCAACGCCGACATCGCCGAAACCGAGATTTTCGGCTCCACGCCGTTCCCTATCCCCGGCCTTCGGCGCGACGCCGCCGACATCGCCAATAATAACCAAGACCTCCCCGAATCCCTCGTCGTCCGCCTCGCCTCTTCGGCCTCGCACGTCGCCGGTCACCCGCTCGCCTCCAGCGAAACCGCCACGTGGCTTCGCGATCACTGGAAAGAATCTCTCGCTTTCGTGAAGCCCGAGCTCGACCGCATTTTTACCGACGGCATCAACCATATCTTTTACCACGGCGCCGTTTACTCGCCGCAAGACGCCCCCTGGCCCGGCTGGCTTTTTTACGCCGCGACTCAATTTAATCCCAACAACACGTGGTGGGACGATTTCAGCGCCCTCAACCACTACGTCGCCCGCGTCCAATCCATTCTCCAACGCGGCCAGCCCGACAACGACATCCTGCTTTATTGGCCCTTCGACGAACTGCTCGAGGACGAGGCCGGCACCGTCAAAACCTTCACCGTTCACCACGTCAAATGGCTCCCCGACCAACCCGTCGGAAAAATCGCCCGCGCCCTCATGGCTAAAGGCTACACCTTCGACTACATCTCAGACGCACAGCTCCAGCAAACTCGCCCCGACGCCGGCGCGCTCCTCACGGGCGGCAACACCCGTTACCGCGTCCTCGTCGTCCCCGCCACGCGCCGCATGCCCGTCGCCACCGCGCAGAAACTCGCCGCTCTCGCTGCCGCCGGCGCTAAAATCATTTTTGAAGGACTGCCCGAAGACGTCCCGGGTTTCGGCCGACTCGCTGAGCGTCGAGCGAGGTTCCAAACCGCACTCACGCAACTTCGCCCCCACGTCACCGTCGCCAACGACGTACTCGCCGCCGTCACCCCACACGTCCGCCGCGAAGCCTTCGCCGACGCCGGCCTTAGTTTCATCCGTCGCACCTCGGGCCCTGGCGCCCACGACTACTTCATCGCCAACCTCGGCGCCCAAACCTTCGACGGTTGGGTGCAACTGGGCGTACCCGCCGCCACCGTCAGCTTTCTTAATCCGTTGAACGACCTAGAGGGCCGTGCCGCCCTTCGCGATCAGAGCGTGTATCTCCAACTCGCCCCCGGCGAATCTCTCGTACTCCGCACTTCGCCTACACCCGCGCCCGGCGCCGCCTGGCCTTACCGTCAACCCGCCGGCGCACCCGTCATCCTATCCGGTGCGTGGAAAATCACCTTCCTCAAAGGCGGTCCCGAACTGCCACCCGCCCTCGAGACCACCTCACTCCAATCGTGGGCCACACTCGGCGGTATCGAAGCCCAACGTTTCGGCGGCACCGCGCGTTATCGTCTCGAATTTACCGCGCCCTCGACCGTAGCCGATGACTGGCTCCTTGACCTCGGCGAGGTCCGCGAATCCGCCCGCGTCATCCTCAATGGGCGTCCCGTCACCACCGCTTGGAGCCTGCCTTTCCGCGTGCGCGTCGGCGCATTTCTTCAACCCGGCCGCAACGTCCTTGAGCTCGACGTGACCAACCTCGCCGCCAATCGCATCCGCGACATGGACCAGCGCAAACTGCCTTGGAAAATCATGCGCGACGCCAACATCGTAAACATCAACTACAAGCCCTTCGACGCCAGCAGTTGGCCCCTCCAGCCGTCTGGCCTAATCGGTCCCGTTACCCTCACTGCATTGAAATCATTAGCGCCAAAATAATACACGAGTCGCTTGATTTTTCCCCGAGCCCGCTAAAATAGCGGGCCTGTTTCGTTTTCAACGCTTCCCACCGCCACTTTTTAACCTACCGTCACACCAACTATGTCTACGCCCGCTCCGCAAAAATTCGAGTTTCAAGCCGAGATCAAACAGCTCCTCGATATCGTCATCCATTCGCTCTACACGGAGAAAGAAATCTTCGTCCGCGAATTGGTGTCCAACGCCTCCGATGCCCTCGAGAAACTCCGCCACACGCAGATCACCGAAAAAGACATCTTCGAGGACAAGGCCGAGCTCGCGATCAACGTCACCACCGACGACAAAGCCAAAACCCTCACGATTGAAGATTTCGGCGTCGGCATGACCCGCGCCGAGCTGGTCGAAAACCTCGGCACCATCGCCCACTCCGGCTCCAAGCAATTCCTCAAAGCCCTCGGCGAAGGCGGCGCTAAGAACACCAATCTCATCGGCCAGTTCGGCGTCGGTTTCTACTCGGCGTTCATGGTCGCGAAATCTGTCAAAGTATACTCTCACTCCTGGCGCGCCGGCGAAGCTGGCCACGTCTGGTCGAGCGACGGCTCCGGCAGCTACGAAGTCGAAGCGGCCGAAGACCTCCACCGCGGTTGCAAAATCGTCATCGAGCTCAAAGACGACTGCGGAGACTACGCCCAAGAATGGAAGATCAAAGAAATCCTCGAGCGTTACAGCGCGTTTGTTTCCTTCCCGATTAACCTCAACGGCAAACACATCAACACCATCCAGGCACTCTGGCTGCGTTCCAAAAACGAGATCAAGGACGAGGAATACAACGAGTTCTACAAATTCCAGTCCCACGCCCACGACGAGCCGCGCCTACGCCTGCACTTCAGCGCCGACGCCCCTCTGGCTATTAACGCCTTGCTCTTCGTCCCTAAGGACAACTCCGAAAAATTCGGCATGTCCCGCCTCGAGGCCTCCGTGTCGCTCTACTGCCGCAAGGTCCTCATCGACGCCAAGCCCAAGGACATTCTCCCCGAATGGCTGCGCTTCATGAAGGGCGTCATCGATAGCGAAGACCTCCCACTCAACATCTCCCGCGAGACGATGCAGGACCGCTCCCTCATCGAGAAACTCAACAAGGTCGTCACGAAGCGTTTCCTGAAATTCCTCGCTGACGAGGCCGAAGCCCGCCCCGACGCCTACAACGAATTCTACGCCGAGTTCGGCATCTTCCTTAAAGAAGGCGCCGCGATGGACTACACGCACAAAGAGCAACTCACCAAACTCCTCCGCTTCGAATCTTCCCTCACCGACAAGGGCAAAACCACGTCTCTCATCGATTACGTCGGTCGCATGGGCGCCGATCAAAAAGAGATTTATTACCTCGTCGGCCCCAACCGCGCCGCGCTCGAATCCGGCCCGTATCTCGAAGGCTTTAAAGCCCGCAATCTCGAGGTCATCTTCTGCTACGAAGCGGTCGATGAATACGTCATGAGCAACGTCCGCGAGTTCGAGAGCAAGAAACTCACCGCCGCCGATCACGCTGACGTCAAACTCTCCGACATTCCGAAACCCGAAGGCGCCCTCAGCGAGGACGACACGAAGAAACTCACCACCTGGCTCAAGGAAACCCTTGGCGCCCGCGTCGAGGAAGTTAAAGCCAGCGAGCGCCTCGTCGACTCGCCAGCCCTCGCCGTCAACGCCGACAAATTCATGTCCCCGCAGATGCGCCGCATGATGAAGGCCATGAAAAAAGACGGCGCCGACGAACCCGTGAAGGTCACCCTTGAGATCAACCCTCGCTCTGTCGTGATGAAGCGCCTGTTTGAGACGCACACTACGGCGCCCGAAAAAGCCAAACTCGTCGCCGAGCAGATCCTCGACAATTCCCTCATCAGCGCCGGTCTGCTTGAAGATGCGACACCCATGGTCGCCCGCCTCTACAAGTTGCTCGAGAGCGTGTGATTTTTCCGGGGTGCTCCGTTTTGGATTAAGCCGTCCGCGGCTTTAAACCGAGAGCGGTCGCTGCTGCAGTTTGATGCGTATCATAGGTGTAGATTTCAGGGAAACCGTGGTACATCGCAGTGACAAGATGGAGGCAGTCGGCGGTGCGTAGGAAAACTGAGTCCGGTAACGTAGTGTAGGTTTTTGCTGCTGCTTCGACAATCATGCCGTCCAGCGGCAACCACGACCAAAAGCCGCCGAGATCATCGTTAGTGAATTGGCGAATCGCGATCACGAACTGGTCGCGGTTCCACTTCTTCTCGCGCAACTGGCGATGGAATACGCCCATGAGTTCAGCGCGGCCGAGTTCCGAAATATATACCTGGTCTTCCGCTTCGAGTTTCAATCGCATTGCTGGCGATTCCTTATCGGCGAGGTAGAGTTTGGCGATAGCCGATGTGTCGCAGAATATCATGGTCACCGATCCCCGCGTATTTCGTCGAGTGCACCCTGGATGTCGTCGCTAGGCGATTGAGCCATCATCGCTTCGTATTCCGGTAACAACACGCGATCGCGCCGTTGTGGGCGCAGGAGGTCGGGATTCCCCAAGACCGCTACTTGTTCGCCGCGGTCGGTGATTGGGATGGGCCATCGTGACTTCCCGGCGCGGCGCACCAACGGGCCGGTATCGTCGTGGAGTTGCTTGATGGTGAGAGCTGCGCCGGTAGACATGAGTGTAACAGAGACACATCCGCGCAAATGTAAAGAGTAACAGAGTCACTTATTACAGCCGCCATCATACAGAGAGGGTCGTTACGCCTGGAAACTTTCTGAAGTCTCGGTCAAACGAGATGATACCCTTGCCTGCGTGTTTTGCCTGCGCCGCAAGAAAGCAGTCCGGTGCGTCAACATTGGTGTCCCGATTTGACCTCCTCCCGGCCCTAAAGGGCCGGGATTCCCTTAAGCAGCCCGCCTGCGAAGCAGGCGGGAGCGTTGAGGGGTGGTTCCCGCTTCACCGGAGCCTGAAGCTCCTCCACGGACAGTGGCGGCAAGTCCTGCCGACATTATATTCTGAGCGGCGATCACATCGGCATGGCCGGAGTGAGCGCATTTAACACAGCGGAAAACAGCCCGAGAGGGGCGGTTTTCTG
>CAMDRP010000073.1 GCA_945906965.1 Opitutus sp. GAS368 | reverse complement strand
TTTGGCTACGGTTGCGCGGGAAAATTTAGGCGCAATAAGCATCATTAAATCAGTTTTTTCGCGTCCACGTTCTCGCCGCACTCTTGGCGATTTGCCTGGCAGCTAATTAGAACTCCGAATTACGCGCTCTGCGATGGATTGCATAAGATCACCAGATGCGACTTGCAAAAAATCAGCGAAATACGACCTTAGCGTATGGTCGGCTTCGATATCGGCCTTCTTGTTTAACCCCCTTAAACAGACTTCGGATCCCCACCTACCGTTATGAATATAGACCCTTTTATTCGGTGCTACCGCGCTAGATTATCGATCATCTCAGCGCTCTTTTTGAACTTGGCCTTCGCCCTTTGCTCCGTCCAAGCCGCACCTGCGACGACCCCAACAGAGCCGACGCCACCACCCACGGCCGCCTACACTAACCAACCGGTCTACAACGAGCGGGTTGAGTACTACCCCAATTACAATTCATCGAACTACAATGGCAGCTTCAGTAACCCAAGTTTCAGTACGAGCAGTCATTACTACGCCCCGTTAGCGACCTTCTTTTTTCCGCCCACGCCTCCTCCTCTCGGTGGTCCCATTATGCTCTTCCGCCGCTACGGCCTGAGCCAACCAGAGACCCAGCTTCCGCAACTCCTCCCTTACGTCGGGGAGCCTTTCTATGCGCCCCTGAGCGCCCACCTCCACCGCGAGGATCTCTCGAAAAAACAGCGCACCCGCCTCGATGCCTATCAAGCCACTCGCTCTGCTCAATTGATCGAACTTCACGCCAAACTCGCCGCCGTGCGCGAGGTCGAACCTGCCGTCCGCGCCCGCATCCTCCAAGAATTCGCCGCTCAACAAACTCCCATTCTCGCCACCCTCGAAATCGAAGCTGAAGCCTTCCGCGAAAATCTCGTCAACGGCTCATTCTTCCAAAGTGGCGCTGACTGGAATGACAACCGCACTTGGGCTCTCGGCGATGACCTCCGCTACGAATCGCGCATTGACGAATTCAAGGTCATCCGCGCTTCCGCTTTTTTCGCCCCCGGACTCTCCGCTGCCCAGCGCCGCCTCCTGCGCGAACTCGCCATGGAACTAGATCAACCCCTCAGCGAGCCCACCGCCGACTTAAGCCTGGATACGCCCAAGCCCTATTTTTTCTTCACGCCCGAGACCGCCCGCATTAGCCTGCCCGACAACCTTTCGCCGGAAATCACCGCCAAGATCGACGCCTATCAAGCCGCCAAGACCCAACTCAAATCCACCCTGCGCACCGCGATCTATAAAAACGACCGCGCCTTCTTCAGTTTCAACCGCACCAAAGCCTTCCGCGCCCTCGCAGAGGAACAAGCCCCCGCCCTCGCCCAAATCGAAATTCAGGCCGAGCAAATCCGCACGCTGCTCGTGCCCTATACCCGCGCCTCTCGCCCCGCCGTCCCCATCATCTCCGAAGCACTCAACAAGCGCATCGCCAGCTTTCTCCGCGAAAAACAATCCCTTCAACGCACGCTCGTGGATAAATTCGCCGCGATTAAAGCCGCCTTCCCCGAAAACCGCGTCGAATACATCCGCCTCGGCGATTCCTACGGCATTGAAATCGTCTCCACCCGACGCTCCTCGCGCGCCGAAGAAGGCAAAGTCACAGCCCTCCGCGCGGAACTCGCCCCGTTTAACGCCGATCAAACCCGCCGCGTCGCCGCGCTCAACCGCGAGAAAGACATTATTCAAAAATCCTTACTCGAAGTAGCCAAAACTAAACTCAAAGCCGACGCCACCGCCGCCGACGTCGATGGACTCATCAAGCATTTCGCCCAAAAATTCGCCGAACAAGAGGGCTGGCAACGTTACCGCGATTACGACACTGCGGTCTTCGAACCCGGCCTAAGTCCTGAGCAACGTCGCCTCCTCTTCGCCGACGCGCTCGTGCAACTGGACCTGCCTCTGCCCCGCGGTTCCCGCGATCCATAAGGCCATACGCTGACGCCTCAATCGGCCCTCAGCCCGACGGCGGACGCGCCCCGGACGCAACGCTTGCACAGACGCGAGACTAACAAGCCCTCGCCTAGCCCTTCGGGTTGTGGCTTGCCCAGCTTCAACCCGACAAGCGTTGGCCGCGCCTTGAAAGCGCAACTTCGCATCTTGTTCTTCGCCCTCACGTCTTTAACTTTCGCCCACCCTTAACTACGCCCTAAAGCGTCGCTTCTCTCTATGCCTCCACGCCCTGGTTTGTACCGCACCGTTATCATACTGAGCGTTGTGCTCGCCTGCCGCAGTTTATCGAGTGCCACCAACGTCGAGCATTTTTCCGACAACGGTTACGGCAACCCCGTCAGCACACTCCAGCATCCGGCCGCTGAGCACTACCAAGGCGTGACCTACGTCGCCTATTCCGGTCCGCACGAAGATCCCTACGTAGCAGCCTATGATCACACCGCCGGGAAATGGATCGGCCCCGTCCACGCCGGGGTGAACCCCATGGGCAAATCCCCCGACCAGGTCGATCCCGGTGAACTCGATAACCACGGTCGCCCCGCGCTCATCGTCGACCGCCAAGGCTACATTCATCTCATTTTCGGTGGCCACGGCGGCGAACCCAAATTCGGTCAAAACAAATTCGGCACTCCAGGTAAAGGCCGCCAAATTCATGTCGTTTCTAAAAAACCCCGCGACATTTCCGCCTGGGAAACTTTAGAGAACGTTTCCCCTTTCGGCACCTACAGCCAATGGGTCAAAATGAGCAACGGTGACTTGTACCTGTTTTACCGGCACGGCTCGCACCGCAGTGACTGGGTTTATCAAAAGTCTGTCGACGATGGCCGCACCTTTGCGCCCGAAGTATCCGTCATCAAACACAAGACCGCCGCCGGCAGCCTCACCGTTCACGACTCCTGGTACGCTTGGTTCGACCAAGGTAAGGGCGACACGATCACCGCCTCTTACGTCTACCATCCTTGTGCCAACCCCGGCCACAACGCCCACCGCAATAACACCTATTATATGCTCATGGATTGCCGCGACGATTCCTGGACCAACGTCCAAGGCGCTCCGCTGAAAATACCCGTGACCAAAGAATCCGCCGATAAACTCACCCTCATCCAAGCCACCGGCACAGAAAAATCGAACCACGGCTCCTGCCACGTCGACGCCGAGGGTAATCCGCACATCTTCTTCCGCTTCCCCGGCCAGCTCCGCTACTACCGCTGGGACGGCAAGGCCTGGCAAAAACCCACCACGATCGGCGCCGATTACAGCAAAGGTACCGACGGCGATTTCATCGTTGATGCGCCCCTCACCGTGCGAGCTCTACTCACTCAAAACCACGACGGCAAAGCCGAAGTCAACTGGTGGAAAACCACCGACGGAGGCCTGAATTGGGCCAAGGAAGCGACCCTCTTTTCGCGTCCCGACGTTGGCTTTCAAGCCACCGCCCTGGCCCGTAACGCCCACCCCGACGCCGCGATGCTCATCTGCTCCAAAGACCCAAAGCAGGAGCACCTCTATCACCCCATGTTTCTGATCGGGGAGAAAGGCGCGATCGGCCGACCTGCCGCAGAAGCCAGTCACTTAGGCGACCGCCTCGAGACCATTAAAGCCATGCCCAAATCCCAAGCCAAAGCCGAAGCCAAACGGCGCAAAAAAGCCGGTCTCGCCGACGACGATTCCTGAGTGATTCTTTAGCGTTAACCTACGCACCGAACCCTCCGAGTGCATTCAACCCCGATCGCCTTTCGTTTCCCCATGAAAACCCTTTTCCTTCACGCCCTCATCCTCGCGTCCTTCTTCGCGAGCGGGTCTGCTGCGCAGCCCAACATTCTCTTCATCATGACCGACCAGCACTCGGCCGATGCCATGAGCTTCAGGATGGGAGATCGCTACATCAAGACCCCCGCCCTTGATCGCCTCGCCGCGCGCGGCACGTATTTCTCCAAAGCCTACACGCCCAACCCGCTGTGTATGCCTGCCCGCAACTCCATCTTCACCGGTCGCCTCCCGCATGAGACCAAGATAACCGACAACTCGAAGATCACCCTCGATCCCACCGAGTTCGTCACCATGGGCACGTACTTCGCTCGCGCCGGCTACCAAACGGCCTACTTCGGCAAATGGCACCTCGCCTACAACGAAGCCGCGAGCCCAACCCACGGTTTTCAAACCCTCGACACCGGCCACATCGACGCCGACAACGCCGCCCTCGCCAGCACATTTATCGCCCGTAAACACGACCGCCCGTTCCTCCTCGTCGTCAGTTTTCTCAATCCCCACAACGTCTGCGAACTAGCGCGAGGGCAAGAGCTCAACAACGGCCCGATCGGCGAACCCCCGCCCGTCGCTCAACGCCCGCCCGCCCCCGCCAATCTCGCCCCGCCGCGCAACGAGCCCGACTCGATGACCCGCATCCGCAGCGGCTACCACGCTAACCCCCAATTCCCCGTCGCAAAATTTAGCCCTGAGATGTGGCAAGCCCTCCGCTGGGGCTACTACCGCCTCATCGAAAAAGTCGACGCCGAGATCGGAAAAGTCCTCGACGCCCTCCAAGCCGCCGGCCTCGAGGACAACACCCTTATCGTGTTCACCGCCGACCACGGCGAATGCGCCGGCGCCCATGGCTTTAATCAAAAAACTGTCCTCTACGAAGAATCCGCCCGCGTCCCGCTCATCGTCAGCGCGCCCGGCCAACGCATCGCCCGCCTCTCGAACAAATTCGCCAACACGGGCACCGATATCTTGCCCACGATGTTTGACTTCTCCCAAGTCGCCCGACCCGCCAAACTTACTGGCCTCAGCTTGCGCCCCCTCGTCAACGACGAGCCCGTCTCCGTCTGGCGCGACGTCGTCGTCGTCCAAAACAACATGTCCCAAACTTTCCCCGTGGATGGTAACGTTCCGACGACCGAAGGCCGCATGATTCGCACCGACCGCTACAAATACTGCGTCTACGCCCACGGCCAGACTCGCGAATCCCTGATCGATCTCGGCAAAGACCCCGGCGAGATGACCGACCTCGCCCGCGACCCCGCTCACCGCCAAATTTTGCTCACGCTGCGCGAACGACTCAGGCAATGGGGCGTGGAAAATCACGACCCCTTGATCGCCGAAATATTGGCGGACGACGTTAAACCCCGCGACTTTGCCGAGGTAAAAACGCCCAAAAACCAAAACCGCGCCGATAACCTCGCGAAACAAAAAAAGAAATCCTGAGCCTCCCTGCGACGGCGCGAAAAAATACTCACCACGATCTTAAACCCCATTACCCCGCTATGATTTTGTTTCGCTCGAAGCTGACGCTTTTTTTCGCAGCCGCAATCTTGTCGTCCCTCGCCCCCTTTCAAACCACCGCAGCCACAGCCACCCGCCCCAATATCATCGTCATCCTCGCCGATGATTTTGGCTACGGCAGCCTTGGTTCCTACGGCGCCCAAGGCCTGAAAACCCCTCACCTCGATCGCCTCGCTCAAGAGGGCCGCCGCTTCACTCAAGCCTACGCGCCCGGTTCCGTCTGCTCGCCCACCCGCTACGGCTTGATGACCGGCCGCTACTACTGGCGCTCCAGTATCAAAGACGGCGAAGTGCTCGGGCCGAACGCGCCGCTCCACATCGAGCCAGGCCGCCTCACGCTCGCCTCGCTTTGCAAATCCGAAAACTACCGCACCGCCGCATTCGGCAAGTGGCACCTCGGCTTTCAGGCTGGCGCAGCTGAGGTTGATTGGAACCAACCGCTCAAACCTGGCCCACGCGCGCTTGGCTTCGATTATTTTTTTGGCCTCGGCGGCAATCCGGGCAACGGCCCGCACGCGTTTATCGAAGATGAAAATATTGTCGGCCGCATCCCTGGCGAAAAAATCGTTATCGCGGGCGCCGAAGCAAAGGGCACGACCAAAGGCATCCAGACGCCTCGCGTCGTCGACCGCATAATGGAAACCATCACCGCGAAGGCGACCGCCTGGATCGAGGCCAACCACGCGACCCCGTTCTTTCTTTATTTCGCACCCAACGCCGTCCACGGCCCCATCGTCCCAAATCCAAAATTCACCGGCAGCCCTTACGGCAGTTATGGCGACTTCATTCATGAGCTCGACGGGAGCGTCGGCCAACTGCTCGCGACCCTCGAGCGTCTCAAACTTGCCGAAAACACCCTCGTGATTTTCACGAGCGACAACGGCGGTATCGTCGAAGCCGGCAATGGCAACACGGGCAAGGCGATGACCGCTGGCCTCGCCATCAACGGCGCGTTACGCGGTGGCAAACACACGGAATGGGAAGGCGGCTTCCGCGAACCGTTCATCGTCCGCTGGCCGGGCCACGTGCCTGCCAGGACTGTGAGCGAACAAGTCATCTGCCTCACCGATCTGCTCGCCACCTTCGCCGGCGTGCTCCAGGCCCCGCTACCCCCAGGCCAAGCCGAGGACAGCTTTAACGTCCTCCGCGCCTTCACCGAAGCCAAACCCGGCGCGCCCGTGCGCGACTCCGTCATTCTCCAATCGGCCGACGCCACCTACACGCTGCGCCAAGGCGATTGGAAATTCATCGAGCGTACCGATGCGCCCACCTTTGCCACCGACCGCAATAAACGCACCCTCGACGCCGCCGCGCACAAAAAAGCCGCCGGTCTGAGCACCGATGAATTGTACCAACTTGCGACCGATCCCGCCGAGACCACCGACGTCCGCGCGGCCAATTTAAATCGCGCTGCGGCCTTGAAGAAACTCTTGGTCACCGCCCGCGACCGTGGCTTCACCCGCCCCGACGCGGGCCCATAAAAACCACCTCGCACCGCCACGCTGCCTCTCGCATGAAAACCCCGTATCTCGCCTTAATCTGCGCTTTGTTATTTCAACCGCTGGCCACTAGGGCGAGCGACGGCACCGCGTTTCGCCAAGAGCTACAAACCGCGCTACGACGCGACTTGGAACGCCTCTACCTCGCCAGCAACACCGAGCGCGCGCAGAACACGAAACCCAAAGATTTCTATAAACCTTTTCTTCTTTCCGGGCTGATCAATCTTCATGCGCAAACGCAAGAGCGCGTACTCGTCGATTGGGCGAAAGCAGACTTGCTCTGGATCACGCGTTGCTCGGTGGACGCACAAGGTAAAATCATCCCGTACTTCGGCGGCTCGTTTCGTTTTTTGGCCTCTTTTTGCGACGCGTATCTTTACCTCAAAGCGCGCCACATGCTCACACCGGCCGAGGCCGCGGAGATCGCCGCGCAAATCACAGCCAACGCCGACGCGCGTCTGAACCGCGCCGATTTTGGCGCGCAAAATCGCGGACTCATCCTCGGCGCCGAACTGCTATTTTGCGCCCACGCCGTGCCCGATGCGCCACAGGTCCAACGCTGGCGCCAGATGGGAGAAGCGCTCGTCAGTGATAGCCTCAATGGCTGGTCCGTCGAAGATGCCTCCATCTATGAACCGTTCTGGTTTAATTACCTTCTCACGTTGGAAGAACTGCGCGGCGAACTGCCCGAGCGCATGAAAAAAATCACCGCGCGCTATTATTTCGATCACACCAAGGCCTTGCTCCTGCCCAATGGCCTTTTACCCGATTGGGGCGACGGCGATTGGACGCACAGCTGGATGTGGCAAGTCGCCAATCTCGTCCTCGCCGGCAGCCATTACCGTGATGGCACGTATCTTACCGCCGCGCGCCAACTCTACGACGCCAATCACGCATACTATAAAGAACTCCCCGCTGAAGCCGTCGGCGCCCTCGGCATCGCACTGCGCTGGCTCGATCCGGCCATACCTTTCTCCCCGCTTAAACAGGATAAATCCGCCGAGGTCGTCGATGATCTCATTTCCAAAAAAATCACCTTCCGCGGCGCCGCCGGCACGTACGCCCTTTTCAACTACCGCGACGTCGGCCCCTACGGCCGCTTCACCCGCGATTACCAACGCGCCCAGCTCGACGCCCACGAGGAAAAACCCCACCACGGCCACGCCGACGAAAACTCTTTCGCGCTTCTCATGCAGGACGGAACGGTCTTACTCGCCGATGGCGGCTATCGCGCCAAGCGCGGCCAAGGCTGGCGTGCCGATGTTTTCCATAACCGCATCGTCGCCCGCACCGGCTTCCCGCCCGAGGGCGACATCTTCAACTACCTAAGCGCCGATACGACCTACCATGAAGTTCAGACTGAGAAAATCCACTTTGGTACGTTCGGCAGCCTGGATTACGCGCGCACGCGACTGATCGACGACGAACGCGGCTACACGGGCGACCGTATTACCCTTTTCGCGCCCGAGAGCGGCCTCACGATCGTCGTGGATTCGCTCCTCAT
The DNA here is from genome assembly GCA_945906965.1 of Opitutus sp. GAS368. GTDB lineage: Bacteria > Verrucomicrobiota > Verrucomicrobiia > Opitutales > Opitutaceae > Tous-C4FEB. Next base: position 6,894 of record CAMDRP010000073.1, on the reverse strand, counting down.
CGACCGCGCCGGTAGCAAAGTTTTTTGCAACACTTGGCACCCTGATCACATCCTGCAAAAAGGCGATAATTGGGTTCTCTCTCATCCAGAGCGCATCGCGATCCGCCAAGAATCTTGGCCCAATCCCCACTCACGCGATTTGTTGATCCAATTCATCGGCAACCGCGATAAGCTCGCCCAGACGCGCGAGATCGATCGACGCTTCAATCCCTCCCAGACTTTTTTCCAGTATTTGAAAAACTATTTCTTCAAAGGGCAGCGTCTGACGTTTGTCACCGTACTGCGTCCCATTAAGGCCGGAAATTTTGACCCAACCGTCCTCGACGAAGTAAAATTGCTCACCGCTGAGCATGACGACGGTCGCACGCTTGGCCTCCAATTCCAACTCGGAGGCGAGCCCATCACGGTCGGCCTGAAACTCGATCAAACGATCGGCCTCACCAATCTGCGTGGTCGCCCGATGTTTGATGTCGCCACTGGCACCGTCGACTACGGCGCCCTACGCACCGATGCTGATTTCGCCTACGTTCGCGAACGACGCGACGGCACGCGTGAATTCGGTTTCCAATACGCTACGGCTCTCACCTATGCGGGTGCTTCATTTTTCAAACAACCAGTGTGGGAGGCGATGTACCAGGGCCTCGAAAATTTTGCTGTCGTCGATCGCCGCGACAAAATGCCGCGCTGGCATGAAATCATTCCGGCGCCTGCGCCAAAATAACCGCGCCACCGCAACCCGATTCCGACCTGAAATCTCACCGCAATAAATCTCATGCATCGCCTCAACTTAATTTTAACCTTCATTTTGACCGCTAGCGTTGGCCTGTCCCTGCCGACTACTTCACGCCCCAATTTCGTCTTCATCATCGGCGACGATATTAGCGCCGAGGACTTCGGCTGCTACGGCAACCCCGGCATTCACACGCCCAATATTGACCGTCTCGCCGCGCAGGGCCTGCGCTTCACCAATGCCTATCTAACCGCCTCAAGTTGCAGCCCGAGTCGGAGCAGCATTTTCACCAGTCGTTATCCCCATAATCTCGAAACGGCCGCCGAATTACACGGGCTCTTACCCGAAGGCATTGCGATGTTTCCCAAACTACTCCGCGACTCCGGCTACTACACCGCCCACGCCGGCAAAGCCCATTTCGGCGGCGAATCCGATGTGCTTTCCGGTCCGGCGCTCGCTGCCTTCGACCTCGGCGGCGATGGTGAGCGCGATGATCTTAAAGGCGGCCGCGGCGGTGAAAACCAATGGATCGCCCGCCTGCGCGGAAGGCCGCAGCAGAAACCGTTTTTCATGTGGTTCGCCGCGCACGACGCTCACCGCGCTTGGGACGCCGATTCGTTCGCCGGGATGCATCGCCCTAGCGATGTGCGCGTGCCGCCCTACCTTGTCGACACGCCCGAGACGCGCGCCGACCTCGCACATTATTACGATGAAATCACGCGCCTCGACTATTTCGTCGGCGAGGTCGTACGCGAGCTCACCCGCCAAAAAGTACTCGATAACACCGTCATCATCGTGATGGCCGACAACGGGCGCCCCTTCCCGCACTCTAAAACCCAATTCTTCGAGGATGGAATTAAAACGCCGCTCATTATCCGTTGGCCTGCTGGCATCGTGCAGGGTGCGAGCCCCACGTCACTGGTCAGTTCGATCGATATCGCGCCGACGCTCCTCGAACTTGCCGGGGTCGATCGGCCGAATTCGTTTCAAGGCGTGAGCCTCGTGCCGATCTTGCGCGATCCCAAAGCCACCGTGCGCGATTACATTTTCGCTGAGCACAACTGGCACAATTTCACCGCCCATGTCCGCATGGTGCGCCACGGCAACTTCGTCTACATGCGCAACGCCTGGCCCCAACTGCCCCAACCCGGCGCGGCCGACACATTTTACAATCCCAGTGCGGACGCACTCAAAGCCCTGCACGCCCAAAACAAACTCACGCCCTTGCAGGCCATTGTCCTGCAGCCCAACGCCCCGGCTGAGCAACTTTACGATCTCGCCGCCGATCCGATCCAAGTGCGCAACCTCGCTCTTGAATCAACGCCGCCCGCGGCCCTCGCTGCGCTGCGCACGGTTCTCACGCGCTGGACCGAAGAAACCGGAGACACGGTCCCAGTAAAACCTACTCCGACCAACGTAATCTATAAAACCGGCGTTAAAACCACGGAGTTCTGGCGCGGTGATGCCCCGGGCGCGGCGACTCAGGCCGCGAAAATCAATCGCCCTGGTCCCGTACGTGATTCGGCCACCATCAAAAATTAAAACTATCCGCTGCCCTGCGGTAGCAGGTTTAACTCGTACGCTCACCTTTCATGAAATCGCCTCTCCGCATCCTCCGTCTTTTCGTACTCCCCCTCGCCCTCGTTGCTGCCACCGCGTGCACTCACGCCGCTGAACGCAAACCCAATATCCTCATCATCGTCGCCGATGACCTCGGCTACGGTGAACTGAGCAGCCAGGGCTTTACCTCGGAAATCCCCACCCCTCACCTCGATAGCATCGCGCGGAACGGCGTGCGCTTCACGAGCGGTTACGTTAGCGGTCCCTATTGCAGCCCGACGCGCGCCGGCCTTTTGACCGGCCGTTATCAACAGCGCTTCGGTCACGAGCTCAACCCCAGCACCGCCCAACGCACGCCACCCAACGTCGGTCTGCCGGTTTCCGAAGCCACCCTTGGCGACCGCTTCAAAGCCGCCGGCTACGTTACCGGCTGGATCGGAAAATCGCACCTCGGCTACGCCCCGCAGTTTCATCCGCTCAAGCGCGGGTTCGATGAATACTTCGGCTTTCTCGGCGGCATGCACGACTTCCTCGACGCCGACGCCGACGCGGCCAACCCCATTCTACGCGGCACCGAGCGGATCACCTCGCTCGACTACCTCACCGACGCCCTCGGTCGCGAGACCGCCGCCTTCATCGACAAACACAAGGCCTCGCCGTGGCTTTGCTACCTCGCCTTCAACGCCGTCCACGCGCCGCTCCAAGCGACGGAAAAATACCTCGACCGCTTCAAGCACATCGCGGACCCGAAGCGTCGCGCCTACGCTGCGCTCCAATCCGCGATGGACGATGCGGTCGGTGTCGTTCTCGCCAAACTACGCGAACACGGCCTCGAACGCGACACCCTTGTCGTCTTCTTCAGTGACAACGGCGGACCGACCCCGAGCACCACCTCGGGCAACGGACCGCTCCGCGGCTTCAAATCGCAGACGTGGGAAGGCGGCATTCGCGTGCCGTTTATGCTGCAATGGCCCGGCACCATTCCCGCCGGTCAAGTCGAGGACCGCCCCGTTATTCAGCTCGACGTGCTACCGACCGCGCTCGCCGCCGCGGGAGTCGCGGTGAAGCCCGAGTGGAAACTCGACGGGGTCAACCTGCTCCCGTTGCTGACCGGTAAAGACTCGAGCGCTCCTCACGCCATGCTCTACTGGCGTTTCGGTCCACAGTTGGCGCTGCGCAAAGGGGAATGGAAGATCCTCAAAGCCCCCGGCGCGGGCGTTGACCCGTTGAAGCCGCGCGAGGGCAAAGCAAATTCTGCGGGCGTCCACCTCTACAATTTACGCGAAGATCTCGGCGAAAAGACAAACCTCGCCGACTCTCACCCGGAGAAACTCCGGGAGCTATTCGCCGATTGGGAGCGCATCAACGAAGGGATGATCGCCCCGCTCTGGCTCGATGGCCCCGCTGAAAGAGGCACGGCCGAGAGTTCCGGACAGAAAAAATCGCCGGAATAATCCAACCCTTACGCGGAACGAAACGTCACCCGCGTGCGGTTACGGCGAGGGTCGCCCGATCTTCAGATTCTTCACCACCAGGTGGCTGCGCACCGTGCGGATCGCGAACCATCCGCTTTGCAGCGGCGCGGGATCGCGAAAGGTGAAAACCTTTTCCCCGTCGCGGTAAAAATCGGCCTGCCCATCGCGGGCCACGAGCCGGATTTTATAAGTGTGATTGGCCACGAGTAAGAATTTCTTCTCACTCAAATCATGCTCCGGCAACAACGGCCGCGCCGCCGTACCGTCATAGCGGCGAAAGCGCGTCGTCTTGTTGTTGTTGCCGCCGTAGCCGACGTAGTAGGTGAGCAACGAATCGTAATCGGAAAATTTTCCGCTGCGGGTTTGCCCGGGCGCAAAGGGCGCCGCCGCTGAGCGCGGGTCTTGCGCCATCCAAAAGCAGTTCAGATCGGAGAGCCGGTCCTGCGGGCCGCCCTGATCCACGACCGTCACCTCATACGTAATCTCGACCGGAGCCGTCAGTCGCTCGCTCCACCACGCGGTGCAACCCGCGGCATCAAGAATCTCGAGGGTCCCGTCCCCGTCGCGCACCGTACTGGTACCGCCGGGCATCTGCTCAATTTTCCACGTCGCGGGCTCAGCGGCGCGCGTGAAAAACGGGCAGAGCGCGATCATGAAAAAAGTGATTTTCCAACGGGAGCTAAATCGCATGAACCGACCAAAACATATTTTCCGAACGATGCCAGTCCTCTCATGTGCCGGTGCTCACGGTCACTGCGCCGCGGGTGGTCGTAAGGTGGGGCCATCAACCCAATGGCCGCGCACCATGATCGTGCGGGGATCTTCCGGCAGACCGCGCTCTCCCCGCTGGATTTGGGAGATAATCGTTTCGGCGGCGACTTCACCTTGTAATTCCAAGCGCAGATCAAGCCCCGCGCAGGGGCGCTTGCGCTCCGTCCAACTAAGGTTGAAGAACGCCGTGTCGTTCGGCACATTCACCCCGGCGTGTTCTAGCCAGTCCAAGGCTTCGTCCATGTGGCCGATGACCACATCCGGCTGATACTTGCGATACCACCGCTCGAAGACCGCTTGATCGAGGGACTCGGTAATCAGCAGCGGGATCTCACCGATCTGGGCCCCGTGCGATTGGAACGAGGTAAACGCGCTCGACCATTTGTGGGCGATACGTTGGTCCTTAAATTGTTTCATGAACAAGCCAATACGCCGGTAGCCGAGCGACTGTAATTGGGCGAGCGCCCGCGTCATCGTCCCGTAATGGTCCAAACACACCGTATGCAACACTGGCTCAAGTTGACCGTAATCAATTTCGAGTGTGGCGAATTCAGCCCAAGGAAAATCGGCCATCAATCCCGTCGGCTCGGTGTAGAGAAAAATCACACCTTGTACGCCACGCGCGTGCAACATTCGCGCATAATTCGCTGTATCCATGTCGTCTAATTCCGCGCTGAATTCATAGAGCTGGAACCGGAGTTCTTTCGCCCGCGAAGCGGCGCCGGCCATAATATGTCGCTGCGCGGGCAACAACCGCGGTTGCCCCGCAGAGGGTACGTGGATCACCGCGAGGTTACCCAAGAACTGTTGAGTGCGCCCCGTGCGCATGTGCGACATGAGTTTGCCGACGAGTTCGTTGCGCTGGTAGCCGTGTTTGCGCGCCGCCGCCTCGATTTTCGAGCGCATCTCTGGCCGCACAACCGGATGACCAGCGAGCGCGCGAGAGATGGTCGAGGTTGATACGCCACAGACTTTTGCCAAAGTGTTGAGCGATGGTTTAGCAGGCACGCTGCAACGCTTGCATCAAGAAAGAACTGACACAACTGCAAAGCGTATCAGAGTAGTATTTTAACCTAGCGCTCACGCCCCTCATTCCGCGCGCACCCAATCCCTGATTTTAACCATGCAAAGCTATAACCAAACCCCCACCACCCGGCGCCTCATGGCTGCCGTGACTGCAGCGTTGCTCATTAGCACGCAGCTTTTGGCCCAGACGGCCCAAAACAAAACGACCCCCAACACCCCGAAGGTGCCTGCGCCCGAAGAGACTATTGTCCTCTCCCCGTTCTCTGTAGCCTCCGACGCCGACCGAGGCTATCAGGCGCTCAACACTCTTTCAGGCACCCGCCTCAACTCCAAACTCGAAGACCTCGGCGCTTCCATCACGGTCGTGACGAAGCAGCAGATGCTCGATACCGCTGTCCTCGATATCAACGACGTCTTCCGTTACGAAGCCAGCACTGAGGGCACCGACAATTTCACCACCTTCAATCGCAACCGCTCCGGCGGCGTCAACGATCAGGTGCAATCAAATCCTCAACAGTCCAACCGTATTCGCGGCATCAGCACCGCCGGTCAAAGCGCGGGCGGCGCTAACACCGCCTTCGGTAATTTCCGGAGCAACAACTCCATTCCGTTCGACCTTTACAATGTAGCGGCCATCGAGATTTCCCGCGGCCCCAATTCCAATCTCTTTGGCCTCGGCGCCGCCTCCGGCTCGGTCAACGTTGTTCCCACCCAGGCCAATCCGGATCGCGTGACCACCAGCGCATCGCTCCGCTTCGACGACTTAGGCGGCCACCGCGAGAGCCTCAACTTTAACCAACCCATCATTCGCGGTAAACTCGCCCTCCGCGTTGCCGCCGTGCAGGAAAGCAAAGGCTTCACCCGCCAGCCCGCCTCCGAGCGGATTCATCGCGAATTCGGCACGATCCTCGCCCGCCCGTTCAAGAACACCCAAATCCGCCTCACCGCTGAGGCCTACAATAACGAATATCGTCGGCCCAACTCAATCACACCCCGCGATACCACGACCGAATGGAAGGCAAAGGGCAGCCCAACCTGGGACCCTACCACGCAAGTGGTGACCTACGCCAACGGCAGTAAGACCGCCGCCATCACCAACGACGCCCTACTGCCCTTCGGCCTCGTCGGCGGCTACAACGGCATCTACAACCGCCCCAGCGTTTATATCGACAACACCAGCATTCAAAACTTTACGGTCCAGCGCACCAATAACGCCGTCACCACCGGCAATCCCACCAATCCGTTCGCGGGCGGCAATAGCACGCTGCGCTACCTCCAGAGCGGCACTACCATCCAACGCAATCGCGATATCCTTGGGCCGACCGGTCTACC
>CAMDRP010000072.1 GCA_945906965.1 Opitutus sp. GAS368 | reverse complement strand
AGTCGAACACTGCGCCCGAGCGCAAACGTGAGATCGTCGACGATGTGGGTGTTAAACGGGTCGGCTGCGAGCAGGTCGATACTCACGGCATCGACTCGCAGGGGCATGACGGCGTAATCGCGGGCCAGTTTGCCCGTGAGAGCCGCGATGGCATCGCCCGGGAACTGGGCCGGCATATCGGGCAGATAATCGCACCCGACATGGGCGGCGATCCGCTCTAGAAGTGCAGACTTTTCGATGAGCCCAAGGTCGACCACGACATCGGCGAGGGATTTGCCGGTGGCTTTGTGTTCCTCGTTGAGTTCATCGAGTTGGGCGGACTCGACGAGTCGTTGCTCGCGGAGAAACTCGTAAATGGCGGGGCTGTGGCTGACGAACATGCGATGGGGTGACGCGTTAAAGGATAAGGACGGAGATCAAAAGTTGCGCAGTTTGGCACCGCTTTGGAGCAATTTTTCGCGCATGGAAATCGGGTCGTGGCATTTTTCCATCGCTTCATCGGGCGAGATCAGTTCGCGGTTGGCCAGACTCAAGAGGTGCGTATCGAGCGTGATCATGCCGAGACTAGCGCCGGTCTGAATATCGGAGTTAATCCGGAACGATTTATTATCGCGGATGAGCGAGGCGATCGAGGTCGTGTTGACCATGATCTCATAAGCAGCGATACGACCGCCGCCGATTTTTTTGCAGAGCACTTGAGAGATGACTGCGACCAAAGAGGAGGCCAGTTGCGTGCGGACCATTTCTTTGGTGTTACCCGGAAACGCATCGACGATGCGATCCACGGTCTTGGCCGCGCTGTTGGTGTGCAGGGTTCCAAAAACCAAATGCCCCGTTTCAGCGGCGCTGAGGGCGGCCTCCATGGTCTCGAGGTCGCGCATTTCACCCAACAAGATGATATCAGGATCTTGCCGCAGCGCGCGGCGGAGACCTTCGGAGAAGCTGGGTACATCCACGTGGACCTCGCGCTGTGTGACGATACAGCGTTTGTGATCGTGGAAATATTCGATCGGATCCTCAATGGTGATGATGTGCCCATCGCGAACTTCATTCATGTAGTTCACCATCGAGGCGAGCGTGGTCGTCTTGCCCGAACCCGTGGGACCGGCGACCAAAATGAGCCCACGCGGGCGATGCAGCAGTTCGCGGATTTTATCGGGTAGACCGATGTCGCGCAGACTATAAACTTTCGAGGGAATCTGTCGGAGCACGAGCCCGAAGTGACCCTTGGCCCGAAGGACCGAAACACGAAAGCGGGCTTTATCGCTAAAACTAAAATCAGCGCCGCCATGGGCCTTAAAATTAGTCTGATGCACCTCGGGGGTGATCGACTTCATTAACGCTTCGGTATCAGCGGGTGTCAGGGGAGAACCATCAATCGGCATCATGCTACCACTTACTCTGAGCGTGGGCGCCTGACCGACCTGAAGGTGCAGGTCGGAAGCGTTGTGCTCGACGGTCAATTCGAGCAGTTCGTTCATTGCATAGCTCATCGTAAAGGTGGGCTGAACATCGGTTCGCTTAACTGGAGTCACCGACGGTAATCGTGACGATTTCGTCAATGGTGGTGAGGCCGGAAGTAACTTTTCTCAACCCATCTTCACGCATCGTACGCATGCCAAAGCTACGCGCTTTATCCCGGAGCCGCGCGGAGCCGGAGTTTTCATAAATGAGGCGCTGAATCTCTTCGTTGACGAGGAATAGCTCGACGATGCTCAGACGCCCGCGGAAGCCCGTGCCGTTACACGTCGCGCAACCCGCGCCGCGGGCGAAGTTGGCGGCGGCAGCTTGTGCGGCGTTGATCCCGAGGGAGCGAAGTTCGCTACTGGTGGGCGTGTAGGGTTGGCGGCATTTCACGCAGATTTTACGCACCAGACGTTGCGCCAATGTCGCGCGCAAGGAGGTCGAGACGAGAAAGGGTTTAACGCCGATATCAATGAGACGCGTAACGGCGCTCGGGGCATCGTTGGTGTGCAGCGTGGAAAACACCATGTGACCCGTGAGGGAGGCGTTGATGGCGATCTCGGCGGTCTCAAGGTCACGAATTTCACCGATCATGACGATGTTGGGCGCCTGCCGGAGCATCGCGCGGAGGGCGGAGGCAAACGTCATGCCGATGTCGGCGCGGACGGGCACTTGGTTAATACCGTTCAACTGATACTCGACCGGGTCTTCGACGGTGATGATTTTACGGTCGGGCTTATTGATGTAGTGAAGACAGGAATACAGCGTCGTAGTTTTACCCGAGCCGGTCGGGCCGGTGACCAGCACGATGCCATCGGGCAGAGAGATGAGGCGCTCGAGTTCTTTTTGGTCGTCGCTGAAGAAGCCGAGTTCAGGCAAGCCCAGTTGCAGGCCCTCTTTGTCGAGAATACGCATGACGATACTTTCGCCATGGGCGGTGGGCAGCGAAGATACGCGCAGATCAAGCTGCCGGCCGTTCATCATGATCTGGATCCGGCCATCCTGCGGGATGCGCTTTTCCGCGATGCTGATGTTGGCCATGATCTTCAGCCGGGAAATGATCGAGAGCTGGAGACGCTTGGGGGGATTTTCCACTTCGAGCAACACGCCGTCGATGCGGTAGCGCACGCGAAAACGTTTCTCCATGGGCTCGATGTGAATATCAGACGCCCGCCGCTGAATCGCCTCGAGGATCATCGTGTGCACGAGCTTGATGACGGGCGCGTCGGCTTCGGCATCACTCACGGTGCCCAAGCCGCTGGCCTCGGTCGTGGCGACAATGGAGTCTCCGTTACCGGGGGCGGAGAGGCTGTTTAACAGCTCGTCGATGGAGCCAGCATCTTTACCGTAAAAACGATCGATCGCAGCCGTGATGTCCTGCGCGGTGGCAACATGGGGCTCGATGGTCAGTTTGAGCAGATGGCCGAGGCTATCGATCGCCTCGGTATCGAGTGGATCGGCCACCGCGATGCGCAAAATTTTACCCTCATGCGCAAAGGGCAGCACCTGATAACGCGCGGCCATCTCGCGGGGCACCAAACCCAACACATCGCCCCCGACGCGCAGCGCGCCCAGATCGGGCGCGAGGGGTAAACCAAACTCCGCCGCCAAAAGTGCGGTGACGCGTTGCAAGTCGAGACCCGCTTCAGCCACCAAGACGTCCAGTAAGCGCGGGGCTGGCGCGGTGAGATCCGTGTGCGCCGCGAGCGTTTCACGCGCTTGCGCAACGTGGGCGTGGTTGATCAGCCCGTGCTCGAGCACCAGCTGGATCACAAAGTCATCGGCCGAATAGTTTGCTGTTGAAGCTGGCAATTCTGGAAATGACGACGGCGACATGGGAAATGTTACTGGCGGCTGAGACTGAGGAGGAACTCGGCGTTGGATTTCGTTTTCTTAAGTCGGGTGATCAACATTTCCATCGACTCGATTGGTCCGAGCCCCTGCATCGCCCGGCGTAGACCGTAGATGCGTTGAAGCTCTTCAGGGTGATATATGAGCTCCTCTTTGCGCGTACCCGAACGATCGATGTTGATGGCGGGGAAAATACGGCGTTCGACCAGACCGCGGTCGAGGTGCACTTCGCAATTACCCGTGCCTTTGAACTCTTCGAAGATGATTTCGTCCATGCGGCTGCCGGTGTCGACAAGAGCCGTGGCGATAATGGTGAGGCTACCCGCGCCCTCGATATTGCGCGCCGCACCGAAAAAGCGCTTGGGTTTTTGCAGGGCGTTGGATTCGAGACCGCCCGACATCGTCTTGCCGCCGCTGCCGGAAAGCGCGTTGTAAGCGCGAGCGAGGCGGGTGATCGAGTCCAACAGGATGACGACGTGTTGGCCTTGCTCGACGAGGCGGCGGGCTTTTTCGCCCACCATCTCCGCACAATGCACGTGGCTCTCGGGGGTCTCGTCGAAGGTGGATGAAACAACTTCACCCTTCGTGTGGCGTTTGAAATCGGTGACTTCTTCGGGACGCTCGTCGATGAGCAAGAGAATCAATTTCACCTCGGGGCTGTTCGCCGAGATGGAGTTGGCGATGTTCTGCATCAACACGGTTTTACCGGTGCGCGGAGGCGCGACGATGAGGCCGCGTTGGCCGAAGCCGATCGGCGTAAGAATATCAACGGCGCGCATCGAGACGTCTTTCGCGACTTCTTCGGATTCGAGCAAGATGCGCTTAAGCGGATAATAAGGCGTGAGCTCTTCGAAGGGCGTGACGTTGGCGATGGCCTCAGGCGCGAGGCCCATGACTTTATCAACGCGCACGACGGCGGGACAACGATCGCCTGGCTGCGGTGCTTGCACGAGAACTTCGACTTGATGACCGCGCTTGAGGCCGTAGCGATTGACGAGGCTCTCGGGCAAATACGCGTCGTCGGGATAGAGCCGGTAGTTACCTTGGACGTGCACGATGAACGCGCCGCGATCCGTCACGTCAATGTAGCCGCGATCGAGAATCGGGCGCTTGGCCGCCGCGGCGGCTTCAAAAATCTGCGCCTGCAAGGTGCGCCGATTGGGCGCGCCTTCGATCGTGATGCCCTCACGGCGCGCGAAGGCGGTGAGTTCGGCCAAGGTCAACGTGTAGAGATCATCGAGTATCAGCGGCTCGCCTCCGCCGGAGGAAATTTCCGTGGCGAGCGTATCGAGGTCAGCCAAATGGATGAAACGGGCGGGATTGGGCAGATCGCCAAAAACTTGAGGCGAAGCGGGCGGAAGCGGCTGCGGTGGATGCATCGGGCCAGGCCCGCCCCCACCATGACCACCAAAACCACCGCCACCAGGGCCGTTGGGTTGCCAAGGGCCTCCACCGTTGCGGCCACGCTTACGTTTATTGCGTTTCCAGGCGTCACGACCCTGCCATTCGCCGCGGCCACCACCACCGCCGCCTTGGCCCTGACCGCCTTGCCCGCCTTGGCCACCCTGCCCGCCTTGGTTCCAGCCGCCGCCGGATGGGCCGCCGGATTGATCCGCAGCTTGGGGTGCGCCGGAACCACCCGAGGAGCCTTGACCATCGTGGGACGATTCCTGGGGCGAGGATTGACTGGATGAACTATAATCTGGGGCGGAACTCGCCGGACCGGAATCCCCATAAGCCGCCGAAGGCGCTACCGGCGTGGGTACAAAAATCGGTGCCGGCGGCATCTCACGCGAAGCGGGTGCGCTTTCGGCAAACGACAACTCTGCGTCGGCGGTTTTCGCTTTGGCGGTTTTCTTAACGCGTGGAGCAACCGTGCGCTTGGTTTTTTTAGGTGCAGCAGCTGCAGAGTGGGAGGAAGACGAGGAATCGTCGTCGTTCTTAGGAGGAAGAGACATGTTATAGTAAAAAGCAGGGAGCCGCGCGGGGCTAAGAATTAGAAAATTTGGGCTTTAGCGTCGGCCGGGGAGCGAAGCGACAAACGTGTCGATCTGGACTTGGAGAAAAGCGGCAGAGCCGTCGTTCCACATGACCCTATCGGCGAGTTCGATTTTCCGCGCCAAAGGCAGTTGCTGGGAGATGCGTTGTCCAGCGAGCTCCCGCGAGAGGCCGCGTTGCTCCAGTCGGACAAGTTGCAACGGAAGAGAACAGGCTACACACACCGTGAAATCAAACCAATTTTCCAACGATTGCTCGAATAGCAATGGCACCTCAAAGACCCAATCCGCTTCGAGTGGCGTTGCCAACAAGCGCCGCCATTCCGCAAATAATAACGGATGCGTCAGCTGCTCCAACCAACGCCGCTCCGCCACCTCCGCAAAGATCCGCGCAGCCAGCGCCGTGCGATCTATCTCACCGTCGACCGTGAACACCGCGGCGCCATAACGGCCCCGCAGCTCAGCAAGCACCGCCGGCGCCGTTAAAATCAACTCTCGGATTTGCGCGTCCGCATCCACCCGCCGAAAACCATGCGATTCAAAGCCTTTTGCAGCCGTCGATTTTCCACACCCCATCCCGCCTGTAACCCCCACGATCATGGGATCATGCCGCGCAAAAGCGGTTTTGAGTATATGGCGCTTATTTGCAAATTACCTTTCATAACAATGAAGCTGCGTCACGGAGATTAAGAGGTAAATATAGACCACGATTCCCGAGCCAGGCCCCGTTGACACGAAAAATCTACCGCCCGTCCCCAAATTTTTTTCAGAGCCAACTCCCCGCAGGAACCTGCAATCGCAACCCACTAGCTACAGCAACGCGCTAATCACCCATGCTCGCCTCGCTCACTTTCGAGCGCGCGATTTTTTGTTCAGGTCGTCGCCTCAGAAAAACATCGCCTCGCTGAGCGCGTTTTCGGGCGCGAGCAGACTCACCGCCGCGTGTAACTCGGTCCGTCCACTGCCGAAATCCGCCGTGAACACCGCCGCGCCCGTGGTGACATCGCCCTGCCAATCGAAAGATTTTCCCGCCGCGTACTTAAACTTTACCAGCAACGTTTCGGCTGAACTGGCCGGCGCCAGCATGAGCGCGTAAGCGGCCTGAGTGTCGCCGCATTGGCCCATCCGATCACGTAGCCACTGCAACAACACGCGGCCTTCGGCGCTGAGCGAGGCCCCGTGCATGACCGTGATCGCCTGTAACCCCTCACGCAACGTCGTCGTGGGATAACGGCTGAGAAATTGCCCGAGTGATTGACGCACCGGTAGTAGACGTGCGTAGACGAGATCGCGCAAACTCTCGCGCCTTGGCCAAGCGTACGTGAGCGCATCGGACGGCGCGATCGAACTATCGATTAAGACCCGCCGAGCGCGCGTGAGCAGGTAACGGTAATCGGCCATGCGCGAGGCGTCCGCGAAACGATGGGCCCAATAATAAATCGGCAGATCGGTCGAAAGAGAGATCGAGACTTGGTTCTCCAAAAAAGCGCGGGCCGAGCGCGCATAACTTAAGATCACAAACTCACAACAACGTGTGTCGCCCTTGGATTTACCAATATGACATTCGCCGTAAATTTTGGCGCGAATTTCCGTCACACCTTCATCTTCGCGTAGTGGACACAATACTACAACGCGGCAGGGATAACGATGCGAGAAACGGACGACGGTCTGAAATTGAGTGACGGCGTCATCGACATCAGAATTGAGCCCGAGATGCAGGACGAAGTTGACCTGCGTCGCCTTGGCGTCGTCCGAAGCCGGCGCCGGCCCACCACTCGAGGCCGTTTCCGCCCACATCTTGGCCAACTCTTTACTGATGGAGCTGACTGGGACCTCGATGCCTGGGAGCGCATTGAAAATCGAAGGCATGAGCGTGCGCTTAAGGCTGACGCCACACGTGCTGTTTGGCGGCGAGTAGCGCATCCGCGCTGGCGGGACCCCACGAGCCGGCGGCGTAGGCATCCATGCCTTTAGCCCCTTGGGCTTTCCAGTGTTCGAGCACGGGCGTGTAGAGTTTCCATGAGGTTTCAGCCTCGTCGCCACGAATGAAGAGCGTACCGTCGCCAATCATCGCATCGAGCACCAGGCGCTCGTAAGCCTCGGGAGTGTTGGAGCCAAAGGTGGTCGCGTAGCGGAAACTCATTTTCACCGGCTGAGTGCGGGTCTCGAGGCCAGGGATCTTGGTGTTCATAATCAGGCTCAACCCCTCGTCGGGCTGAATCTGAAACGCGAGGGTGTTGGCCGCGAGATCGAAGCCGCCGACTTTGGAAAACAAGGTCCCTGGCGGGCGCTTGAAATTGATCGCGATTTCGGACACGCGACGAGCCATGCGTTTGCCCGAACGCAGGTAAAACGGGACGCCTTGCCAGCGCCAATTATTAATCCAGAGGCGGATACCGGCATAGGTTTCCGTCGCCGATTCGGCTGCGATACCTTCTTCTTGGAGATAACCGCGGGCGGCTTTCCCGCCCATCAAGCCGGCGGCATATTGCGCCCGCGCAACGTCGCCGTCAGGCCCGAGATTGAGCGGTTGGATGGCTTTGAGGACTTTGACTTTTTCATCGCGCACGGCCTCTGCGTCCATCGAGCCGGGCGGCTCCATCGCCGTGAGCGCGAGTAACTGCATCGTGTGATTTTGAATCATGTCACGCAGACAACCGCTCTGCTCGTAATAGCCGCCACGGGTGCCGACACCGACTTCTTCGGCTACGGTGATCTGGACGCTGTCGATGAAGTTGCGGTTCCAGAGCGGTTCAAAAATAGCGTTGCTGAAACGCTGCACGAGCAAGTCCTGCACGGTTTCTTTACCGAGGTAATGATCGATACGGTAAACTTGATGCTCAGCCAACACCGAGCGGATCGTGACGTTAAGCTCGCGGGCCGACTCGAGGTCTTTGCCGAAGGGTTTTTCGATAATGACCTTGGTGTGGTGCGGGTGACCGAGATATTTCCGAGCGAGCCCACTGGCGCCAAGATTAAGTAAAATCGAAGCGAAGACCGAGGGCGGTGTTGAGATATAGAACAACGTCTGCACTTCGCGGCCGATCTTTTTCTCAATCGCCGCGATGTGGGCCGCGAGCCGATCGAAGGCCGCCTTCTCATCGTAGCCCCCGGCGACGTAAGAGGTATTGGCGACGACGCGCGACCAGACATCGGCGTTCAGTTCGCGCCGAGAAAATTCCTTGATGGCATCCGTCGCGAGGCTGCGAAATTCTTCGTCGGGAATCGCCTTGCGGCCGTAGCCGACGAGAAAGAAATCGGCCGGCAACAAGTTGTCGTGCCCGAGATTATAAACGGCCGGGATGAGCTTACGCGCGGTCAGATCGCCTGAGGCGCCGAAGATGACGACGACCGTGGGCGGGGCACCTCGGTGCTTACTGAGTCCCTGCAGGAAAGGATGACGCGGAGAATCGGCCATAACGTTTAGGAACTTGTCGGCGGCGCCGGAGTGTGAGGCAAGTGAAATGCTGTAAAGCGGCGCGCCGTGATTTATGGAAACTCAGCGCTGAAAATGATTTAGACAGAGCGTCCCATTTTTATTTCAGTGGACGGCGCGAAAACCCGGTCCTTTAGGGCCAGGAGGAGGTCAAAGGAATCCAAGCAGCAAAAAATGTCCGAATCGAACAACAACCTCACCTATGATTGCCAGCCCAGCTGGTGGACCAACGCCTACTATGTCGCCGCGGTCGGCGGCAGCCCGTCATGCACTGGCACCGGCCACAAAGGCCGCCGCGTACTCCACGAACTCATGGTTAACGGCGAGGAACTGACCGAGGGCAGCAAAAAAGAAAGGTAAGACGCCCAGCTGAATCGCATCGCCATGAAAATCGGGATGAAGACGCTCCAACAAGACCCGATGCTCAAAGCCAAAAAGGGACTCACCACTGTCGAGGAAGCTCTCGGCAACGTCCCGCCCGATTTGATTCTTTAACGACCCACGTCGGCCGCGGGTGCGACGGGGTTGGCATCGCGCACGCAGCGGAAGCCAACGTGGTTACTCCCGGTATCGGCGGCGCCCTTACCGCGCGTGCCGACCATGTAGCGCGTGCAATATTGATCGGTGCACAAGTAAGAGCCGCCGCGTTGGACGCGTTTCGGCATGCCGGGTTCTTGCGGATCGAAACTTTCGGATTCGGCCACACCGCGCGGATCACGCACGACACCCCCGCCGGCCGCGCGTTGCGCGAGCGCATAGGCATCAGGCCGGTACCAATCTGAGCACCATTCCCAGACGTTGCCGGCCATATCGTGGAGGCCGTAGGCATTGGCTGGAAACGAGGCGACGGGGGCGATACCGATGAAGCCATCGTCTTCAGAATTTTTGTGCGGGAAAGCGCCTTCCCAAATGTTGGCCATCCAGCGACCGTTCACCGTGAGATCTTCGCCCCAGGTGTAGCGCGCGCCCGTGAGTCCGCCGCGGGCGGCGAATTCCCATTCGGCTTCCGTGGGGAGGCGTTTACCGGCCCAGGCGGCGTAAGCGGCGGCATCCACGTAGGCGATGTGGAGCACAGGGTCTTGGTCATGACCGACGATGGTGCTGCTGGGACCGCTGGGGTGGCGCCAATCCGCGCCGGGCACGTAGCGCCACCAGCGCAGGGCGTTGTCGAGGGGCACCGCTTCGCGCGGCGGAGAAAATACGACGGAGCCGGGCACCAACTGATCGGGCGTCGCTCCGGGATAATCTTCCGCGCGGGGTTTGCGTTCGGAGAAGGTGATGTAGCCGGTGGCCGCGACGAAGCGCGCAAACTCGGCATTGGTCACCTCGGTGCGATCCATCCAGTAGGGCGCAAGAGCGACGCGGTGCACGGGCCGAGCGTCGTCCATGGCTTCGTTGCCACCGCAGAGATCGGCGCGGGGATCGGTGCAGCCCATGGAGAATTCTCCGCCAGGGATCCAGACCATGCCACTCGGAGCGGGCGTGGGCGCCAGTGTGGTCGTGGGGACCGTAGGCAGAAAACGGTCCACCACAGGCGCGACCGTCGTGGCGGGGTTGGCGGGATTGCGCACCAAAAACGCGGGTTGGGCGCTCGCGGTGAGGCTGGCAAAAATAAGAGTACAGCCCGCGAGCGGTCGTAAAGATTTCATCATAGTATGTTAGCCAGCGCCAACCGAGGCGCGGTCCGAGCTCAAGGATCGACGTCGTAAACTTCGACAAGACCAATCCCCGTGTTGTTCGTGGTGCCCGCGCCGCTGAGTTGAACCGTGTAAGAACCGGGGGCGAGCATGATGATGATGGCTGAGTCGGCGCTGCCGTTGGCGAGTGGGAAGGCACCGGCGGCCGTGCTGGCCGAGGCGATGTAAGCGGCGTTGTCTCCGCTGGCCCAGTTATCATTGGTCGCGAGAGTCGCACCGGCTGCGTTAAGCAGTTTTAACTGGGGATCCGGAAGAACGGCGTTGGGTCCAAGCCCGAAGTTGCGCAGCGTGGGGCCGATACCGCGCACGAGAATGCGGCGAGAGACCGTGCCGTTGACGACAAAGCCAGCGATGAGAATATTTTCACCGGTACCAACATTGGCGCGAGTAGAAAGGTTGATCGCTTTGGGCCCGGTGAGTCCCGTGCTGGCGTCGTAAACTTCGACGAGGGCGACGCCGGTGCCGTTAGCGGCGCCGCGGGCTTGCACGGTGTAACTGCCGGCGTTGAGCGAGGCGAGGATGACAGCATCGCGAGAATTATTTGGCAGCGCAAAGGCTCCGACGCGATTGGTCGCTTGATTGATCGCCGTCACGGCCGTAGCGCCGCCCGATTGGGTGCCCCAGTTATCGTTAGTCTGGAGTATTCTTTGGGTGGAATCGAGGAGATCGAGACTCGGGTCGGCCAAAAAGCCGGTGACGCCGAGGGAGCCGAGGCTGGGGCCGACGACGCGGATGAGCATCGGTTTGGTACCGGTGCCGGTGACGACGAAGCCGGCGGTAAGGACATTGGCCCCGTTGGCGGCAACGCCGCGAGAGGCGATGTTGGCGAGGCGAGTGGGTGCCGTAGAAAGTGCAAGTAGAGCAGGATCGCTGGTGGCCGTGCCTGCACTGGTCGAGACGACGACGGAATAGTTTCCAGCCTGGGCGGTAGTGATGTTGCTCAGGTAGAGATTAGGTCCGGTGGCGCCCGTGATGGGCGAACCGTTCTGCAGCCATTGATAACTGAGGGGCGGCGCGCCGATGGCCTCGACCGAGAATATCGCGCCGGAGCGGGCGGCGATTGCGAGGGGTCGCGGCTGCTTGGTGATGGTGACGTAGCGATAGGTGTAGAGATTATCGCTCAAGCAGGCCGCTGCGACCGCCGTGAGATCCGTTAATTGCGCGAGCGTGCCGATGCGGGCTGCAACTTGGGAGGGCGTGGTGACGGTGTTGGTCGAGAGCGCGGCGTCTTGCGGGGTGAGGACCGTAGGGCGGTCGAGTTGGTAATAGAGCGCGGCGGTGCGGCCGAGGTTGATGAGCGCAGTGTTACCGGAATTATTGAAAGTGATGAATTCAGCAAGGGCCGTGGGTAGGCCGACGACTTGGTAACCGCGGCCGATGCCGAGCGAGGCGTTCGAGGTGTCGTTGCTCATGAAGCGCAACACATCGAGTTGGGAAGGCGCGGAGAGGCCGGCGGAGGCGCGGAGGCGATCGAGGAACGTAGCGGCAGGAAGCACGCTTTTGGGGTCGTTAAGGAGGGCGACGGTGGGGGTGGCGCCGTATTTGATGAAATACTCAGCCGAGTTTATGATGGAATTACAGACGTTCGCGAGGCTGGCGCGGGCGTTGAAGATCGTCGTGTAATTGGTGGACGTGGGCCATTGCCCCATGAGCAGCCAGTAGGCGGAGAGGGCGTTGGCGATATTGTTAAAATTGGTGTTATTATAGGCCCCATTGTTAGTGGCGATAGCGGAGGCGAACTGGGCACGGGTCATAGCACCACTGGCAAATTGCGCCTGGAACGCGGCAAGTTGTACGGCATTGGGCGTGGCGTTGGAGATATCCGTGGAGGTCTGCAGAATGTAGGCCGTGTCGTCCAAGAGCGGGTTATTGGGGAGAACCTTAAGGGCGAGGTTGCTGGAGACGGCGGTGTTGCCGGTATTGTCAGTGGCGACGGCGTAAACGGTGAAGTTACCAGAAGTGGAACCGGGGAAGCTCGCCGCAAAGAGCGGGCTCGTGGTGCTAGTGGCCAGGAGTGCGCCGTTGGAGTAATACTGGACTTGAGTGATGGTGCCGTCGGCGTCGGAGGCTGTGGCATTCAGGGTGGCGCTTTGGTTGAAGGCGATCGTGGTGGGGGTCGCAGTTATCCGCACTAATGGGGAGGAACTGGTGGAGGTGGCGATCCCTTGGTTTAGAATGGCGGTAGCAGCGGCGTTGCCCGAATTATCGCGCGCGATCGCCTGAACTTCGTAGGTACCCCCGGTGAGGCCGGCGAAACCAGTGGTGATGCGCCAGATGTTGGTGAGTTGCTGGCGCTCGGCGAAACCGATGCTGTTGCGGTTGAGGAAAAACTCCACGGACGAGACCGAACCGTCGCCATCGGTGGTCGTGATCTGGTAATTGACGGTCGAGGAGGTCTGCGCAGAGCCGATGACCGAAATCGCCGACACCACGGGAACGTTGCCCAAGGCGTTGATGAGTTGTACGGTGCGTTTTTCCGTGCTGGTGGTGCTGATCGTGCCGCCAGCGAGACTGGCCGTGGCCGCGATGGTGTAGGTGTCGGCCGTGGCATTGGTGAATATGCCGCGGTAGGTCGTGGTGGTGCCGACGCGATTCGCGGTGATGGACGGGACGGTGCGACCGCCGCTGCCAGAAACCGTGAATTGAACCGTGGGGGTGAGAGTTTGGTTGGCGAGAGTGACGGTGGCTTCGAGATAAATCGGCGCCCCGGCGGTAGTGACCGTACTGTTGTCCACGGGACGGTTGAGCGTAACAACAGGGGCGGCCGTGGCCTGCACGGTGAGCGTGACAATGTTGGAGATGTTCGTGTTGCCGGTGTCGTCGGTGACCGAGACAAAGAGTCGGTAGGTGCCAGCGGCGGTGGGCGTATAATTAAATAAAGCGATTCCCCCGTTAGTGGGGTTGGCCTGCGCCCCGCCCGTGGTAACGCCATTAGAGTAAAGCTGAATGGAGGCGACGTTGCCGTCGGTGTCGATCGGTTGCGCGAGCAGTTGGAAGGTGTTGCCTTGCGCGATGGTGGTGCCGCCGTTGGCCGCAACGACGATCGTCGGAGGGGCGCTGGAGGAAGGATTCAAAGTGAGATTGACGAGCGCGGACTGCGTCTGGACGCCGGTGTTGTCGCGAGCGATAACGAAGAGTTGGAGCGGGTAGGCGTTGTTGGCGTTCGGCGTGACGACCGAGTAATCAAAGTTGTTAAAATTATAAACGAGTCGGTAAACGTTGCCTGTGGTGGTCTCACGCACGCCGGCGCCGGCACGGGTAACGTTGATGCCATCGGTGAGGAAAAATTCTACGCTCGAGATAGTGAAGGTGGTATTACCGGGCGCGACCGTAGCCACGAGGTTGGCGGTCGAGAGGGTTTGCAGGCCGAAGCTGGGGATGGGATTGACGGCGACGCCGGAGACAACCGGAGGCGGCGTGGTTAGTGTGGCGACGTTTACATAGGTGGCACTGGACGTGGTGCTGAGGGAATTGGTGTCCGTGACGCGGGCGGTGACTTGGGCGACGCCGAGTTGGGCTGTGGTCGGCGTCCAGAGAAACGAGTACGAGCTACCATTGGCGACGGTCGGCGAAGTGCGACTACCCACGAAATTACCGCCAACAAAAAACTCGACTAGAAGTACAGTCGCGCCACTGCCGCCCGTTGCGGTCGCAGTCAGAGCGAGCGGGGTGCCCGGGGTCGCACGCGTAGGTGCGACGACGGTACCGCTCGGTGCCGTCAATGTAACCGTAGGATTGGTGAAGGCGGCGGTGACGTTGGATGCGTTAGAAACCTTGGTGTTCCCTCGATCATCCGTGGCGATCGCTTCAATGCTGTAGGTGCCCTGCGTTGCTGGAGTAAACGAGCCGGTGTAGGGCGATGCGGTCACGGGATTACCGATGGCCGCGCCGTTGGCGTAGAATTGCACACTCGCGATGGTGCCACCGACGGCTTGAGCCGTAGCCGCGAGACTTACCGCAGAACCGGGAATAGCCGTGGCGCCGTTGGCGGGGTTGATCAGCAAAACGGTGGGAGCTTGGCCCACGGCGGAAGTGACCGTGAGCGTAGTCTGGGCGTCGCGCGTGAGGCCGGCATTATCCGTGGCGCGGGCGAGCAACACGTAGGAACCGGTGGTCGAGGGCGCGACGTATTTATAGACGTAGGGTGCAGAAGTTTTTTCCTCCACCTTCGCGCCGTCGATGTAGAATTCCACTTTCACGATCGCCCGACCGGCGCTGGGCGTAACGCTCGCGAGCGCATAACGCGTGGCCCCCGAGGGCAACGTGGTCGCAGGCGCAGTGCCCGGCGAGAGGCTCAAACTGATCGTCGGAGCTGCCGCGTCGGTGACGGTGACCGTGTTGGTCGAGGACGTCACCACCGTGCCGAGGGAATCGGTGGCGCGAGCGGTGATGGCATACGAGCCGGCTGCGCTCGGCGTCCACGTGGACGTGTAAGGCGAGGCGGTGATGGCAGAGCCGATGATATCGCCGTTAGCATAAAATGCGACTTGGCTGATGGTCGCGCCCGAGCCTGCCGTGGCCGTAGCGGTAAGCGAGACGGCCGAGCTAACATTGGCCGTGGAATTATTCGTCGGAGCCGTCAGACTAACCGTAGTCGCCGTGGATACAGTGACCGTGACGGCGGAGGAGGTGACCGAGACGTTGTTCGTGTCGAGCACCTTTGCCGTGAGCGAATAATTGCCCGCGCTCGTGGGCGTCCAACTAATACTGTAGGGCGAGCTGGTGACCGTACCGATGACGGTGGTGCCTTGTAAAAATTGCACCTGAGCGACCGTTGCACCGGTTCCAGCCGTAGCTGTGGCCGTCACGGTGGTAGCGGAGTTAAGCGGCAGCACCGCACCGAGCGCCGGAGCGGAAATCGAAATCGTGGGAGCCGCTGCAGTAACGGTGACACTGACCG
>CAMDRP010000071.1 GCA_945906965.1 Opitutus sp. GAS368 | reverse complement strand
CGCCGGGCGGCGCCGATTTTTCCGTTTCTCTGCGACTATCTGCGCGTCTGGGAAATGGACCAAGCGAAGGCCGCCTACGAAGAACTGAGCCTGTACTTCCGCGCCTTCGACCCGCGCCACGAACGCGCCGCCGCCACTTTTGAAAAACTCGGCTACATCGACGTTCAGCACCTCGCCCCGCGGATCCGCGCCGAGGTCCTGCTTTATACCGGCCTGATGGATCCCATTTGCCCGCCCTCCACGCAGTTCGCCGCCTATAACAAAATTACCGCCAAAAAAGACATCGTGCTCTACCCCGACTTCTCGCACGAAGCCCTCCCCGGCGAACCGGAACGCACCTTCAATTTCATGCTCGGGCTATAACCGCACGTTCGGTGCGTTTCACGCCGCACAACGATCCATCCGCTGAGCTAATTCGAAATCGAGCGTGGTCACTTTCCCGCCGGCATCGTGCGTGGTTAGCCTCACGGCGACGGTTTTATACACGTTCATCCATTCCGGGTGGTGGTTCGGCGCCTCGGCCTCGAAGCCGGCGCGCACCATGAACGCCAGCGCGTCCCGAAAATCCGCAAACTCGAAGGTCTTCGCCAGCGCATCATGTTCCCACGCCCAACCGGATAACTTCGCCAGCTCCGCCGCAATTTTCTTCGCTGTCAGAGGTTTGCTCATACCCCCAAAACCGCACCCGGGCTTCCCCCTTGTCAAACTTCCGCCCGCCTCGCTAACTTCCGCGCTTCTGCATGGCTGAAACCTCCACCACGCCCGTCCCATCGGGCCAAGTCCCCGCCCACATCGCCATCATCATGGACGGCAACGGCCGGTGGGCCAAATCCCGCGGACTGCCCCGCCTCGAAGGGCACCGCCGGGGCGTAGAGACGGTCCGCACTACGACGTTTGCCGCCCGTGACCTCGGCGTTAAGGTGCTCACCCTTTACGCATTCTCCGTCGAAAACTGGAAACGCCCACAAGACGAGGTCGGCGGCCTCATGAGTCTGCTGGAATATTACCTCAAAAAGGAGCTCACCACCTTTGTGAGCGATCGTGTACGTTTCCGTACCATCGGCCGCACGGCTGATCTGCCCGCCAACATCCAAAAACTTCTCCACGACACCATCGAGGCCACGAAGCATTTTACCGATTACACGCTGGTGCTCGCGCTCAACTACGGCGCCCGCACCGAGGTCGTCGACGCCGCTCACGCCTACGCCGCCGCCGTGGCGGCCGGTCGCGAAAACTTCAACGACGACTCTTGGGCTTCGTTCAACCGCTACTTGAGCACCGCCGATCTGCCTGATCCCGATCTGGTGATCCGCACCTCCGGTGAGACGCGCATCAGCAATTTTCTCCTCCTTCAAGCCGCCTACGCCGAGTTCGTTTTTACCCCCACGCTTTGGCCCGATTTCACTAAAGCTGACCTCGCCGCCGCCATCGCCGATTACAATCGCCGCGAACGCCGTTTCGGCCTTACCAGCGAACAACTCAAACCCGCGCCCGCCCGCTAAACGTCCGCTTCTTATTCCACCACCGTGATCTCACGTATTTTTAGCACCCTCGCTCTTTGGGCTCTCATATTCGTCACGTTGTGGTTTTTCCGCACCGCCGGAGGCATCATTCTTATCACTGCGATCACCGTGCTGACACTGCGCGAGTTTTATCAACTGATGGCGGCCGCCGGTTGGGCGCCATTTAGCGGACTCGGGATGTTCTTCGGTGGATTGATCACGCTCTCGCCCTACATCGAGGCTCGTTTCGGCGCGCCCGCCCATCCGTTGCTCGCTCTCGCCACGGTCGTCATCGCGATCCGCGTCGTCACTGAGCGTCCACCCGAAAAACGCGTCGAGGCGCTCGCCTCCACGCTCTTCGGTTTGGTCTACGTCGCGTTGCTCCTCCAGTACATGGTGCGCATCCTCACGCCTTTGCCCGCAGACACGATTTCGGCGGACGGGCGTTTGGTGCTGTGCCTGTGGCTCATCGCTGTCGCGAAATTCTGCGATGTCGGCGCACTGCTTACCGGCCTCGCCATCGGCAAACACAAGATGGCTCCGCAGATCAGTCCGAAGAAAACGTGGGAAGGCGCGGTCGGTGGCGTCCTCACCTCGATCGGCATCGGCGCGCTCGTCGCCTGGCTTGGGCGCAATGAACTCGGCTCCACGCTGACGCCCCTCCACGCCGCGCTCATCGCCGGCCCGATCGCCGTCATCGCGATTGTTTCCGACCTCATCGAATCCGTCATCAAGCGCCGCGCCGCGCTTAAAGACTCCGGCCAGGTCATCCCTGGCATCGGCGGCATGTTCGACTTGAGCGACAGTCTTTTACTCACAGCTCCGGTGGCGTATTTCTTGTTCCGCTTGCCCTAAGCGCGCCCGCCTCCACCCGTGGCCACTTCCGCCTTTCCGTCTCGCAAACGCGTCGTCCTCCTCGGCGCCACCGGCTCGATCGGTGAAAACACCCTGCGCGTCATCGCCGCGCACCCCGATAAACTCGAGCTCGTCGCCATCGCCGCCCGCGGCAACTGGGAGAAACTCGCCGCCATCGCCCGCACTCACGGCGTGCGCCACATCGGTATTTTTGATGACACGGCCTTCGCGGCCGCGCGCGCCCATCCCTCGGCCTTTCCCGCCGACACTCGTATCGTCGGTGGTCTCGCCGGCCTCGTCGAACTCGCGCAACTGCCCAGCGCCGACATCGTTCTGGTCGCCGTCGTCGGCACCACCGGCCTCGAGCCCGCGCTCGCCGCCCTCCGCGCGGGCAAAGACCTGGCGCTTGCGTCGAAGGAAATCCTCGTCCTCGCCGGCCAACACGTCCTCGCCGCCGCGGCGGCCAGCGGCGCGCAAATTCTACCCGTCGACAGCGAGCACAACGCCGTTTTCCAGTGCCTCCAGGGCCACCCGCACTCATCCGTGCGCCGCATCACCCTCACCGCCAGCGGCGGTGCTTTCCGCGATTTACCCGTCGAGGCACTCGGTGCCGTCACGCCCGCCGACGCGATCAAACACCCCAACTGGTCGATGGGGCCAAAGATCACTGTTGATTCCGCCACGCTCGCCAACAAAGGCCTCGAGCTCATCGAAGCCCAATGCCTCTTCGGCCTGCGCCCTGAGCAATGCGACGCGGTGCTGCACCCGCAAAGCATCGTCCACGCCTTCGTCGAATTCACCGACGGCGCGATGCTCGCCCAACTCGGCCCGCCGTCGATGACGTTCCCCATCCAGCACGCGCTACTTCATCCCGCCCGCGCGCCCGGGGTCGAGCCCGCCCTCGATTTTAGAAAACTCCTCTCCCTCGAATTCCGGCCCATCGACGAAACGCGTTTCCCCATGCTGCGCCTCGCCCGCGAAACGATGATCGCCGGCCGCGGCGCCCCCGCCGTGTACAACGCCGCCAACGAGATCGCCGTCGCCGCTTTCCTCGCCCATGCGCTCCCGTTTCTTGCGATTCCGCGCATCGTCGAACACGTTCTTGCCCAGCTCTCCACCGTCGCCCCCGCTGACCTTCCCGCCATCCTCGCCCTCGATCTCGAAGCCCGCCGCCTCGCGCGCCGCGCCATCGAAAACCATCTTTTTTAAACGCACCGCTCCCACTCTCTCATGGAACTCCTCTCCGCCGTTTTTTCTAACCTCTGGTCCATCTTCCTTGTCGCCGTATTTTTTGGCGGCTCGATTTTTGTCCACGAGCTCGGCCACTTTCTTGCTGCCCGCCGGCGTGGCGTGCACGTCGAGCGCTTCTCCATCGGCTTCGGTCCCGCCATCTGGTCCTACCGCGCCAAAGATGGCGTCGAATACCGCCTCGCTTGGTTTCCCCTCGGCGGCTATGTGCTCTTGCCTCAACTCGCCGACCTCGGCCCCATCGAGGGTCAAAGCACCACCGACGTCGCGAAACTCCCGCCGCTTTCCTACGGGACCAAGATGATCGTCTTTTTCGCCGGTGCTGCGTTTAACGTCCTATTCGCCTTTGTCCTCGCCTGCATCGTCACCGTCATTGGGGTGCCCGAGAGCAGCGCGACCGCCACCACCCGCATCGGCTACGTCGCCAAAACCCTCGAGGGTCCAGACGGCGTCAAAACCCCCAGCCCCGCGCTGCAAGCCGGTTTCCGCGCCGGCGACATCGTCCGCGCCATCGACGGCAAATCAGTCTCTGACTGGCAGGACTTGATGCAGACGCTCATCACCACGACTGGACGCTCCGCCGACGGCCAACCCAGCGCCGTTTTCACCGTCGAGCGCGACGGCCAATTGCTCGATCTGCCCGTCAATCCTCGTCTCTCGGGCGAGGAAAAATTCCGCAAAATTGGCATCGCGCCCGGCTTTGAGCTCATCGCTTTCAAAATCGCCCCCGCTAGCCTCGCCGCCCAAGCCGGTCTGCTCGCAAACGACGAATTGATCTCCCTCAACGGCGTAAAAATCTACGGCACCGAAACGTTCTACGAGACGCTCATCGCGCAACCCGCCGCGCCCGCCGCGCTCATCGTTCGCCGCGCCGGTGCCGACGTCACCCTAACGCTGCCCGCCCACGCCACCACCACGCCCGCCGCGCTCGCCATAGCCCTCGGCGTTGATTTTACCACCGGCTACCGCCTGACGCATCCCTCGCCCCTCGCCCAGATCACCGCGCCCATCGCGATGACCGTCCGCACGCTCTGGAGCTTGATCAACCCCAACTCCGATATCGGGTTCAATAAACTCGCCGGCCCGGTCGGCATTTTCCGCATATTTCACAGTGCCGCCGAAGTCGGCATCCGCGCCGTGCTGATGTTCACCATCCTCATCAACATCAACCTCGCCGTCTTTAATCTCCTGCCGATTCCCGTCCTCGACGGCGGCCAGATGCTCTTCGCCACCC
Organism: Opitutus sp. GAS368; assembly: GCA_945906965.1. Taxonomy (GTDB): domain Bacteria; phylum Verrucomicrobiota; class Verrucomicrobiia; order Opitutales; family Opitutaceae; genus Tous-C4FEB. The sequence goes on along the minus strand of CAMDRP010000071.1, from coordinate 10,759 downwards.
TCGGCAAACTTCGCGGGCGCGCACTACCCGCCCAATTCGTTATGACCGCCCAGAGCGTGTTTATGGTGCTGCTATTCTCGATGATCATCTACGTGAGTTTCTTCGACGTTCGCCGCCTCGTCCGCGACGTTAACCCCGCCCGAGCCGAAGCCCCCGCTACCGCCAAGTAAACCTCGCCCCCTACCTCGCGCCGCGCCCTCGCCTCCGTCATGTCGCCCTACTGCGTCTCCCGTTTTCAAACCGTCCGCCGTCCCACCAACGAAGTTAAAGTCGGCGCTGTCGGCGTTGGCGGCGCCAACCCGGTCCGCATCCAGTCGATGACGACCAGCGATACCCAAGACATCGCCGCCACCGTCCGACAATCCATCGCCCTCGCCGAAGTCGGCTGCGAGATCGTCCGCATCACCGCGCCCAACGTCGCCGCCGCCCAGTGCTTGCGCCCCATTCGCGAACAATTCACCGCTGCCGGCTTCGGCCACATCCCACTCGTCGCCGACATCCACTTCCTCCCGAGCGCCGCGATGGAAGCCGTCGAACACGTGGAAAAAGTCCGCGTAAATCCCGGCAATTACGCCGACAAAAAGAAATTCGCGGTCCGCGACTACACCGACGCCGATTACGACCGCGAACTGCAACGCCTCCACGAGACGTTCTCCCCTCTTGTCCTCCGCGCCAAAACCCTCGGTTGCTCCCTGCGCATCGGCACCAACCACGGCTCCCTCTCCGATCGCATCATGAACCGCTACGGCGACACGCCGCTCGGCATGGTCGAGAGCGCCCTCGAATTTCTCCGCATCGCCGAGAGCCACTCCTTCAAACAGATGATCCTGTCGATGAAGGCCTCCAACCCGAAGGTCATGATTCAGGCCTATCGCCTCCTCGTCGCCCGCATGAACCAGGAAAACATGCACTACCCGCTCCACCTCGGCGTCACCGAGGCCGGCGACGGCGAAGACGGCCGCATCAAAAGCGCCATCGGTATCGGTACCCTCCTCCACGACGGCCTCGGCGACACCATCCGCGTCTCCCTCACCGAGGACAGCGTCTACGAAATCCCCGTCGCCCGCGCCATCGCCGCCAAGACGATGTCACTCTGGTCGTCAGCGCCCGTCGCTGCCGCGCGCGAGGCCCTCGATCCCTACCAATTTAATCGCCGCCCGACCACGACGCTCGCCCTCACTCCGAAAATCAAAATCGGCCCCGACCACGTTCCCGTCGTCATCACCCGCATCGGCCTCTCCGAGCTCCTCGCGCCCAACTCGCTCCCTACGCCCAAATCCCTGGACACGCCCCACGAGGGTCTACTCGTCGCGATTTCTGGTCCCGCCGATCTCGCCGCCCTCCACTCCGCGCGCATCCCAACCGGCACGTTCCTCGTCCTCGAGCTCGCTCCCGCAGTCACGCCCACCGATCTCGAAGCGCAGCTAAATCACGCCGAGCCCAAAGTCCTCCTCCGCTCCTTCGGCGCCACGGACTCCGCCACGCTCGCGGCCTTCGCGACCCTGGTGCGCCGTCACGCTCACACCCTCGCCGTCGCCAGTTCCGCCGCAGCCCTCACAACCCTCGCCCCGACGCTTCAAGCCCTCGGCGAGGGGGCATTTATTTTCACCCTGGACGACGCCAGCTCCGCCACGGGTCATCCGCTCGGCCGTTACCGCGCTCTCGCCGCCGCACTGCAAACCCTCGGTTCGCGCGCCCCGCTTTGGATTCGCAACACCGCGGCCACGGCCGTGCAGCCGGATCCGACGTTTCTCTCCCGCCTCCTCGATGCTTCTTTTGTAACCGGCGGCCTTCTTTGTGACGGCCTCGGCGACCTTGTCAGTGTTGAGACCGAAAACGATCCCGCCCGCGCGACCACTCTCGCCTACAACCTCCTCCAAGGTGCCGGCGCCCGCTCCTCCAAAACCGAATTCGTCGCCTGCCCCAGCTGCGGCCGCACCCTCTTCGATCTCCAGACGACCACCCAGCGCATCCGCGCCCAGACCGGCCACCTCAAGGGCGTGAAAATCGCCATCATGGGCTGCATCGTCAACGGCCCCGGCGAAATGGCCGACGCCGACTTCGGCTACGTCGGCGGCGCCCCCGGCAAGATCAACCTCTACGTCGGCAAAACCTGCGTTCAATACAACCTGCCCCAAGCGGACGCCGACGCCCGCCTCATCGCCCTCATTAAAGAACACGGTAAGTGGGTCGAACCCGCGCCAGCCCTGACTTAAAAGGCCGTCGGGTAGGCAAAATCGCGATCACCGCTCGCTTACCGCGTATCCGTAAACGTACTTCCGTCACCCGTTCGTCACCTGTTCGTCACTTTAAATCACCCGATTTCTCCTCGGGAAAAGGATTGGTGTAACACGAAATCCATTACCGGTTTTCTGCGGATCCATCGGCGGCCGAATTTTGCGGCGCGGTGGCAACGCCAAAAATCAAAAAGTTATGCCCAACTCACCTGTGAATAACTTGGCGAAAACTTCCTGAAAGTTCGACTTGTCATACTTTTTTTCATCGCCGTTAGTCCACCTCTTCCTCAGGTCTTTAGGCCCGTCCGAAAGCTCTTTCACACTTCCTTTCTGCTTCATCCCGTTTAAATCGACCCGATAGCTCAGGCTATAACCTGTCCAGCAACAGCTTAACGCAATCAATCGTTTCGCTATCCTGCTCGCTGGCCCGTCCGCCCCCTTTCCCGATAGACCGAACTTGGATGCAGCGTAGAGCGAATGTGCTGAAAGTGCCCCTCGGCGGCCGCCTGTGAATAAAATCACTCCCTAAGCCCGCTCATGCCCAATCCCGTTCAAACCCCCAACCTATGGGACACCGTGAAAGCCGACTTCAAGTCGCTCTTCCCGGAGGATGTTTTCCATATGTGGTTTGAGCCGGTCGTGAGCCTGGAAGCCACCGAAGATGTCATCACTCTTGGCGTACCCAATGAATTTGCCTCCATTTGGATCCACGACAACTACCTGGACCTGATCACCCAGCGCCTGCGCCACCTCGCTGGTCGCCTCGTCACCGTCAAACTCACGACCACCGGAGCCCCCTCCGCCCCCGCGGACCAGCAACGCGCCGCCGATAGCGCCGTCGCCCGCAGCCGCGCCACCGCCGGCTCCTCCCGCAAGTCCACCCGCTACGACGACCGCGGGCCCGCCCCCGGCTCGCTCAACCCCCGCAACACCTTCGAAAACTTCGTCGTCGGCTCCAACAACCAGATGGCCCATGCCGCCGCCCTCGCGGTCGCCCAAGCCCCCGCCCAAGCCTACAACCCCCTGTTCCTCTACGGCGACACCGGCCTGGGCAAAACCCACCTGATGCACGCCATCGGGCACGCCATCCTCCGCCGCAACCCCGAAGCCCGCGTCGCCTACCTCTCCACGGAAAAATTCACCAACGAATTCATCCAAGCCCTCCAAGAGAACAGCCTCACCAAATTCCGCCAACGCTACCGTCACGCCGACGTCCTGCTCCTCGACGACGTCCAATTCCTCGCCAACAAAGAGCGTATCCAAGAAGAATTCTTCCACACCTTCAACGACCTCTTCGAGTCCGGCAAACAGATCGTCCTCTCCAGCGATCGCCGCGCCTCCGAGATCCAGAAACTCGAGGCCCGCCTCGTCTCCCGCTTCGAATGGGGCCTGCCCGCCGACATCCAGTCGCCCGACGTCGAGACCCGTATCGCCATCCTTCGCACCAAGGCCGCCGCCCTCAAGTGCAACCTCCCCGCGCCGATCATCAATTTCATCGCGCAGAACATCACCAAGAACATCCGCCGCCTCGAAGGCGCGCTGATCAAGGTCGCCAGCTACACCGCGCTCACGCACAAGCCCATCGACCTCGCCACCGCGGAACGCCTCCTGCACGACGTGCTCATGGAACAGGCGCAGACGATCCTCACCATCGAGACCATCCAGAAACGTGTCGCCGATCACTACCAGATCCGCCACAGCGACATGACCAGCAAGCGCCGGCCCAACAACATCGCCATCCCCCGCCAGATCGCGATGTACATCACCCGCACGCTCACCAAGCACTCCCTCCAAGAAATCGGCGACGCCTTCGGTGGCCGCGACCACGGCACCGTCATCCACGCCTGCAAAGCCGTGGACAACATGATGGAGCAAGACGCCACCACGCGCAGCAGCGTGGAATTCCTCAAAACTCAACTCTCGCGTTAACGCGCAGTTGAAAGTCGGCAGCGCAGGGTTAAGGATATCTCGGCGCACCCTAGGGTCCGCCGCTTAAACTTCGCCGTTCACACCTCCCCGTTCTCCCTTCCACCATGTCCCTCACGCCCGCGCAAAAAACCACCGTCGCCACCTGGATCGCCGACGGCGCCAATCTCTCCGCCGTACAGAAAAAACTCCGCGACGAATTTAAAGTCTCCATGACGTACATGGACGTCCGCTTCCTCGTCGACGACCTCAACCTCACCCTCAAAGACCCCGCCCCCAAGGCCGACGCCAGCGACGTCACCAAAGCCCCCCCGGCGCCCGCCCCGGCCGCCGCGCAAAATCTACCCTCCGACGAAGCCGACTCCGCCGACGCCGAAGCGCCCGAAGCTCCTCCGGGCGATGACGCCACCCCCGCCGCACCCGCCGGCCCTAGCTCGGTCACCGTCGTGATCGACGCCGTCACCCTCATCCCCGGCGCGATCGCTGGCGGCACCGTCACCTTCAGCGACGGCGTGACCGGCAAATGGATCATCGACCAACAGTACCGCCCCGGCTTCACCGAGATCAGCCAACCTGGCTACCGCCCCTCGCCCGCCGACGCCCAAGCTTTCATGCAAGAACTCGGCCGCGCCATGCAGACGCGCGGCTTCTGAGCCCCGCGGACCTCACGGCACTTCGTAGACTTCGATCAGGCCGACGCCCGTCGTCGCCCCGACGCCTGAAAGCTGCGCCGTGTAACCGCCTGGCGGCAACGTGATCAACAACACTGCGTCCTTGCTCTCCGCATCGAGCGCGAAACCCAGCCCCGGCGTCGCCGCCGCCACGCTCGCGTTCCAATCATCGTTCGCCGCCAATAAGGTCGCGTCGCGATAAATTTCTAGCTTTGGATCCGCCAACACCCCGCCCACGTTAAACGACGTCAACTTCGGCCCCACGCCGCGGATGAGCAACGTCTTCGCCACGTCCCCGCTCACCGTGAAACCGGCGATTAAGATATTTCCGCCCGTGCCGACGCGGTTGAGCGTGGAAACATTATTGAGACGCGCTGGCGCCGACACCCCGCCCAACGCGTAGACTTCGAGCAAGGTCACGCCGCTATCCATGCCCTTGAGCTGTGCCGTCGAGGCGCCGTTCACCGAGGTCACCAACGCCGCATCTTTGCTCCCGGCGTTGAGCGCAAACGCTCCCACACTCTGGAAGGTCGTCGCCAAAGCGCTGTCCCAAGAATCATTCGTCAGGCCCTTGACGCCCGCGCCATCGTAAATCTCCAGCCGCGGATCGGCATAAAAATCCGGCACCCCGAAATCCGCCAGCTTCGGCCCCACGCCGCGCACCAACAGATCGGTTTTACCCGTCGTGGAAAAGCCGACGATCAACACCTGCCCCGCGTCCAAGGCCGCGCGCACCGCCAAATTCGTCAAGCGCGACTCGCCGCTTGAGCGCACCGCAATGATCGCGCCCGCGCTGTCCACCGCACCGGCGGAATTGGTGACCGTGCAGTAATAAATCCCCGCCTCAGCTGCAGAGACTTTACCCACGATGTACTGCGATCCCGTCGCGCCGGACAGCACCGTGCCGCTCGCGCCGCTGACGACGCGTTTCCATTGATAAGTCAGGCCCGCGCCTGACACCGCGACGTTGAGCGCGAGCTTCTGCCCGCTCGCGACCACGGCGTTGAGGGGTTGCGCGGTGATGACCGGTGCCGTCGCCGCGACGGTCAGGGCAAACACGACCTGCGCCGCGCTATTATTCACATCGGCGGCGCGCACGGTGATGTTGGCCGTACCGGGCGACACGCCCGTGAGCGTCAGCGTACTCCCGTTCACGGTGCCCGTCGCCACACCCGCGTTGGAACTCGTGGCCGTGTATGTCACCACGGCTTTTTCCCCCGCCACGCTGGAATAAACTGGAATTGCCGTGATCGTACGAATCACCACCAAAGCGGAGGAATTAAGATTACCGCCGATCAAAGGCAGCGCCGTGAAATCGCCCCCGAGTTGAGCACTCACGTCGTAGGCCGTCACCGCAGCGATCGAGTCCACCACCGTCATACCATTGCCGAGAACGCGCGCGAAGACAGTGAAACCGCCGTTTTGGTTATCCAAATTGGCGCCGTTGCTACCGAGATTCACAAACCACTGATTCGTCGCCGTGTTTGGCCCGGCCGCGGTCTTGGCCATCGCGATCGTACCGCGGGTGTTGGAGAGCTTGTATTCATTTTGCACCGGCGCATCCGCCGCGATCGCCGTTACAAGATTACCCGACGCGGTAAACCCGCCGCCTTGAATCACGAACCCCGGGACCGAGCGGTGGAAGATGCTATTGGCGTAGGCGCCGCGGTTCACGTAGTTGAGAAAATTCGCGACGGTCTTCGGCGCGTCGTTCGCCAATAACTCCACGTTAAACGTCCCGCGCACGGTTTCAAATTGCATGACCTGACCCGTAACACCCGGGACGCCGAGCAGCGTGCGCAAATCCACCGTTTGAGTTTCCCCTAGAGATAGCGTGGTGGCGGGTGCCGGCCCGAACTGCGTCGGCACCGTCGCCAATTGCGCGCACAAGGTCGCATTTAGGCCCAAACTCGCTGCGCAGAGAAACCAAAGAAGTCGTGGAAACATGGAAATTAAGTTAACCGTAGCGTTGAGCCCGCGCCGGACGTGGCGACTCGATTTTTTCAGCTCACCCTCCTCCACCCTGCGCCTGATTTCAAAAATCCAGTCCCACTAATAACCGCAGTAAGGTGTAATCCTGAATGCGCACATCGGGGTTGTTGGTACGCGTCTCATGCCGGATCGCGACGCTGAGTGTTTCCGTGAGTTTCTTGTTCAACTCCAAGCGATTTTCCCAGCCCTCCGATCCACTCCGAAACGGCGGATACCACACGCCACGCTCCATGAGGCGCAACCTCCAGGGCAGCGACCATTCCAGCTCCGCGAAAATCGACTCCGAGGTCTGCGCCACATGGCGACTGTCCGGCGCCACCACCCACACGTCGAAAAGATTTTCCGATAACCCCACGCGCAACTTCCGCTGTGGCGTCGTAAATACATTCACGCCCGCACCGATTTCCTGCTGCAACAACAAGTAGTTTACCGCGACGTCATCCGGCGCCTTAAACGCCCGGTTGTACTCACTCGTCGGCCGATAAATACTGAAAAGCTTGTACGCGTAATCCCGGCGCCAGGAACCCGTGAGCTTGATCAAGTCCTTGGTCGCCACATCCGCCGTCTGCGAAAAATCATAGCGCAACGTCCCATCCACCTCGTCCCGCTTCCACGTGCGCTTCATATGCAACTCCACCAATGTCGTGTTGCGACTGGACGAGTCGGAGACGTCTTCCAGCGAAATGGAAAAACGCCCCTTCCAGGGCCCGAAAAATTCCCGCATCGTCTGCGTCAGCGCCAGCGGCGTGAACCGCGCCCAACCCTCCGGCTCTAAGTCATCCGAATCCTCGTGCGTCGAGGTCGGTTTCGGTGCGGACATAGCTACGGCCTCCTTAGGCGCTAAGCTCTGAGCCATCGCGACCCCATCAGCCGCCGGCTCCACGCGCGCCGCCGCGACCGGCACTTTCAACAACCCAAATTTCTCCGACTGAAACACCCAAAGCTCGCCGCTCCGCTCCACCAATTTACCACGCACCCGATCTCCATCGGCATAGATCAACACCTGCGGGGCCGCCACGACAATGTCCGCCGCGCGCAGACCGGCGCTGCCTAGTCCACTCGCGAGCACAGCCGCCACCATCCACCCCACCCGCATGCACGATTGTTTGAAATTTAAACTCACGGGACATCCGACGCGCAATCGCGTCCAGAGTTTCCAAAAAAATTTACGGTTAATCACGCCCAACATGCGTCGAGCTTCGCACGCCACGCCACGACGTCGAGCCCGGTTCCGATAAAAACCAATTCCTGCCGCCGATCTCCGTAGGGCTCCGCCCACTTCACGCGCGCCGCGGCCGGGATTTCCGCATCCGTCACGATGCCACTCTCACGCAGCGCCGCCGCCCACGTGCCGACCCATTCTCGCCGCACGCCGCCACCCGCGATCGACAAAAACCCGATATCCGCCGGTTGCTCCGCCAACCAAAAAAAACCCTTCGCGCGCCACAAGCCCGCCGGCAATCCGCCCTCCAGCAACGCGACAAACTTGTCCCGCGCAAACGCCCGCCGCGCCTCATAAACGAAACTCGTGATCCCATACGCCGCCTCATGCCGCGCCGGGAGTTGGGGCGCGCCCGCTCGACGCACCTGAGCCAAGCTCATGCCCGCCGCTCGCTCACCGGTCTTGCCGGTTTCCTCGCGCATCACGCGCAACCACTGTGCCGCACCCACCGTCGTCTCGGGCTCGAAGCGCACGCGCTCCAACAAAAATTCACTCGCAACCTGCCCGTGCTCCGCGCGCACCAGCTCCGCCCGCGGGTTCAAGGTCCGCAAGATCGTCTCGACTTCCGCCAGCTCCGCTGCAGTAGCCAAATCGCACTTGTTCAACACGAGCACGTCCGCGCACTCCGCCTGTTCCACCATCAGTTCAAAGATCGGCTTCGGCCCGCGCGGCGTTTCATTTTCAACCGAACGCATTCGGCTGGCGCGCTGTTCTGCCAAAAAACTCCGCGCATCAATCACCGTCACCAACGCGCTCAACCGCGCGAAATCACCGAGGCTCCGCCAAAACGAGTTCTTCCGCGTAAACAGATCCGCCACACCCCGCGGCTCCGCCACTCCGGTCGTTTCCACTAAAATGTGTGCATAGGTTTTTTGCGCGGCGAGTTCCGCGATGGTCTCCGCCAACGAGTCGCGCACGGTGCAACACACGCAGCCATTCCCCAGCTCCACGACGCGCGCGGCGCCAGCACCGGCCACGAGTTGCGCGTCGACGTTGATCGCCGCCACGTCGTTCACCACGGCCGCCCATTTCCGCCCCGCCGCCTGCCCGAGCAGGTGCCGCAAGAGCGTCGTCTTCCCCGCTCCGAGGAAGCCACTCAACACCGTCACCGGCGGTAATACATCAGGCGCAGCCATACCCGTCACCACAACCCGCTCCCTTTCGCGTGGCCAGCCCGGAAGCATCCGTGCAATGTCTTCGTCGATGCTCCGTTTTTGTCTCACCCTCGCGCTGATCTTCGCGTTTCACCCGCCCACGCCTGCGTCCGCTGTGACGTCGAGTGCCAACGCGAACCCCGCGTCCGTCTCGATCGCCGCCGCCGCCAATCTCATCTACGTACTTGAAGCCCTCAACCCCGCCTTCCGCGCCGCCCACCCCGAGATCACAGTCACCACAGCCCTCGGCGCCTCCGGCACTTTCGTCGCGCAAATCAAAAACGGCGCGCCTTACGACGTCTTTCTTTCCGCCGATCTCGATTATCCGCGCGCTCTCATCGCCGCCGGCCAGGCCGACGCCCCCACGCTCACGCCGTTTGCCAACGGCCGTCTCGTCCTCTGGACCACGCGCGCCGATCTCCCGCTCACCGATCTCGCCGCCACGTTGCGCGACCCCGCGGTGAAAAAACTCGCCCTCGCCCAACCCGCCACCGCGCCCTACGGCCGCGCCGCGCAGGAAACTCTCGCTCAACTCAACCTCGGGCGCGCAGCCCAACCCAAAATCGTCTTCGGCGAAAATATTGCGCAGACCGCCCAGTTCATCGAGAGCGGTCATGCCGACGCGGGTTTCGTCGCGCTCTCGCTCGTCCTCGCCCCCACGTTAAAAAATCGCGGCCGCTGGCTTGAGGTGCCCGCCACGCTTTATGCACCGCTCACGCAAGGCGCCATCCTCACCACGCGCGGCGCGGCCAATCCCGCCGCGCTGCGTTACCTCGCGTTTCTTCAATCTGCGAGCGCCCGCACCATCCTCGCCCGCTTCGGCTACGCGCCGCCCACGCCGGCTACGCCCTAATCATTCAGCGTTGAGCGCGCGGTCTTACGTGTTGAAGGTTGGCGCTCGTCCCCCTCCGCCTTGCCCGATTCCACCGCCACGTTCCTCGGTCTCGCTTCGCCGCTTTGGCAATCGCTCGCGCTAACCTTGCGCCTCGCGGCGATCACCACGCTCGTCCTGGGCTTAATCGGCTTGCCGCTGGCGCATTGGCTCAACACCACGCGCACGCGCTTCGCCCCATTTCTAGAAACACTCGTCACGTTGCCCGTCGTGCTGCCGCCTACGGTTATCGGTTTTTACGTGCTGGTCGGCCTCTCGCCGCAACACCCGCCGGGCTCGTGGTGGCGCGACCTCACCGGTCAACCGCTGGTGTTCACGTTCACCGGACTCGTGGTCGCCTCGGTGTTTTATTCACTGCCGTTCGCGGTGCAGCCGTTTCAAGCCGCCTTACGCGCCGTGCCACGCGAATTACTCGAAGCGGGCACAGCTCATGGCGCCCCGCCGTGGCGCGTATTTTTCCGGCTGCACGCACCGCTCGCGTGGCGCGGGATCGCCGCGGGCCTCACGCTGGGTTTCGCCCACACGCTGGGGGAATTTGGCGTTGTGCTGATGATCGGCGGCGCCATCCCGGGGGTGACCAAGGTCGCCAGCATCGCGCTCTACGACGAGGTGCAACGTCTCGATTACGCCTCGGCCCACGCCTTCGCGGCGACGTTGCTCGGCTT
>CAMDRP010000070.1 GCA_945906965.1 Opitutus sp. GAS368 | reverse complement strand
GGCAGTGAATTCGTGGCCAGTGGCACGCTTGACGCGAAAGCAGGGGCGGAGGGCAGCGTGCAACTTCAGGTTCTGGCGACTAAACCCGACTACGCTGCGGGTCGCTTGGCCAGTGCTGTGCTAGAAACCAATGCAAGCGGACTGTGGACCGCGGGCCCGCGCCAGCCGGTGTATTCAGCGCCCATTGTGGCACGGGAGAATAGCGCCGCGCGGGCGCGCTACGCGCACGGTTTCAAAGCGTTTCGGGAGTATTTTCCCGCAGCGCTGTGCTATCAGAAAATTGTGCCGATTGATGAAGTGGTGACGCTCACGCTCTTTCACCGCGAAGACGAGCCGCTCAAACGTCTGATGTTAGACGAAGTGCAGAGTTCAAACCTCGATCGCCTCTGGTCGAATCTGCATTACGTGAGTCAGGATGCACTTTTGTTGGTCGATGTGTTTGAGCAGCTCTGGCAGTACGCGACGCAGGATGCAGATCCGAAGGCCTTCGAACCGTTGCGTCAGCCGATCAATGAGCGTGCGGCGGCGTTCAGGCGTATGCTGAGCGAAACGGAACCACGTCACGTGGAGGCTCTAGTGGGGTGGGCCGAGCGGGCGTATCGTCGTCCGCTCACGTCCTTGGAGGCGGAGGCCTTGCGCGAGCTGTATCGCACCTTACGCGCTAAAGATATGCCGCATGCGGAAGCCGTGCGACTGGTCTTGGCGCGAGTGTTGGTCTCACCGCATTTTCTTTATCGTGGAGAGACGCCGGGGCCGGCACTGGCGCAGGTGCCTTTGAGTGATCGGGAGTTGGCCACGCGGTTGAGTTATTTCATGACGTCTTCACTGCCGGATGACGTGTTGCACGGAGTGGCGGCGGCTGGTCGGCTGCATGAGCCCGATGTTTTAGCGGCGCAGGCGCGACGTTTGATGAAGGATGAACGCGTGCGGCGCATGGCGATCGAGTTCGCTTGTCAGTGGCTCCACGTCCGGGATTTTGACACACTGGACGAGAAAAGTGATCGGCACTTCCCGAGCTTTGTCGGTCTGCGTGGCGCGATGTATGAAGAATCTATTCGTTTTTTTACGGATTTCTTTCAAGGCGATCGCTCGGTGCTTTCAATTTTAGACGCCGATCATGCGTTTCTCAACGAAGCGTTGGCGCAACACTACGGAATTCCTGATGTAAAAGGGGAGGCGTGGCGTCGCGTCGAGGGCATGAAAGCGTTTTCCCGCGGGGGGATTCTAGGGCAGGCGACAACTTTGGCCAAGATGTCGGGTGCTTCGCGCACGAGCCCAATCCTGCGGGGTAATTGGATCGCCGAATTTATCTTGGGCGAAAAATTGCCGCCCCCGCCCAAAGATGTACCGCAGTTGCCGCAGGATGAGGCGAATGAGACATTGACGGTGCGTGAGCTCACCGAAAAACACACTTCGGATCCGCGCTGTGCGAGCTGCCATGCTAAGATTGATGCCTTTGGTTTTTCGCTGGAGCAATTCGACGCGATCGGGCGCTGGCGTGAGCGCGATCTCGGGGGTCGTCCGATTGATGCCAAAGCCAAAGTCGCGGACGGCACTCAGATCGAAGGTTTGGCGGGCTTGCGGGATTATCTCGTGACGAAACGCCGCGATGCGTTTCTCGCTCAATTTAACCGTAAATTGCTCGGCTACGCTTTGGGTCGTTCGGTGATGTTATCGGATGAACCTTTGCTCGAGGAGATGCATGCGCAGTTACAGGCCAATGATTATCGGGTGAGCGGTGCGATCGAGGTGATCGTACGTAGTCGGCAATTTCGAGAAATTCGCGGTCGCGACACTCAATACGAACAGTAAGTTTACTTTTACCCCCATGAAACCCCATCAACTATCACGTCGCACTTTTTTGCGCGGAGTCGGAGTCACGATGGCGTTGCCGTGGATGGAGTCGCTCAACGTCTGGGGCGATGAGCCGCGCGGCCGTGATGCCGCGAGCGAAGCACCCGTGCGTTTGGCGGTGCTCTTTTCTGGCAATGGGTTTCATAGTAAAGAGTGGTGGGCTAAAGGCGAAGGCGAAAACATGGAGCTAGGCCAAGTGCTCGCGCCGCTCGCTGCGCATCGAAAAAAAATGCTCTTCGTGCGCGGCCTCTACAACGAACAGGCGCTTAAAGGGAACATCCATAGCTCTCAAACGGGCAACTTACTCTCGGGCGCGCCGCTCGCCTCGGGCGGTGAAATCCGCTCGGGTACGAGCATCGATCAGCTGCTCGCACAGCGCTATGGGACTTCTACCAAAGTTCCTAGTCTCGTGCTCGGTTGCGAGAAATCGAATCCCTCGGTTCATAAAAATTATTCGATGCTCTACAGCTCGCACATCTCGTGGAGCTCGCCGACGACCCCGACGCCGCTGGAAATCTATCCGGCGCTGGCTTTCGATCGCTTGTTCAAAGACGAAGTCCGGCGCGGCGATCAAAGCGTGCTCGATGCTGTGCTTGAGGATACGAGTGGATTACGTCGGCGCCTGAGTAATTCTGATCAGCAAAAACTTGATGAATATCTCCACTCAGTGCGCGACGTGGAGTTGCGGATCGAAAACGCTGGTAAGAAAGGGGAGTTGCAGGGGTGGCGGCCGACGTTGGATAAACCGAATATGGCTAGGCCGGCTGATGGCATCCCTCAAGATATTGGTGAGCACATGCGGCTGATGGCAGATATCTTGGTGTTGGGATTTCAAACCGATGCGACGCGCATTACTTCGCTCAAGCTCAATAACGATCACTCCTCGCTCCGGTTTCCGAATCTCGGCGTGGATTACATGATTCATCACCTGCTTTCGCATTCCGATACGGCGGATTGGCTCAAGGTAAACCAGTTCTTCACGAAGCAAGTGGCTTACATCGCGAGCAAGATGGATGCGATTCAAGAAGGCCCACGGACGCTGCTCGATAATAGCATGGTGCTTTTTTGTTCTTCGATGCTGACGGGTAATCACGAAGCCCGCCAGCTCCCCGTCGTTATGCTCGGCGGTGGCGGTGGACGCATCAAAGGCGGACGCATCCTCGACTATACCGGTAAGCCCGATCGCCAGATGTGCCGACTTTATCTCTCGATGATGGATAAAATGGACGTACGTTTACCGACTTTCGGTGACGCCACGCGTCCTCTTGACGAAGTCTGAGCCGATCGTCTGGCCGCGCGTATGGGGTACGCCGCAGAAAAAGCGGCTATCTTTTACGTCGTCGCTCTTGAAACGTGCGTATTTTTTGTGCCCAGTGGCAGCATGCTTCAATCGCTGCATGTTCGCAACCTAGCCCTCTTGGAGGAAGTGTCCCTCGATTTCGAAGCTGGCTTTACGGCCGTCACGGGTGAGACCGGCGCCGGTAAAAGTATTTTGCTTGGGGCCCTCGGCTTGCTGGCGGGTGAACGGGCCGACAAAACCATCATTCGCCAAGGTGCGCCCGCGTGTGAAGTCGAGGCGGCACTTTTTTTTGCGAAACCCAAGGTCATTAACGCCGTGCTCGCGGAGCTTGAGTTGCCGGAGTGTGAGGATGGGTTGATGATCCTCAAACGCAGTGTCCCGCGCGAAAAAGCGCCGAAAATCACCGTAAACGGTAGTCTGGCGACTTTGGCCGTGCTGCAACGGCTAGGTGAACATTGGGTGGATTTTCATGGGCCCAGCGAGCCGCGTCGACTGCTCAAGGACAGTTGCCAACTCGAACTGCTGGATCTTTTCGGCCGCGCCGCGCCCGCCTTGTCCGCTTATCAACAAAAATATAGAATTTGGCGCGAGCGTTGCGTCGAACGGGAAAAAATTCTCGGCGAAACGAAACTCTCTGCGAGCCAACTTGAGTTTTTGCAAAATCAGCTCACGCGCCTTGAGGCACTCGAACTCACGCCCGAAGCGATCGAGACTCTGGAACGTGATTTCAAGCGCCTAAATCGCGCGCAGGAATTGATCGAACTCACGCAGACGCTGGCCAACGGCCTCGTCGGTGAAGACGGCGTGCAGGGACGCGTCGCCGGCCTGTTGCGCGACGCCCGCACGCTGGAAGAAATCGATCCTTCAACCCAAGCGCTCGCTGAACGTCTCGCTGCGGCTTCGATCGAAGTGAACGACCTCGGGGCGGAATTCGCGGCGCTGGGCGCTGAATTCCAATTCGATCCCGAGCAAGCAGAGCAACTCACTGAGCGCATGAACACCTGGCTCGAGGTGAAGCGGAAACATGGTGGCGATGTCGTGGTAGTGATCGCAGCGCGCGATGAATTGCGCCTGCGCCTTGAAGTTCAAGGTGACCTCGAGGGCGCGCTCGCGCGGTTGGAAAAACAGATCGTTGATGCGGAGCGCGCGGTTAAAAAAGAAGGCTCCGCATTGCGCGTCGTGCGCGAAAAAGCCGCTAAGGAGCTCGCCAAGATTGCCGCCAAGGGGATCGTGCAACTTGGTTTCAAGAAGGCGGACTTCCAAGTCCGGATCGTGGATCTTGCGCAACCGGGGCCGTCCGGCGATTGCGGTTGCGAGTTTTTGTTTTCGCCCAATGTCGGCGAGGCGCCGTTGCCGCTGAGTCGAATCGCATCAAGCGGCGAGTTGGCGCGCGTGATGTTGGCGTTGAAGACGGTTTTGGCCGATTTGGATGACGTACCCTTGCTAGTTTTCGATGAGGTCGATGCGAATGTCGGCGGAGAAATCGGGCGCGTGGTCGGAGAGAAAATGGCGGCAATCGCGAAGAATCATCAGGTGTTGTGCGTGACGCATCTGCCCCAAGTGGCGGCGCAAGCGGCTTCGCATTTGGTCGTGACTAAGGACCAATCCAAGGATCGCGCCGTTGTTGGTATCGCTCCAATTCAAGCCAATCGAAAGGCACGCGTGAGCGAGTTGGCGCGGATGTTAGGCGACCGTACGGCGAAGAGCGCACTGGCCCACGCCGAGGAATTGCTCAGCGGTTGATTGTGGGTGCAGATTACTCTGATTGAAAGCTGCGCCACTTCGTCAAAGGACGAACGGCGAGGGCGATCAAGGCGAGTTGGCTGGCGACAAACATAGTGAGCGCCATGAAGGCGGAATCCGTGAAGCCGTAGCTGTGAAGGCCAACACCCAGCATATTAGTACCAAACCAGCTCCAGCTGGTGACGACGTTGCCAAAGACGGCTAGGGCCATGAGGCCGCGGGCTTTGATTAGGCCACCCCAGCGGGCGTGCAAAATCAGGGCGTTCCACAGTACAATGATGAGCGCGCCGTTTTCCTTGGGGTCCCAGCCCCAGAAGCGCCCCCAAGATTGGTCAGCCCAGATGCCGCCGAGGACGGTGCCGACAAAGCTGAAGAGTGTCGCGAAACAGATGATGCCATAAACCATGCGCACAAGGGCCTCGGCGCTGGCTTTGTCTAAGGAGCGGGTGAAGCCTCCGCGCAAAATGTAAATGATCGCGAGGAAGCCGGCGAGGAAAGTAGCCGAATAACCGATAGTGACGATGACGACGTGGGTCGCTAACCAGAAGTTGGAATCGAGTACGGCGCGCATCATCTCGAGGGTGTCGCCAGTCAGCGAGAGGTGATGCGCGATGAGTAACGTGGCGAAACCAGTGAGCCCGGCGGCGACGCTACCGATGGCGTTTTTGAAGATGGTCTCAAGGATGAGGCAAAGACCGACGGAGCCCCAGCCAACGAACAGGGCTGAGGAATAGAGGTTGGTGACGGGCGGGCGGCCTTCGATCCACATGCGTGTGGCGATGCCTGCGGTGGTGGCGAGCCAGGCGAGGAGGATCAGGTAAAAGGAGGAACGGCCGAGGATCTCGGGCCATTTCAACCACGAGAAAATGGCGAGCAATAACGCTCCCACGTAAAGTGACATGCTGCTGTAAAAAGGCGCGGCGGCGTTAAAGCGGGTTTCGGTGTCCGATTTCGCGAGTTGAGACGCGAAGCGTTT
The DNA here is from genome assembly GCA_945906965.1 of Opitutus sp. GAS368. Lineage (GTDB taxonomy): Bacteria > Verrucomicrobiota > Verrucomicrobiia > Opitutales > Opitutaceae > Tous-C4FEB. The sequence goes on along the minus strand of CAMDRP010000070.1, from coordinate 9,843 downwards.
GGCGATTTGGGTGTGGTAGAGCTCGACGAGCTTGTTGAATTGTTCGGGTTGTCGCTGGCGCCAGGCATAGCCGAGGCCGGCGTAGGCGAGGACGCTTGAATCCACGGAGCCGCGTTGGAACGCGCTGAGGAGCGATTGGCCGGTCGTCTGCCATGCGGTGTCATCGACGACTTCGGGGGTGGGTGGGATGGCGAGAAAATTGGTCGTCTCGGACATGAACAGGTAGCGTTGGCCGAGCTCGATCATGGCTTTGGCCGTGGCTTCGTCGTGGGGTTGGCCGGCTTGTTTGGCGCGGACGGCAGCTACGCCGGTGGGGAGGAGTTTTTGGAAGCGCAGTAGCTCGGCGAGGAAATCTTCGGTCGTGGGCGGGGCCAGGGTGTGTTTGAGGCGTTGATACTGCACGAGAGCACCGTAGAGCTGCATCACGGATTTTTGAAACGGAGTGCGGACGGCAGATTCGACGGGGCCAGCGAGGCGAGCCTGGCGCTCAAGCTCGGGGATTTTTTTACTGATCTCTAAATAAGAGAAACGTTTTTTCCCGTCGCCGTCTTCCGCTTTGAGCTCGAGTAGGGCGAGTAGATCAGGGTGAACGACTTCAAACGTGCGGTAGCGATCCGCGGCGTCGGAGTGGAAATAGACGTCGAGCAACCACTCGGTCGGTGAAACTTTGAGTCCAGCCGGTGTCACGACGGTTTGGCGACCTTGGAAGAGGAGTAGGGAATTGCGCGCGACGGTATCGAGCGGCTTGACTCGGCCGTTGGCCAAGATCGGTAGTCGACCAAACCCAGCGAGGTCGAATGAGTTGGAGGCACGCGGCCCGACTAACGTGCTGCCGAGGTAAAGTACGCCGAGCAGGAGGACCAGAAGAGGGATTAATTTTTTCATGCGACGGCGGAGGGTGCGGTACGGCGGCGGGCGATGAACGCGACGAGGTGGATGCCAAATTGCACGATGAGACCCAGCGTCATGAGCGAGCAGGAGATGTACGGGAGTTGCCAGCTGGGATTGCGAACGACCTGGAGGATGGTCGTCTTGTCATCGTTTTCAAAACCAGCCTGGTAGAACGTGAGTCCGGCGTAGCGCAGCGGGTTGTTCATGTAGATGAGGACCTCGCGATCGTCGCGGCCATCGGGTGAGTTGAGGCGGATGCGGCTAGAGAAATTTTTCGGGATTTCGGTGCCGGCGTAGCGGTCGTGGGAAAATTTGAGCAACGTGAGCGAGTAAGGTTTGTAGCTGCGTTCGAAGCGGAAGGCGATTTTCCAAGTGCGTCCGGCGTACTCGAAGCTTTGAGGCGGAAAGCGCGGGTCGGCAGAGACGAGCCACGTGCCGATTGGGCCCTCGGGGCCGGCGAGTTCGATGTAGGCGGCGGGAGCGTTGCGTTCGTTTTGTTTGTAGGTGAGCGGAAGCGGAGTCGCAGTGGCTTGGAGGCCGATACCGGTCGATGCGGGGGTCGGGGCGGCTCCGGGGGTGCTGGCGTCGCGGGCAGCGAGGGCGGCGTTGGGATAGTAAATCTTAGGGACGACGCGGAAGGGAAGTTTGGCTTGTTGGATGGGGTCTCCGCGCGCGACGAATTTTTCGGGTATGGCTACAACGTCGTCGAATTTCGGGTCGGTGGTTTCGGTGATCGCGAGTTCGTTGGAGCGGTAGCTTTCGGAGTAATTTCTGGTTTCACCCTCGTCCAGACGTAGAGCGAATTCTTCCTGCCAGAGCCCCGTGATAAGTTCGCCGATGAGCAGGAGAATGAAGCCGATGTGCGTCAGCCAGATACCGGATTTTTTTGCGGTGAGTTTGAAGCGGTAGACTTGAGCGGCGATGAGGTTGATGAGGAGGAACCCGCCGATGAGGTAACCGCCGGGGAAGATGGGCACCGGGATATCGCCGACGTTCCACAGGACGAAGAGCGAGTGAAAGTATTTTTGTTGGACGGCCCAGATGCCGAGGTTTACCTGATCTAGAGTGGCTGCGAAGATGAGCACAATCGACAACGCCATCAGGACGACCGTGAGTTTCAGCGAGACGAAGAAGTCGCGGAATTGGCGGATGAGGTCGCTCATGAGGTGGGGCGCGGGGCGCGGATGGTTTGCAGGAAGGAGGCGAAGGCGGCTTGTTCGCGCGCGACGAGAGCGGCGGGGCCGGTGAGTTTAAAAAACCAGGTGGCGTTGCCGAGGGGTACGATCGCGCCGAGGACGCGTTGCGGGGTGGCGGCGGGGCCACCGGTGAAATCTACCGTGGTGAAGTGCAGGCCGTTGGCTTCGAGGTGGGTGGTCGCGCTGGCGAGCTCGGTGGCGGCGAGCGGGGGGAGTTGGATTTGGCCGCGCCAGCGGTTGACGTTGGCGAGATCGCCTCCGACGTCGCCGGGGAACGCGGTGATGGAAAGATCGGCAGTGGCGCCAGTGTCATCGGTGATCGCGTAGCTGCCTTTGCGCATGGCGGAGGCGGGTTTGTTGGTCCAATGGGCGGGGGCACTCCAGCTGAGGCCTGGGCCTTCGGCGGTGGTGACAGCGGTGTTGGCCATGGTGGCTCCGGGGGCGTTGGCGGCGGCCGCTGGGGCGGAGGGCTGGGTGGGATTTTTTTCCTTGGGGACGCGATAGGTCGTGATCTGGGTGTCGCGGCAGGAGGTGAGCCCAAGTGCGGTGAGGGCAAGTAAAGGGAGCAAGCGGTGGCGCATGGAGGTTTAATTAATCCTCCAGCTTGGCGAAAGTTCAACTCTAACCCTGCGAATTACGTGCAGGGTGTGCTGGCGACGAACCGGGTCACCAGTTGGGCTCAATTATTTTTTCTCAATCGTAAAGGTGTCACGGATGGCGCCGGTTTCGTTGAGGAAGGTGAAGTTGAGTTTGAGGCCGTCGATGTCGATGATGGAGGAGCCGGCTTCGTTAAGCGAGATCCACATGGCGGGGTGGTTTAACGGGATAGGCTTGGAGCTGGCGTGGCCAGCGCTGCCAGTGACGACGGAGATTTCGCCGGCGTGCGGGGTGCGGGTGCGGGGTTTGGTGTAAGCGCCTTGGCCTTCAGGGCGGCCGTCGCGGGCTTGGAGGATGTAGCGTTGTTCCCAAGTTTGGCTCTTACCGTAGTGTCCGTCGATGAAGTGGGAGCGCTCGTAGTTGTGGGAATGGCCAGTGAGGATAAGATCCACGCCCCCGGCTTCAAGAATAGGGACGAAATTGGCCCGCATGTCGTTCATGCGGCCGCCTGAGTCGCTGTCTTTATCGGAGTCGTGAGTTCCTTTGGTGTAGGTGGGGTGATGGAAGAAGGTGACGATCCAATCGCGGGTGGTGGCTGCGAGGTCCGCGCGGAGCCATTGGGCCATGGCGCCTTCGGCATCGCGCGGGCTGTCCGTGGAATCAAGGCAGATGAAGTGGATGTTGGCGTGATCGAAGGAATAATAGGCCTCAGTGCCCGATGGAACACCGCCGGCTTGGCCCATCGTGGGTAGGCTAAAAATATCGTAATAAACACCAGACTGAGTCAGTGAGTTGGCGCTTCGGCCGTCGTGGTTACCTAGCGTGGTCCAAAGCGGGGCGGTGCGCAGAAGGCTGGGATAGATCTCGAAAACGGCTTTCTGGTATTCGGCATCGGTGCCGTCGGCGTAGGCGTTGTCGCCGAGCATAAGCCAGAGGTCGGTAGTGCGGGTGCCATTGAATTTATAGTAGGCGTCGCGCACTGCGATTTGCGCGGGAGTTTTGGTGCCGGGATCGCCGAGCACCCAAACACGAGTGGGTTGCGCGGGGCCGGGGAGTGGAGGGGTTACAAAGCTGCTGACGAGGGCCGAGGGTGGGCCGTCTTCAGCGCCCGGTTTGGTGGGTTTGTCGTTGCCGGTGATGGGGGCGTAAAAATAGCGAGTGTTGGGTTGAAGCTTGGCGAGTTGAACAACGTGTTCGGTGCTGATGCCTTCGGACTTGGCGGTGAGCGTCAGTTGATTGGCCGCGAGACCGAAGCGCACGCTCGAAGGCTCGGTGGTGTCGGTGCGCCAGCGGATAACTATGCTGGTCGGTGTCGCAAGTTGGAGGTAGGGCCCGCGGAGAATCGTGGTAGCGGCGTGAACAGCCGGGGCGGTTAGGAAGGCAAGCAAAAGCAGGAATGATGGGAGTTTCATGGAGAATTAAAGTGGAGAGGTGGCCAGAGGAGTGAGTTGGGCGATGAGTTGTTGGGTGGGTTCGCTGAGGCGAAGCCATTCAGGCAGTCGGTCAATGGCGGCGAGGGCATCAGTATAAGCGCGACGAGCTTCCGTGAGTCGGTTGGCTTGAAATAAAATATCGCCGCGGCGGCGGTGGTAGGTTTCGGGACGTTCGGCGTGGGCGGCGAGGCGAGTGAGGCGTTGGAGGGCGGAGTCGGTACGAGCGAGTTGGAGTTCGAGTTTGAGCGCGCGTTCCTCGAGCGCGGGCACAGGTCCGAGACGGGTGAGGCCAGTCTCGAGATCAGCGAGGGCCGCGACCGGCTCGGCGATGAGTGCGTTGGCCTCAAGCCAGAGCTCAGGTTTGGGTTCCGGGAGGTAGCGCAGCGCGTGTTGAAAATCGTTTTGGGCGCCGAGGGTGTCGCCGCTACGTGCGCTCGCGCGGGCGCGGAGGATGCGGGCGGCGGCGTCTCCGGGATGGGAAATAAGGTGCGATGCGAGTGCGTTGATGGACGCGAGAGGCTCATCGCGCGCGAGAAAATACTCCGCCCGGGCTAGGGCTAGGTCGGGGTGATCCGGCGAGAGCCTGGCCGCGTGATCGATATCGTCTGACGCTTCGGACCAGCGTTGGTGTTCGACGTAACACGTCGCGCGTCGCAGGCGGAGTTCGGGGCTTGCCGGGGAGGCATTGATGAGTGCTGTGAGATCCACGATGGCCACATCGGTGCCGGGATGCGCGACCAATTCTTGACTCAACACGAACCAAGCAGCCGCGGTCAAAAACCAGCCATGAAGGGCACGCTTATAATACATATTTAAGAATAATTAAAGTGGTTCATCTCGCGGGCGCAGCAAGTTTCGTAATGTGACGTAGTGGTGTCGGAAGGGTTGCGGTTTTTTATTTTGTGTCGGGCGTCTGCTAGGTTGAGATCAACTCATGACCATCGAGCCGCTGGGTGATGCTGCCCTAGTAGTAACGTTTACAGGAGGCTCGAAGGCGGACGTGCTCTCGCAGGTGTCGGCGTGGGCGCGGGCGCTCGTCGAGGCCCAAGTGCCGGGGGTGGTGGATGTGGTGCCAGCTTATGTGAGTGTCGCGGTGTTTTATGATCCGCTGCGGGTCGTCGGTTCGAAAGCGGGTGACTCTACTTATGCGACCTTGAAACAACAGATCGCAGTCGTGGCGGGGGAGCAGCGTTCGGTTCAAGATACCTCAGATTCTTCAGGAGAAAATATTGGCGGTCGTTGCTTGGAGATTCCTGTGCGCTATGGGGCTGAGGCGGGGACGGATTTGGCGGTGGTGGCGGCGCACACGGGTTTGACGGAGGATGAAGTCGTGGCGCGACACAGCGGGGCGGAATATCGCGTGCAGGCGATCGGCTTTGCGCCAGGATTTCCGTATTTGAGCGGATTGCCGACCGAGTTGGCGACACCTCGGCGGGCAACGCCACGGGCTAAGGTGTCCGCAGGCGCGATCGGGATCGGCGGCGCGCAGACGGGGGTTTATCCAATCGAAACCCCGGGTGGTTGGCAGATTATTGGACGTACGGATTTAAAATTATTTGATGCGACGCGCACGGAATCGGCGTGGTTGCGTGTCGGAGATCGCGTGCGTTTTCAGGCGGTTCAGGCGCAGAAGCCCGAGCTCCATCTAGCGTTAAACCAAGTCGACGGGGCTGCGGCTGAGCGAGAGGTTGAAAAAATGAACGAGAATGTGGCCACTCGGGCTTTTCGCGTAGTGCAGGCCGGGATGTGGACGACGGTGCAGGATTTGGGGCGCGTCGGACAACGCTCGGCAGGGGTGCCTTTGAGCGGAGCGATGGATACGTTTGCCACTCGCGTGGCTAATTTGCTTGTGGGAAATGCGGAAAATGCGGCCGTCCTGGAGCTGACGTTGTTGGGGCCGGAGATCGAATTTTTAACGGACGGTTGGATCGCGCTCACCGGCGCAGAGTTCGCCGGGTGTGTGGCATGGCAACCGGTGGCGGTGCGGGCGGGACAACGCATCAAGTTTGGAGCGGCTACTAAAGGATGTCGCGGTTATCTCGCGCTCGCAGGGGGAATCGAGGTCGCGCCGGTGTTGGGGAGTCGCAGCACGTATGGACGCGCGGGGTTGGGTGGATGGCAGGGGCGGGCGTTGCGAGTCGGTGATGTTTTGCCGATGGGCGCGGCGATCCGCGAGGTCGCGGAGCGGTGGTCGATCGATTTGAGGATTAGGCCTGATTACAGCGCCACTCCCTCGGTGAGTGTGGTTTTGGGTGCGCAGGCGGGTGAGTTTTGCGACACGTGGTTGAAGACGGAGTTTAGAGTAACTCCGCAGTCGGATCGCATGGGAATGCGGTTGGCGGGAACGGCGCTCGCGCGGACGGTTGGCGCTGATTTACTTTCATCCGCGGTGGCTCCGGGGACCGTGCAGGTGCCGTCCGATGGACAACCGATCGTGTTGTTGGCGGACGCCCAGACCATCGGCGGTTATCCGCAACTCGCGCACGTTATTTTGGTCGATTTGCCGTTATTAGCGCAGTTGCGTCCGGGAGATGCGATGCGCTTTCAGGTGGTTTCTCTTGAGGAAGCTCACGAGCGGTGGCTTGCGCGGGAGCAAGCGCTCGCGATGCTGCGCCAAGGCCTCACCCAAAAAATCCGCTAAACGTGCACATTTCTATCGATCTGAATTGTGATCTCGGCGAGGGCGCGGGGGGTGATGCCGCGCTGATGCCGCTCATCACCTCGGCGAATATTGCCTGCGGCGCGCACGCGGGCGATGCAGCGACGATGCGTGCGACGGTGGCCTTGGCGCGGGCGCACGGTGTGGCCGTGGGCGCGCATCCGGGCTTCGCGGATCGAGCGAATTTTGGCCGCGTGGAACAAGCGCTCACGGCGTGTGCGTTGCACGATTTGGTGACGGGGCAGATCGAGGCGTTGCGCGAGCTGGGGCCGGTGCGGCATGTGAAACCCCATGGCGCGCTTTATAACATGGCGGCGCGTGATCGCGCCGTTGCTGAGGTGATTGCCGAGGCGGTTTATGCCTGCGATCCTAGCCTGATACTTTTTGGACTGGCGGGCAGTGAGTTGGTGCGGGCAGGTCAGGCTCGGGGGTTGCGAGTCGCGAACGAGGTGTTTGCGGATCGCACGTATCAAGCCGCTGGTTCGCTCACGCCGCGCGCGCGTTCGGACGCGTTGATCACGGATGAAGCGGCAGCCGTTGCGCAGGTGATCCGCATGGTGCGCGATGGAGTCGTGCGTGCGACGGACGGGACGTCGGTTGCAGTCGTGGCGGATACGGTTTGTCTGCACGGCGACGGGGTGCACGCGGTGGCGTTTGCGCGGCGGCTCGGTGGGGAGTTGCGCGCGGCGGGAATTGCGCTCAGGCAATGGGGCGTATGATCAAACTCATCGGAGTCGCACTCATTGCGGCGGGATTTGCGCTGCGGCTAAATACGTTACTCGTCGTATTGGCGGCGGGCTTGGCGACCGGATTCGCGGCGGGGTTTTCTTTGAACGAGATCATGGCGATGATCGGAAAGTATTTTTCGGATAATCGGGCGATGACGTTACCGATCGTGTTGATGTTGCCGGTCGTAGGTTTGCTCGAGCGCTATGGTTTGAAGGAACGCGCGGAGGTGTTGATCCGTCGCTCGAAGGCGGCGACGGCCGGGCGCGTGATTTTGCTGTATACGGCCGTGCGTCAGATCTCGATTAGTCTTGGTGTGAGTATCGGCGGACACGCCGGTGCCGTGCGGCCGCTCGTCGCGCCGATGGCCGAGGCCGCGGCGCGGGGGCGCGGGGTCGAGTTGTCGGCGGCGAGCGTGGTCAGTATCCGCGCGCATGCGGCGGCAGGTGAAAATATTGGGAATTTTTTCGGCGAGGATATTTTCATCGCGGTGGGCGCGATTCTTTTGATGAAAGGATTTTTCGATGCGCAAGGGATGAACGTGAGTGTGTGGGCGATGGCGTTGTGGGGGATTCCGACGGCGTTCATCGCTTTCGGGGCAATGTGGTGGCGGTGTCGATTGCTGGATCGGCGCATCGAGCAGGCGGCCGCGGACGAACAGAAAGCGGGAGGTGGCCAATGAAAATCATCACCGTCGAAGCCTGCTATGCGGTCGTAGGTTTGTATTTGTTTGTGCTGGCGGGTCGAATCGCTGGGGAGCGGGAGCATCCCCGGCGCTGGGGTTCAGCGCTGTTTTGGGTGTTGCTGGGGGTGACTTTTATCGGCGCGAAAATACTGCCGCCGACGCTCGTCGGTTACCTCGTAGTGGCGATGGTGGTGCTCGCGGCGACGGGCCAAGTCACGCGCGGTGCGAGCCACGAGGCTTCGCGGGAAGAACGACTGGGGCATGCAGAGCGCTTGAAGAATCGAATTTTTTGGCCGGCGTTGCTGATCCCGGCGACGGCGGCGGTGGGAACGCTGGTTTTGGGCGAGTTGCACTATGGCGAGGTGTGGCTCGTAGAGCCTAAGCAGGTTACCTTAATTGCTCTCAGTCTCGGCGCGATGCTCGCACTGATCGCCGCGATGCGGACTACGGGCGCAAGCGTCGGTACAGCCTCGCGGGAAGGCAGTCGATTGCTGCAGACGCTAGGTTGGTCTCTGATTTTGCCGCAGATGTTGGCCGCGCTTGGCGGAATTTTTGCGAAGGCGGGTGTCGGTGAGGTTGTGGCTGGATTGGTGGCACAGGCGGTGCCGACGGGTGTGCCTTGGGTAGCGGTCGTGGCGTATTGCGCTGGGATGGCACTTTTTACGATGGTGATGGGGAATGCGTTCGCGGCGTTTGCGGTCATCACGGGTGGGATCGGGTTACCGTTTATCGTGATATTGCACGGCGGAAATCCGGCGATCATGGCGGCGATCGGAATGCTTTCGGGTTATTGCGGGACGTTGCTAACGCCGATGGCGGCGAACTTCAATTTGGTGCCGGCGATGTTACTGGAGCTCGATGACAAGCATGCGGTGATCAAGGCGCAGGTGCCATTGGCCTTGGTGATTTTCGCGGCTAACGTGATTTTGATGATGGTGCTCGTGTATCGATTTTAAAATGAGATGCGACCTAGGCCGATTTTTTAAATGAAAACTAAACTGAAAAAGCGGATGGTGTTGGTCACCGGCTTCGAGCCGTTTGACGGCGCTGAGATCAATCCCTCGCAGGAAGTCGCGCGTAATTTAAACGGCACGGTGATCGCGGGGCATACGGTGGTTGGCGCGCTGTTGCCCTGCGTCTTCGGCGCGGCGATTCCGGAATTGCAGCGATTGCTGCGTTTGTATCGGCCGGCGTTGGTGATCTGCGTGGGGCAGGCGGGGGGGCGAGCGGCGATCACGCCGGAACGCGTGGCGATCAATATTGATGATGCGCGCATTCCGGACAATGCCGGCGCACAACCGGTGGATCGACCGGTCGTGCGGGGCGGACCAGCGGCGTATTTTTCAACGTTGCCCGTGAAGGCGATCGTCGCGGCCTTGCGCGCGGCGGGGTTGCCGAGCGAGGTTTCGTCGACGGCGGGGACGTTTGTGTGCAACCACGTTTTCTATGGTTTGATGCATGTGTTGCGGACGCAGAAAGGTGTGCGGGGCGGTTTTATCCACCTGCCTTTTTTGCGGGAGCAGGCGCAGGAGGGGCAGGCAAGTTTGACGCTTGAAGACATGGTCTTCGGCGTGGCTTTGGCCGTGGATACGGCGCTGCGACGTAAAAAAGATCTACGTCTGGTCGGCGGGCAGACGCAGTAAATTTCAGCTTACT
>CAMDRP010000069.1 GCA_945906965.1 Opitutus sp. GAS368 | reverse complement strand
CATAGTGGGTGGGTGGTAATAAGGGAGCGCCCGTTGCTAGTTCGATGAGAAACCGTTCCACAGGCTAAGTGGGACCCAATTAGCTGGCGGATAGGTGGAGGCAACGGACTGCTGTAGTGTGGAACCAAAGCAGGAAAGGCAAATGGAGGGGTAATAAAAAAGATCAGGCTCGGCTCATGCCCTACTGATTAGGACGACTCTAAGTCAGGTACGCGCGCAGGGGCCTGGATATTTTCTCACACCTGCTGGACTTATTTCGATACCGGCGAAATTCGTACCCATTACCCTTCTTTCGCCCCCCCACCCAAGATTTCGGAGAGATCTCATTTTGGGCTGCTTCATCCGACTCCGAAATCAGCGCTTCAAGGAAAGATGCTGCTTGTAGCGAAAAATCCAGATATACCTCAAATTCATCCATGTCAGCGGATCGATATGTCGCATAGTATGGTCATAGCTTTCGTTACACATTCGGTTCAAACCACCCCCCTGCGAAAATGGCTTTCTCCTGCTTGCCTCCGATCCTGCGTCTGTCGCGTTTCACCGTTCTATTCAGCCTGCCTTTGCTGGCCTCGATCGCGTGTGCGCAATCCGCCGCAAATCCAGCGGTGGCGGTCCCACCGTCAGAAAACACAAGTAAGGCTATCCCCTCGGAGGTCGTGGAACTGACTCCCTTCACCATCACCGCAACTCAGGATCGCGGCTATCAAGCCCAGTCGACTCTGGGCGGCAGTCGCCTGCGGACCAATCTTAAGGACGTCGCCGCGCCCACCACTGCCTTCACCGCCGAATTTCTCAACGACGTCGGCATCACGAACACCGACGATCTCGCGCGTTACATGCTCAGCACCGAATATGACTTCGGCGAGAATGCCGGCCCGGGCCAGAATTTTCTCGCAAGCTCAAGCACGCGGTCGCTGCGGATGCGCGGACTCCCCGGCGGCACGGTCGCGGTAAATTTTTTCAAATCCGATTTACCGGCCGACACCTTTAGCACGGAGCGCATTGACCAAGCCCGCGGCCCGAATTCGATCTTATTTGGTATCGGCTCACCGGGAGGCCTCATCAATGTCACGAACAAGCGGGCGATGCTGGGCCAAAACGCAGTCTCGGTCGCAGTGCAGGGCCGCTCGGAGGGAGGCCTGCGAGAAGAGGGCGACTACAATCAGACGATCGGCAAAAATATTTCGCTCCGCGTCGCTGCGGTGAAGGAACAGCGCGGCAGCTGGCGCAACTATGAGTTCAGCGACTCGGAACGTGCCTATCTCACCGGGAAATGGCGCGTGGGTCGGCATACTGAGTTTAATTTCGATGTGGAGAAGGCGGACCTCAATAAGCGCACCATCCGTTCCATCACGGCCTATGATGCCTACACGCGCTGGGCGGCCGCCGGACGCAACGTCGGCGCCGCCAATGCCGCCCTGCAAATCTCCGGGGTCGCAGCCAACAACATACCCTACCTCGTTTTGGACACGGCCTCGGGGGCCGTGACCAATTGGGTCAATAAAACCAGGAGCACGCAGTGGACGGCGATTGATGGCGAAAATGTGCCCATGTCTAATTTCAACGTGTTGCCCAAGGAGACGTCGGTGTATGGGCCGGGCTTTGGGCTCGACACGAAATACGCCCGCCAGGGTGCCTACCTGACCCACTCGTTTACCTCCAACCTCAATCTGGAAGTTGCCGGCATGCGCACCGACAGCCACACGGTGAACTCGGACCCACAGACCGCCACCACCCGGGCCATCATCGCCGACACCAACCCGACTCTGCCTTCCGGCGCCGTTAACCCCAATGTCGGCAAAACCTACGTCGAGGGTCTGCCTCAGATCGGATTAGGTGACAGCCGGAGCGATTCCGTGCGAGCGGTGCTTTCCTACTCCAGAGACTTCGGCCGCTGGGGCAAACACACGTTGGCCGGGGTCTATCAATATGATTTCACGAAAGTATCTCAACTGCAGGTCCGCGAGCAGATCATCTCACCGAACGCCCCGAATCTGACCAGCGCCATCAACAACGGTAATCGGATCTTTCGCCGCACGTATGTCGATCTGGCCGGCCCGAGCCGCAACATCGTGATGGCGCCCTACAACCGCCAGGCCTTGGGCACCATTACCGAAACGCTCAGCGGAAGAACTTACACGAGCGCTTTGGTACCGTTTAACGTCAACGGGATTCTCAACAGTTTCGACAGCCAGACTATGATCGGGATGCTGCAAAGCTCATTCTGGAAAGATCGGATCAAGACCATCATTGGCACCAGCCGCGATGACCGCAACGACTACGCATCCACGTCGGTGCTAAGGCCCGTCGCTGGATTTGCCTCCGGCATACCGGGCCCGGTGCGCAGCCAGATCCCCATCAATACGATCGCCACCAGTGTTTCATTTAGCGGCGTGCTGCAGGCCACCGATTGGCTCGGTCTGACCTATAGCCAAGCCGGCAACAGCGGCCTGCCGAGCTTTGGGGGGCGCTTGAATGTCCCCAATTCAGATGTGGCCGCGTTTTCCCGGCCGCCCACCCCGAAAGGCAAGAGCCAGGACATCGGATTTAAACTGGATTTGTTCAAGAACCGGCTTTTTCTGACCGCCCAGTATTTCCAAACTAGCGCCGATCGGGATTTTGATTTCGGCAACATTGCTTCGTCGATCAATCCGATCTGGAGCGCCCTCGCTTTGGCCGGAAAAGTCCCGAGCGGCACCGTGCAAAGCGGCACCGGCCGGACCTTTGACAACCGCACTCAAGGCTATGAGGCCGAACTTACGGCCAACCCCACTGAGCACTGGCGGATGTTTTTGAATTACAGCAATTCGAAGTCCGCCCAATCGAATCTCGGGCAGGAGGACTTTGCCTACATCGCTTTCTGGCGTCCGACCTGGGAGGCCAATAAGGCGCTGCCACTTAGCACGGGCGTCGGCACGATTGCCACGCAGCTCGTGGCGCTGGATAATGCCACTTTGACCAACTTCATTCTGGCCAATGGCAAGCCCGCGCTGGGACAGATGCAGCATAAGCTGAATTTTGTTTCGAATTATGAGTTTTCTGAAGGAGCCCTCAAAGGTATAACCGTCGGCGGCGGCGTGCGCTACACGGGCAAGCCGATCAATGGATACCTCGCCACGGGCACCCCCGGGGCCATTGTCAGCACCGTTTCCTACGGATCGGATCAGATCTTCCTCGACCTGAATGCCGCCTACCGGCGGAAGCTTCGCATCATGGGCAAGTCGGTCACTTGGTCGTTGCAGACAAACATCAACAACGCGCTCAACAACGATGCCTTCATCCGGATCAATACCGCTAAGGATGGTGTGCTGACGGCCTATCGGTTCAATCCTCCGCTAGAGTGGATCGTCACAACCAAGTTCAGCTTCTGATTTCTGCTCAACCCTGACGAGCCTTGGCGACCCCCTGCCTAAGATTCATGGCGACGGCGACTCCGGTCATTTAGTGTGTCGAGATCATCCCGTCTTGAAGCGATAATTTGGGCCAAGATCTCATGCTAAAGAAACTCACGCTCCTTTTACTCACGGTCGGCACCGCCACTAGCGCGTTCGCGGCGGGTAAACCCAACATTCTTTTCTGCATCGCCGACGATGCTTCTTACCAGCATTTTTCGGCCAACGGATGCAGCTGGGTGCAGACGCCTGCCTACGACCGCGTGGCGCGCGAGGGCTTGCGGTTCGCCCGCGCTTACACGCCAAACGCCAAATGCGCGCCCTCCCGGGCCGCCGTGCTGACCGGCCGCAACAGTTGGCAACTTGAAGCGGCGGGCGATCATGGTGGATTTTATCCAACAGGCTACCGCACGTTCATGGAAGCGCTCGGCGCGAACGGCTATGTCACCGGCTTTACGGGCAAGGGCTGGGGGCCGGGTGATCCCGGCAAAGTAGCTGGCAAACCTCGCTTGCTGACCGGTCCGGCCTTCAGCGGGATCAAGACTACCCCGCCGACCCCGAACATATCACCCATCGATTACACCGCAAATCTGGCTGATTTCATAAAGAAAAAGCCGGCGGGCCAACCGTTCTGCTTCTGGTTTGGCGCTCATGAGCCCCATCGCGAATATCAGTACGGTTCCGGCGTAAAGGTCGGCCACAAGTCCTTGGCGCAGATTGACCGTGTCCCGTCCCATTGGCCCGACACGGCGACCGTGCGCAATGACATGCTAGATTACGCCTTGGAGGTGGAATACTTCGACCAGCAACTGGGCCGGATGCTGGAGCTCCTGCAGCAAGCCGGAGAACTGGAGAACACCATCATCATCGTAACTTCAGACAACGGCATGGCCTTCCCCCGCGCCAAGGGCACAACCTACGAACTCTCTTTGCACATGCCGCTGGCGATCCGTTGGGCCGCGGGCATCGCGCAGCCCGGACGGACGGTGCAGGATTATGTGAGCTTTATTGATATCGCCCCGACTTTGCTCGAGGTTGCCGGTTTGTCAGCGGCGTCCGCCGGCATGGAACCGACGCAGGGCCGCAGTCTGAGTGGCATCCTGCAGAACAAGCATGGTGAAAAAATTGAACCCGGGCGCGAAGCCCTGATCGTCGGCCAGGAACGGCACGATCTCGGACGGCCGAATGATGTGGGTTATCCCGCCCGCGGCCTGTTTCTGGATGGGTTTCTTTACGTGCACAATTTTGAGCCGAGCCGCTGGCCGATGTGCGACCCGATCACAGGCTACTTGAATACCGACGGCGGGCCGACCAAAACCGAGATTCTCGCGCAGAACCGAAAGGGTATCAATCACGCCCTCTGGGTGCTCAATTTTGACCGCAAGCCCGCCGAAGAACTCTACGATCTCAACGGCGACCCGGATTGCGTTTTCAATCTGGCGGCTGATCCGGCCTTCAAGGCCCGACGCGAGGCCATGCAGGCCCGTCTCTTTGCCGAACTCCGCTCGCAACGTGATCCGCGCATGGAAGGCAACGGCGCGATCTTTGACGAATACCCGCACGCCTCGCCCAACCGCGATTTCTACAACCGCTGGATGAAGGGTGAGCGACTGAAAGCGTTTTGGGTCAAGGAAACCGATTTTGAAGCTCCGGGGTTCGATCCGGAACGTCCCTTAAAGTCAGTGACGACGACCATTCCCGAGCCCCCTAAACCCTAAAATCGTAGCTTAGCCTAGGCTGATGTTCTTGGCCTTAGAAACCTAGAGCTGGGTGCAGCTACGTAAATTTTTTCATGAAATTCTCAGGCCCCATCTGCACCGCCCTACTGCTGGCCACGGTGACCGCAGCGCACGCCGCAACGACCAAGCCGAACATCTTGATCATCCTCGCGGACGATCTCGGCTGGTCGGACCTTGGTTGCTACGGTGGCGAGATTCGCACGCCGAACCTCGACGCGCTCGCGGCGGGCGGGCTGCGCTTCACGCAATTTTATACCTCCACGCGCTGCTGTCCTTCGCGTGCGTCGCTGCTCACCGGGCTCTATCCGCATCAGGCGGGCGTCGGCCTCATGACTTCCGATCAGACCGCGAAATTTCCGGGCGCGGGCGACCAAGGCGAGGAGTTCCCCGGCTACCGCGGTGCGTTGAACGCGAACTGCGTGACCATCGCGCAGGTGCTCAAGCCCGCTGGTTATCGCACGGCTGCCGTCGGGAAATGGCATGTGGGTGATAGTGAGCCGCCGGCCAAACGTGGCTTCGAGGACTTCTATGGCTTCGTCGGCGGCTACGGAGTGGACTCGTGGGAACCGCGCATGATGACGCGCCTGCCCGAGGGCCGCCCCCAACGCAGCTACGCGCCGGGTGAATTTTTCGCCACCGATGCGATCACCGATCACGCGCTGGACTTCCTCGCCGACATGCGAAAATCCGGCGCGCCCTGGTTCCTCTACGTGGGCTATCAGGCGCCCCATTTTCCTGTGCAATCTAAACGCGATGACATGACGGGCTACCCGCAGATTTACGCGCAGGGTTGGGACAAAATCCGTGAACAACGCCTCGCGCGGCAGAAGAAAATCGGCCTGATAGCGCAAAGCACCGCGCTACCGCCACGCAGCAAGATTCCCCATCCCGTCGCCGCCAAACGTCTCGGATCATGGACCGACGACGGCAACAATCCCGCATGGGACGCACTGCCCGCGGATCGTCAAGCCGACCTGGCGCAACGCATGGCCGTATATGCCGGCATGGTAACCGGCATGGATCGCAACGTCGGACGAATCCTCGCCGAGTTGCGCGCGAGTGGACAACTCGACAACACGCTCATTCTTTTTCTCAGCGACAACGGCGCCTGCGCAGAGTGGGAGCCGTTCGGTTTCGAGATGCTACCGACACCGAATCCTGTGCCCGGCACCGGCATCAACCAAGGCACCCAGGCACGGCCGAATAAACTCTATCGAGGCGATGAACTCGCCATGATGGGTCAGGCGGGCTCATTTCCGAGCTACGGCTCCGCGTGGGCCAACGTGGGCAATACACCTTGGCGTCTCTACAAGCACTACGGCCACGAAGGCGGGATCGGCTCACCGCTCATCGCGCATTGGCCGGCTTCCATGCAGAAACGTGAAAACCAAGGACGGTTCGTGGACGAGCCGGCGCATCTGATTGATGTGATGGCGACGTGTGTGGACATCACCGGGGCAAAGTATCCGGCGACGCGGGATGGAAAGAAAATCCTCCCCATGGAAGGCGTGAGTCTGAGTCCGTTGATGGCCCCATTCGCCGATCACTCCGCCTCACTGTCTGCCCGGATGCTCGCTTGGGAACACGAGGGCAATCGCGCGCTCCGCGATGGAAAATGGAAACTCGTCTCGCTCGGCGCCGCCCCATGGGAGCTTTACGACATGGATCTTGATCGCACCGAGATGAATGACCTCGCCCCAGCGCAACCGCAGCGCGTGAAGGAAATGGCCGCGGCGTGGGAATTGTGGGCGCAGCGCACCAAGGTCCTCCCAAGACCCGGAGCTCCGCGGGCAGCCAATCCCAAACCTTAATTCAACGTTTCCGCCCCTGCGCTTCCATTCGGTTCCGTAGCCCCGTCCTGACGTTGCCGCCCACCTTACCCGAACGAAAAAATCCAGATAACCGCTGCATTCGTGCATCTCATCCGCAGTGAGTTTTCAGCCCAATCATAACTAAGAAGACTACTTTCTTGCCCCACATTATGAACCCAACTCCTCGCTCAAAAACTTCGCTCCGCTCACCCGGAGGCCCATCCACGGAGTTTCTTTTTGGTCTTTCGCTCGCGCTCCTACTCAGCGTGCTCAACGCCCCCGCCGCCACCCTCAGCGGTAACGTGTCAAACGTAGCCACCGGCAACCTTTTAGAAGGCGCCCGGGTCGCAGTTCCCGCGCTGGGTCTCTCGGCGCTAAGCGACAACACCGGCCGCTACGTCCTGCCGTCGCTTCCCGCCGGCACGCACGAGGTGGTCGTCACCTATGTTGGCCTCGACGCCGCCCGCGCGACCATCACCGTCGCCGAGACGGCCGGCGCCTCGCGCAATTTCGACCTCACTAGCGCCGTCTACAAGCTCGATGCTTTTAAGGTCACCGGCGAGCGCGAGGGCGCCGCCGCGGCCATCACCGCCCAGCGCAATGCCGACAACGTAAAGAACATCGTCGCCATGGATTCGTTCGGTAACTTGCCGAATATGAACGCCGCCGAGGTCGCAATCCGCCTCCCCGGTGTCGCCGGCAATCCGACCGACGAAAACCTCATCGACGGCTTAACGATCCGCGGCATCGGCCCGGGCCTGAACACCGTTACTCTCGACGGCTCACCACTCACCAGCCAAGGGGCGCTCACCCGCAGCACGAACATGAATAACCTCACGGGTTCCATGTTCGACCAGATGGAACTCACCAAGGGGCACACCCCCGACAAGGAGGCCGGCTCGATCGGCGGCACCATCAATCTCAAGAGCCGTTCCCCTCTCTCCATGAGCGAGCGCCGCCGCCTCACCTACAGCGCGGGAGTCCGCTACGCCCCACCCTTCACGGAGCAAACCCCCACGCGCGAAAAACACCGCGCGCACCCGCTCTTCAACGTCGGCTGGCAAGAGCTCTTCGATGTTTTAGGCGGCGAACGTAATCTGGGAATCTCGCTCAACGCGTTCTACTCCGAAAACGCCGTCGGCGGCTTCCGCACCACGCGCGATTTTGAAAACACCACCGCCCAGCCCGCCTACCTCTGGGACTACCGCACTTGGGATAACTACAACAACCGCAAGCAGGCCAGCATTAGTCTAAAGGCCGACTACCGCCTCTCCCCCTCCACCAAGCTCTCGATCAACACCATCGCCAGCGACGCCGTCGAAACCTTCCGCCGCCAATACGACACGCGCGCCTTTACCACCCAGCAAGTCGGCACCACCGGCACCGCCGGTATTCTGCCCGGTTACACCGAGCGCGTCACTGAGGTGCGTGCCGCTCCCGGCTCCACCATCGACCAGACCACCACCGGCCCGGGCAACTTTGCCAACCGCATGCGCCGCCTCGACGTCGGGGCCGAGCACGTGTTCGGCGCACTCCAGCTCGACTACAACGCGATCTACACCCAGTCCAACATCAATGGCGGCGGCGGCGGCCGCGGTGGCATTTTGGTCAACCGCATCACCGCCGTCGGCTGGCGTCTCGACCGCACCGACTCCGATCTTTACCCACGCTTTACGCAGACTGCCGGCCCCGATTTCACCAACCCAGCGAACTACCGGCCGACCACCTACAACAACTCCATTCTCCAAAACGACGACGTGATCCGCGAGGCTCGCTTGAACGCCCGCTACACCTTGCCCACCTCGTTTCCATTTTCCCTCAAGTCCGGCGGCGTCTGGCGCCGGCACTACGCCGATGCGCAAAGCGTCGCCCGCCGCTGGAACTACGCTGGCACCACCGCCCTGCCCGCCGATCCATCGATCATCACGTTCGACTCCGTAAAGACCGGCCGCCGCATCCCCCAGTGGGAGGCCATCCAGTTCTTCGCCGATCGTCAGCCGATCACCCCGTCGCTCTGGACCGAGGACCGCTACTTTAACGAGCAGAACAAATACACCGCCAACCGCGCCGTCACCGAGACCATTACCGCCGGCTACGCCATGGCCCAAGCACGGCTCGGCCACACGGGGCTCATCGCCGGTGTCCGCACCGAACGCACGGCGACATCGAGCTGGGGCTATGTCCGCACGCGCTCCGGCAGCACCATTGCCCAGCAGACCGCCGATCCGGTCGGCTCCGCCGCGCGCGATTACGCTGGCACTCTGCGGAAACTCGACGGCAGCTATACGAAATCCTTCCCCAGCGCCCACCTCACGCACGACCTTACCTCAAACCTCAAAGCCCGCTTGAGTTGGTCGACCAGCTTCGGCCGTCCACCGCTCAACAACGCCCTTCCCAACGAAACGATCTCCGAGACCAACCAAACCCTCACCGCCAACAACCCCGCCTTGCTACCGCAGAACGCCGCAACCTGGGACGCCACGCTCGAGTACTACTTCGAGCCCGTCGGCACGCTTTCGGTCGGTTGGTTTAACAAGACCATCACCGACTACATCGTGGCCGGCACCAACGCCGGCACGATCGGCACTGGCACCGACAATGGCTACAACGGTGAATATGCCGGTTGGACGCGCCTCACCTCCTCCAATGCCGGCACCGCCAAAGTGACCGGCTGGGAATTCAACTACCAGCAGCAGTTCACTTTTCTCCCCGGCCTGCTCAAAGGCTTCGGCGTCTCGGCGAACTACACGCTCATCCACACCAACGGCGATTTCGGCGGGACCACCTCGCGCAGCACCGATGAGGTCCCTGGATTCATCCCGCGTACCGGCAACGCCACGCTCTCGTGGCGCTACCGCAAATTCAGCACGCGCATCCTTTACAATTTCACGAGCAGCTACATCACCGCGTTCACCGCCGCCACGCCTGGGCGCAATCTCTACCGCTTCAACTACGAAACGATCAACGCCGGCATCTCCTACCAAGTCCGCCCCAACCTCCATCTCACGCTCGATGCCGCCAATCTCACCAATGAACCCCAGGCGTTCTACCGGGGCGTTCGTGCTCAAATGCAGAACACCATCCTGAACGGCACCACGCTCACCTTCGGCGTCAACGGGCGTTTCTAGGCCCATCAGATGCACCGCGACGGAACCGTATTACCGCCACCCCGATGCGTTCTAGGATTTGGTCGGCTCAGCTCCTTCTTTTAGCGAATAGCTGGTGCTGCGCCCCCCGGCTTCATCTTTAACTAGGACCTGCCGCTTTATCAGATCCGAAATGTCACGGTTAGCAGTATCCTGAGAGCATTTTAGTAGCTTCGCCCATTTGGACGAGGTGAGCTTTCCCTCAAAACCGTCGAACAGCCGATTGAGGATGGCGCGCTGACGCTCGTTGAACGTCTCGCCCTCATGACGCTGCCAAAAGGTCGCTTTTTTTAAGACGAGGCCAAGGACTTCGTTCGACGAACCTATCGCCCGTTTGAGGCAGTTAAGATACCATTCAATCCAAGCCGTGAGGTTCAGGTCGCCTCGCTGACAGGCTTCTAGGATATCGTAGTAAGCGTTTCGTTCCTGCAGGATTTGAGCAGACATGCTGTAAAACCGCTGGGTACTGTTCTCCGATCGAGCTAGGATCATGTCCGCAATGGCGCGAGCGATCCGCCCATTGCCGTCGTCGAAGGGATGGATCGTAACGAAGTAGAAATGCGCCAGGGCGGACATGAGGACGAGATCCGTTGCCGGCGGGGAATTTAGCCATGCGAGAAACTGGGTCATTTCAGGTTTTAGCCTGTCGTGCGAAGGCGCCTCGAAATGAACTCTTTCGCGTCCCTCGGCACCCGAGACGACTTGCATCGGACCGCTCTGCTCGTTGCGCCAATTTCCGACCATGATGCGCACAGCGCCGCTTCTTCCCGTGGGAAACAGGGCGGCATGCCACCCCAAAAGCCGCTCTTCATCCAGCGGCTCCCGATGGCGGCCCGTTGCATCAAGCATGACTTCAACGATCCCCTCAACGCTGCGATCCACATAGGATAAAGCCGCGATCTCAATACCCAGGCGCCGAGCAATGGAAGAGCGCACCTGCTGCGTATCCAGTTTCTTGCCTTCAATCTCGCTTGTCTTAAGCACGTCCTGCGTGAGGGTCGCCCAGCTCGCTTCCTGTCGAAGTAAGAAGCCCAAAGCATCCATCTGCCCGAGCAGGCGACCTTGAGCATGCCGAACATCGCTCAAAAGGGTGGTGATGACGGCATCGTTCCAAGTAAATTGAGGCCAGTTTTGGCGTTGGTGGATATACATTTTAATCTCCGCAGGTTATGCGGCGAATACACCACGCTTTCTCCGCACAAACAAGAATTATCTCCGCATTTATCGCGGAGATTAAGCCGCTTTTTCTCTGCACTCCCAGCTCGATCGCGACCAATCGTTCCCGCCCGCCCATCGGCATCCCTCGCCTCCATTTAGGCCGAATACTTCTGCTTTATTTCTTCGACCCCATCCCTAGCAACTTGACGTACCGAGGCAAGGGGCTCAGAACAACCTCGTATTTGCTAAAACGTTTTTTCAAAACAAGGTATTTCCCCAACCTGTCTTCGCCTAAGATGAAAGAACTCCTCTTGCTGCTACGGCTCACCGTGCGGGTCGTATTCGTCGGCCGCGCAACCGACCCCGAAATAAAGCTCGTGGCGAACGACAAGATTGAAATCCACGGCTGGATCCAAAAACCGGCCGTCATGAGCCCGGTGGAGTTCACGTTTCCCGCCGAGGCGACGAAAGAGGTAACCTTGAAGTTACGCGGGGCAGCTCGATTAGGGTCAGGGTGGATTCAACGGCTCCATCGACCTCGCCGAGGTCTTCCTGAGGCCGACCCAGACAGCCCTAACGGCTATCGCCGCATTGGCCTACGTTTGCGGCCCCACGGCGCGCTCAGGTTTCATTTGAACGCGGACCCGACCACGTTGCTTCCACCTTCACCGTCGCCACTAAACCCCTCCCCTGCACTTATCCCGTTTACCCCATTCGTACTACCATGAATCGATTCACCTTCACCCTAGCGTTACTCCTCGCCGGCTCAACGCTCAAAGCCGCGGACGCACCCGTTTTGAAAAATGTCATCGTTTACCAAGAACCTGGCCGTTTTGGTGGCTGGCCCGCGAACAATGGCATCTGGGTGTGGGGCGACGAAATTGTCGTCGGTTTTATGCAAGGATATCTCAAAAATAACGCGCGGGGTCACGCGATTGACAGCCAGCAGCCCACGGTCACCCGGTTTGCCCGGAGTAAGGATGGCGGCCTGACGTGGAAAATCGAAGTACCCACCTTTAACGACGTACCCGAAAAGGAAGGTGAAGGCACGGACTGTGTGAGCGAACTCGACTTCAAGGCCCCCGACTCTGCGGTGGCGTTGCGGATGGTTTCCAGTGGCCGAGGGTTCTCGCGATTCTATTACTCACGGGATCGTGCGCATACGTGGGAAGGGCCCTATAAATTACCGCACTTCGAGCGCAAAGGCATCGCCGCCCGCACGGACTATTTAGTCGACAACGCGAAGACCTTAACCGCCTTCATCACCGCCTCGAAGGAAAACGGCCGCGAAGGCAGAACCCTATGCATTCGCACGACTGATGGCGGCAAAACCTGGAATTTGGTTTCCTGGATCGGCGAGGAGCCAAAAGGATTCAGCATTATGCCGTCGTCGGTACGCCTCTCACCGACGCGGATTCTCACCACGTTGCGGCAAAAAGAAGGCGCCCAACACTTCATCGACGCTTGGAGCTCAGAGGATAACGGCCAAACTTGGCGCTTTTTCAATCGGCCCGTGGAGAACACCGGTAGCTCAAATGGCAATCCTTCGAGCATGATCAAACTCCGGGACGGCCGGTTAGTGATCACCTATGGATACCGCTCGGAGCCGTATGGGATTCGCGCGCGAATCAGCAGCGACCAGGGCGAGACCTGGGGCAAGGAAATCGTACTGCGCAATGATGGCGGCTCGTGGGATCTTGGCTATCCGCAAACCGTGGAGCGGGCCGATGGAAAGATCGTAACGATCTATTATTTCAACGACCAGAAAGACGGCGAGCGGTACATCGCGGCGACGATTTGGGACGCACGGTGACAGCCTGATGCCTAACGTGATTCAAATCCGCGCGCCCGTTCGCGCCGATGGAGTCACTCAACGCACCCGAGGTGCGCTCGGGGATAAGATCGCCGGGCGGGAAGCGGAAGGTAATCCGTGGAACGCAACGAGACCCGCTCCAGCGGGTACGATTTACGCTGGAGCGCTGCAAGGGGGGTGAAGCGACCCACCCAAGCCAAAAGCTAAAAACTCCACTTGGCCCAGTTTTGGGGGACTCGCTCAATCAAATCAGAACCGAACCGTCGCCGTAAAATCCCATTGCGGCGACACCACGTAGATCTGGCGATAGACGACCGTTCCCGTTGTGAGCGTCGTCGTGCCGGTGCGACGCGTGCGAGCGTTTTCAAGATCAACGATGTTGCGGCAGCCGAGGCGGAAGCGGACTTGTTGACTCCAGATTTTTTGGTCGCGCATGACGTAACCGCTGACCAGGTGGGAGATACCGCCGTAGAATTCGCGGCCATTAACGATCGAGAGTAGATAATTATCCCGCCAGCTACCATTTACGCCGAGGCGGACCCCGCGCAGAGGGGCCCAAACCTCGCGTTGAAACGAGTAGTCTGCGATCCAGCTCGCAGACCACGGCGCCGCACGAGCACCGGTTGGCTTGGTCGAGTAATCGCTGGATTCGAGGACCTCTTTGGCGTCAGCAATCAACGCGGGGGCCTCGTCACCGCGCTTAACGGCGGCTTCATAATAGGAGCGAAAAGCAGAAAAGTCCGGGCGCGTGATCACGTCGGCTTTAGCGAGGGTAAAACGGAGTTGCAGGCCCTTAGTGGGGCGAGCGAGCAGGGTGACATCGAAACCTTTGGATGACTCGGTCGAGAGAACATCACGATATTGATTAACGTCATTCCAGGTTCGGAAATAACGAGGATCGCTGGCGGTGATCGTGTTCGGGTTGATCAAATCCTCGATGTCGCCGGCACTGAAGCTGGAGGGCGTCCAGCGAAATTCGACGTTGGCGCGGTCGATCTGAAACGCGCCGAAAGTGAGCGTAACGCGATTGTCGAACATCGCACCCTTGATGCCGATTTCTTTGGTCACACCCGAGATCGGACCAAAGATTTTTTGGTCGAAGGTACGCGCGTCCTGCCAGCGGAAGGAGTCGGAATAGACGCCATAAATATTAATGTCCGGCGTGAGCACATAGGTGAGGCCCGCCGTGTAGCTCGTATTGAAAAGATGAAGCGCCGGATTTTCGACGTATTCCCCGGGTTGCGCGTCGGCG
The DNA here is from genome assembly GCA_945906965.1 of Opitutus sp. GAS368. GTDB lineage: Bacteria > Verrucomicrobiota > Verrucomicrobiia > Opitutales > Opitutaceae > Tous-C4FEB. The sequence goes on along the minus strand of CAMDRP010000069.1, from coordinate 1,466 downwards.
CGACTCGGCGGCGGGACATCTTCTTTATAGGCTCCGAACGTGCGGGTGCCTTTATATTCATGCGTGCGATTCCAATCCCAACGCACGCCGAGCAGGGACTGAAAGCGACCGTTGAAATAATTACCACTGGCTGATAGCGCCGAGGCATAGGCTTGCCGCCATTCGGTGCCATCAGCTGCCGTGCCGAATGAGAGCTGCTTTGCCTGAAAATCGGACGTCACGGGGAGGCGGGCGACTGTGAAGCGGTCGAAGAGTTCGCGCGAGTAGAACTGCTTATCGTCGAGGTAGAGGCGAAAGCGAACGCGGTCGTTGGTCTGGCTGACCGCCGTCACAACGCCATTTTCGAAACGTTTTACGTTGTAGAGGGCCTTGCGGTAATTGTTCGTAAAGTCTTCCCGATATTCGACGCTCCCGATGAGGAGTTGCTTCATCCACGTAAACGGTTTCCAGGGTAGAACCGCGGTGCCGCGGAATGCGTCGACGTCGTTACCAAAACGTTTCGAATCGATTCCCGCCGTGTCGATGTAGGGCCGGCCGTTGACGTCGAGGCTGATGGTGCTGCTGAAAAAATTGTCGTTACGGATGCCGTCTTGGTTTTGGTGATTGTAAGAAAATTCAAGACCGAGTTGGCCGATCCGTTGTTCGACGGTGACGGTGTAAGTTCCGAAGGGGCGGGATTGGCGGTCGAAAGAACCGCGCAGGTTATAGGCCTTCGGAAATCCGAATACGCGTTTTGTACCGACGGCGGAGCCGGCGGCGTTCCGCATCGTGACGTCGAAAAATCCGCCTTCAACCAGGGTCGGAGTGCCACCGGCCGGGCCATTGGCGGAACTACGATCAGCGGCGGCGAGGGTTGATTGGTTGAACCAGGCGCCATCGGAAGTGAACCACGGGCCCGCATTCGTGAAACCGAGGGAGCGGGCGGATTGCTCACGGACGGTGATGCCGGAAAACCCGCGGGCGTTCTCAAAGTCACCGCGCTCCGCTTCGAGTCGGATCATCGTAGTTCTAAAGGGCTGCCAAGTGAGCGCGAGTGTTTCACCGGCGAGCTTATAAGCCGAGGCGTCTTGGAATGTCCTCTCTTCACGCCTTACAGCATTGAAGCGAAGCGCGAGGCCGTCGCGGAGTTTACGGTTAACGTCGAGCTGGACGCGGTAGGCGCCCTCGCTGCCCGATTGGGCAAAAGCGGTACCAAAATTTTTCATCAACGGGCGCTTGGTGAAGACGGATCCCTGGCCACCGGGTTCGACGTCGCCAAAGATCAGGGAGTTGGAGCCTTTGCCGAAATCGATCCGCTCAACATTGTAGGTGTCGCTCGGAATGTACCAGCGGAAGTAATTGCGCGAAACGTTGAACCTCTGGGAAAGACCGCGGAATGAAAAATTGTCGGTTTGATTATCATTTTCCATCGTTGGAGCGGCATAGACGTTGGCCACAAACTTGGTGACCTCATCGGCCGTGTTGAG
>CAMDRP010000068.1 GCA_945906965.1 Opitutus sp. GAS368 | reverse complement strand
TTTCTAAACCTCATCGTCCGGTCCACCAAACCGATCGTCTTGGTCGGCGCCATGCGCCCGGCCACGGCCATGAGCGCCGATGGCCCGATGAATTTGTTCAACGCGATCGCCGTCGCCGCCACCCCTGCAGCCTGTGGCCGGGGCGTCCTCATTGTGGCCAACGACGAAATCCACTGCGCGCGTGAAGTCGCCAAGACTAACACCACCCAGCTCGGCACCTTCCACAGCGGCCAACGCGGCTTGGCCGGCCTCGTCAACGCCGGCCGAGCGCACTTCTACGCCTCGCCGGTACGTCGCCACACCGCTGCGAGTGAATTTATTTTACCCGCCCGCGCCGCGCTCCCCCGCGTCGATCTCATCTTCGCTCATGCCGGCATGGACCGTGCGCTCATCGACGCCGCCGTCGCTGCCGGGGCCCGCGGCTTGGTGATCGCCGGCGTCGGCGACGGCAACCTCGGCGCGCCCGCGCTCGCCGCCTGCGCCGCCGCCGCGAAAAAAGGCGTCGCCATCGTACGCAGCTCGCGCACCGGCGGCGGCGTGGTCGAGCGTAACATCGAGATCGACGACGACCGCCTCGGCTTCGTCGTCGCCGACGAACTCAATCCCCAAAAAGCGCGCATCTTACTCATGCTCGGCCTCACGCGCACGCGCGACCCGCGCGCCTTGCAGGAATTTTTCTTCACCTACTAATTGGCTAAACTATCGCCAGCGCCAACGACGTGGCGGATCTTAGGGCAGCCGGATACCCGTTTTTTCGATCACGATCTGCTTCGCTTTAAACAGCACACCGATCGCCTGCTTAAACGCCTTTTTGCTCACCTCAAACGTGGCGCGAATTTCCTCCGGCGGACTTCCATCGTGGAGCGCCAGCCGGCCCGCCGGACTCGCCTTGAGCGCATCCATGATTTTTTCCGTGAGCGGAGCGATTTTTTGATAACCCACGCGCGGGCCATTCAGCGTGAGATCAATTTTTTCGTCGAGGCGTACGGCTTTGATGAAACCGTCGAGCGCCTGCCCGGTCGCCAGCGCACCCGTGAGATCACTGAAATAAAACAGCCCGCGATGCGTGTGGTTGATGATCGCGTTGTAACCCAGCGGCGACTCGCCCGTGACGAGCAGTTGCACCGGTTGCCCGGCGACAAACCGCGCCGGTGTGAGATTGAGATAACGATTTAAACGCGCGCTCGCGATGATCCGCTCCGTCTTCACATCGAGCGCGACGTGCACGACCAACCACGCGCCCTCGCGCAATGGCACCGTCTGCTCGCGGATCGGCAGCAACAGATCTTTTTCCAGCCCCCAATCGAGAAACACGCCGATCCGCGGATTAACGCTCACGACGCGCAAGTAGGCGAATTCCCCGACCATCGCGTAGGGCGCGGCTGACGTTGCGACGAGCCGATCCTCGGAATCACGATAGACGAACACATCGACAAGCTCGCCGACGGCCGGACGTTTTTTGAGTTGGCGACCGGGCAGCAAGATTTCGCCGTGGGTGCCGCCGTTGAGATAAAACCCCGGGGTCGCTTCGCGAACGAATGGGAGCAGATTACGTTTACCGATCAGAGCCATGTTTACCTCACGGTGCCCAAAACCACCCGCATGAGGAGGTAAATCGCACACCTTGACCGACCACGGACCATCGTCACCACCTCCCCTAGACGGGCATCAACCCGTGGATTTGAGTCAAAAACTCAACACACACCGGTATTAATAACCGGCTGCCCGCGCGCTTCCCTCCTGCGCTTGCGTTAACATTTCAACCAGTTCAACCAGTTTAATTCCATGACCACAGAAATCGCCGAGATCGGAGCGTTTGAAGCCAAGACCAAGTTATCGGCGCTACTGATGCAGGTGGAGAAGGGTAAAAGTTTCTATATCACGAAGCACGGACGCCGGATCGCGGAGATGAAGCCGGTGTCGCGCAAACGCCCGCTCGCCAAATTTGGTCGCGGCAAAGGCACCGTGCTCTATCTGGCGCCCGACTTTGACACCCCGTTGGACTGCTTCAAGGATTACATGAAATGAGACTGCTCCTCGACACGCACGCCGTGCTCTGGTTCGCCACCGGAGACGCCGCTCTCTCTGCCAACGCCCGCACTCGTCTCATCGATCCGCAAAACGAAATCTGGGTGAGTCATGCCAGCGTCTGGGAGATGGCGATCAAAACCAGCCTCGGAAAACTCAAGCTCGACCGGGAGTTAGGGCGCTGGCTGGAGCGCTACGTGATCGACAACGGCTTCAGCTTCCTGCCGATCTCACTCGCCCACACTTTGGGCGTAGCTCGGCTGCCCCATCACCACGGTGATCCGTTCGACCGCCTGCTCGTCGCACAGTGCGAGATCGAGCACCGGAGCCTCGTCAGCCGAGATCCCGCCTTTGACGCCTATGGCATCCAGCGCGTGTGGTGATGAGCAACTCTGGTTGGGCCGCAAACCGCCCGAACTCCCGGCGACCATCTTAAAGGTGACTCAGCGAAAACTCGAGCAGCTCAACTCCTCGGAGACTCTCTTAGATTTGAAAGTTCCACCAGGAAACCGTTTGGAGGCCCTAAAGGGAGATCGTAAGGGGCAACATAGCATTCGCGTGAACGACCCGTACCGTCTCGGTTTCATCTGGAAAGATGACGGTGCTCACAAAGTTGAAATATCCGATTACCACTAAGATCATGTCGCAGCTAATTAATACTCACCCCGGTGAACTCCTATCTGAGGATTTCCTGAAGCCCATGAACCTTTCGGCCTACCGATTGGCTCAAGAAACCCACATGCCTGCCCAACGAATCAGCGACCTCATCAACGGAAAACGGGCCATCACGCCCGATACGGATGCTCGTCTTTGCGCCTTCTTCGGGCTCACGCAGGGTTACTGGATGCGTGCGCAGCTATCCCACGATATTCGAGCCTCCCGTGCGATGGCGATGAAGATTGCCCAGCAGATCAAGCCATACCAACCGGTAGTAGAGGAATTAACGATTAAGCGGTTCTCAAAGGCATTGAAGTCTAAAGCCGAAAAATCGATCCGCAGAGGTGAACGCGTACCCCAGTACGCTTGATGCGTTATTCTTAGAATCCGCGGCTGGAGCCGCATCGTCCACTCAGAATCTCTGGGATGGCTTCGTCACAAAGCCCTTGGCTGCGGCGAGCATTCGCTAGTTAGCATCGAACGATAGAAATACGGCGGCGCCGAGATGTCTCACGGTAGCAACGTGCAGACGGCGAGTTTGGCTCTGATCGCGCCGATACGTCTTAGGCTAAGGCCCGCCTTGCCCGTTGCGGATTTCCTCGTAGGGTTGATCCGCTTGCCTGTCACCACCTTCCAACTTCCTGTCATTTTTGATCTCGGCGCCACCTTCGCCTTCGCCCTCACCGGCGCGCTGGCTGGCCTCAAGCGCGGCTACGATATCGTCGGGGTATTCTTCCTCGCGCTCGTCTCCAGCATCGGCGGCGGGCTCATTCGCGACGGCGTGTTTATCCCCGCCACCACCCCGACGCCGCTCCTCACCGATGCACGCTACATCGAGGTCATCATCGCTGCGACGGTCGTGTGCGCGATTTTTGGTCGACGCATCAAACACTTCCGCCGCGCTATCGCCATCATCGACGCCCTCGGCCTCGGCGCCTACGCCACCTTTGGCACCCAAAAAGCCCTGTTCGCCGGCCTCGCCATTCCTGCTGCTGTCTTAGTCGGCGTAATCAACGCCGCCGGCGGCGGCCTGCTCCGCGATCTCATCACGCGCGAAGAACCGCTTGTTTTTAAACCCGGCCAATTCTACGCCCTCGCCGCCCTCGCCGGCTCCGTGCTGTTCGTATTTTTCGTCACTCAACTCCAACTCACGCCGACGCACGCGGCCGTCGGAGCCATTGGTCTTACGTTTGTTTTTCGCATTCTCTCCATCACACTTAACTGGCGCACCACCTCCGTGAGCGAACTCACCGAGCCTAATTCTAAATCTCAGCGCCCACCCGAGAGCGAGACTTGAGACCACTGCGGCGTCGGCTTGAGGGAAAAACCTTCAGCCGTGCGCACAATAAACAGTGCGGCGATCCGCTCACGTACGGCGAAAGTAAAACCCTGTTCCGCGCCGAGCACAAATAGCGTGGTAGCCCATGCGCTCGAAGTCGCGCAGGTGGTATCCACCGCACTGACGGCTGCCAGCTCACCGCGCGCCGGCTCGCCGGTGCGAGGATCGATGATGTGCCCGTAACGTCGCCCCTCGTACTGGAAAAAATTATTCGTATCGCCCGAGGTGGAAAGCGCGCGACCGACCAATTCGAGCGTCTGTGCCGTCGCTGCCGGCTCCGACCCCGACGCTCCCGGCGAAGCAATCCCGGTGCGCCAACCACGTGTGCCCACCGTTTTAATATCGCCGCCGATCTGCACCCAACCCTCAGCCACGCCGAGCGCGAGGAGCTGTTCAGCGAGTTCATCCACCGCGAAGCCTTTAGCGATCGACGAAAAATCCGCCGACAGATCCGGCTGAGTTTTACGTAGCGCCGGCGGTGACTGCCTTGCTTCGAGCCGACGCCAATCCACCAGCGCCCGCGCGGCCGTAATTTCCTGGGCCGGCGGTGGTGAAGCCCGGCGCTGCGTCCCAAAACCCCAAAGCTGCACCAACGGCGCCACCGTCACATCGAAGGCGCCCTCGGTGCGCCAACTCAACGCTTGGGCTGCCGCCGCGACCCGCGCGATTTCAGGTGAAACCGTGATCCAATCCGTACGCTTCGCCGCGTTAAATCGCGAAAGTTCGGAGGTGGGCCGATACGTAGAAAACTGCTGCTCCAGTTGCTCCAATTTTTCGGAGATGCGCGGGTGCAGGGACGCAGGATTAAGCGGCGGCGAGGGTTGAAAAAATTTCACCGTCCAGGTCGTACCCATCGCGCGACCGTTCAGCACCACGGGTTCCGTGGCCATGAGCGGGGCCACGAAAAATCCTAACGCCAAAAAAAATCCCCGCTCCCGTTTCATGGGACGCCCTGTATCCAACGTAGCAACGCGAGCTGATTTTGGTTCAAAGCGAAGGCCAAAAGGACCAAGCCGAGCGCCACGGTATCGCGCCGTGAAAATGAATCCGTCGCGCCACGTGTACGCACGAAATTGAGCAATGCACCCGTGGGGCAACCGAAACGACAATAAGCCTGCGGTACGAAAAATGCCGCGACCAAACCAATCCCTGCGACCGCGAGCGTCGCGACCCCGGCGGAGCGGATCACGTAGGCCGCAAACGGCTCGAGTCCGGCGAGGTCAAACGGCAACGCGACCATGGCGACGACCAGGGTAAAAAAGAGCAAAGCACCCGGCAAAATTTCTAAACCGCGGATCACGTCGGCCGGGAGCGTGACTTGAAAACGCTTAGGCCGAATTTGACTGATAAGTTCCTGCGCGGCGCCATGCGGGCAGATGTGGTGACAATAAAAGGGTTTCCCGCTCGCCCATGGCACGAGGAGTGCCGCCGCGGTGAGCAACAGCAAACCGGGCGCGCTTGTCCATGGCACCCCGCCGCGCGCCCAACCCACGAGCAGTTTTTGCGCGATGAGATCACCCGCGATAAAACCGACATAAACGAGCAGTGCGATTTGGTAAGGTCGTTTCCAACGCTGCCGCCACTCGGTGCGGCCGAAGGCCATGAAGCCCGCGGCGGCGAGCACCCCGAGCAGCGCGAGGTCTCTTGCGGCAAAGCGCAACGGCACGCGCGCGGCGAGTTGGTCGCGGCTGAGTTGAAGCCTAGCTTTTACGCTTTGGGCGATAGCCATGCTCGTCATCGTGGAGCCCGAAACGCCTTCGATCCCGGCCGCTTTAAGATCGAGTCCCGCCGCGACGTCCCAGGTAAGGCCGTTCCATTTTTTTAAAAAGCGCCGATCAAGCGTGATATCGTTGATGTAGCTAGCGGTGTCCTCGGAAGCGTGAATTTTTAAACCCAGGATTTTCCAATCGCGGTCAAGTACGACGAGTGCGTCAGTGGTACCGGCGTAGCCGATGATATCCCGGCAGGCCGGTTGGGTGCGCACCACATAGCCAAGTTCGCGCCCGGCACGATCGAGCACAAAAAGTCCGTCGCGGGCCGAATCATCGGGACGCAATTTGAACGCCTCCGGAAGCAAAGAAACGATTTCGCTCGCGAGGACCGGGGAATCGCCCTGCACGCGCTGACGCACAGCGACGTCACGGATTAACCACGCGATCGTGACGACGACAGCAAACCGGTAGAGCTGGATAAGAAAGGTTTTCAACGACGGGTATCGCTGCGGATGCGGCCGCAGCGGGGCGCTAAGTCATTTGCGGATACCACGATTTTGGCGAGCCCTTTGAACCGGTCCCAACTCCTCGTTGTACGTGACGGGGCCAGCGAAAATCACGCATGATCGTTCATTAAAAATGACAGGGCCGAGCTAGAATTTCCTCCTCATTTTTAATTCGACGCTAAAAGCTCGCAGGATGTTTTACACCCTGAAACTGGTCTGGTGTTCGGCAATGTTGGCTATGGGGGTGAGTTGGGCTGCGCCCGTAAAGTTGGAAGCGAGCGGTGAAACCAAGCGGCAGTCCGTATTTTTTCCCAAGGCGACGACCGATGTTTTGCAGGCCAATCTGAAGCGTAATCCCGCGGCTCAGGCCCAGGCTCGCGCGTGCCTGGAGGCGGCCCAGGTCTGGCTGGAAAAATCGGATGATGAACTTTGGTCGGCGATGTTTGGAGCCACCCTGCGACGCTCGTGGATGGTGTGGTCCAACGGCTTTTGCCCTTCCTGCCGAAAAGATGTGCCGATGTATGGCTGGAAAATCGACGGGTTGCGCCAGCCGTGGAAGGCGGCTTGCCCGCATTGCCACGCGATGTTTCCCAAAAATGACTTCGCTCGATTTTATCGCTCCGGGCTTGATGCTCACGGCGTCTTCGCGCCGGAGCGGGCGGATCGCACGCTTCTGTTCAACGCCGAGCACCCGGGTGCAGAGGATCCGCTACGCCGGTTTGGCGTGGACGATGGCACGGGCTACCATGACGGGATCAATCGCTGGCATTTCATTAGCGCCTATCTGATCTACGGTCAGTGGAAACAGGTCGTGATGGCAGGGATCCGTACGCTGGCGATGAGCTACGTGCTAACGGGCGAACCCCGCTACGCGCACAAGGCGGTCATTTTATTGGACCGCGTGGCCGATCTTTATCCGAGCTTCGATTTTTTGACCCAAGGCATCTCCTATGAGAAAGCGGATCCCATCGTTGGCGCTGGTCTGGTCACCGTCTGGCATGACGCATGCCGCGAGACGATGGAGCTCGCGCTAGCTTACGACATGATTTTCCCGGCACTCGCCGAGGACCGCGCCGCCGTCGACTTTTTAGCGGCGAAGGCCGCGAGGTATCTTTTGGCGAACCCCAAAAAATCGATGGCCGATATTCAGCGCAACATTGAGGACGGCATCTTGCGCCACGCCTTACGCCAACCGGAGAAAATTTTTAGCAACTTCCCGAACACCGATACGACGCTGCTTATCAATCAGGCGGTGTTGGACTGGCCACGCAATCGCCCGGCCCTACTCGACGCCCTCCAAACCACGCTGGCGCGCGCCACCGCCGTCGATGGTTTAAGCGGAGAAAAAGGCCTCGGCGCGTACAGCACCTTTGCGCCGCGCAGTATGGCCAACGTGCTTGCGCTTTTCGATCGTCTGGCCCCCGACTTACTCGCGACGCTGGTCGAGCGTGTGCCTAGCGTGAAACAGCTGTTTCTGTTCCACGTCGATACGTGGCTGGGCGAGAGCTACTACCCGAAAATCGGAGACGCTGGAGCCTTCGGCGTGAAGGACCCGGTGTATGCCGGAGCCGCATTCAGCCGCTTTGCCTTCGATCCCACGCTGGGCGGGATTCCTTTTGTCTCCGATTTTACGCTCTTTGGAAAACTTTATGAAATCACGGGCGATCCGACTTATGTGCAACTGCTCTACCGCGCCAATCAACAGAGCGTAACGGATCTACCCTACGATCTTTTACATCAGGATTCGTCGGCGTTTCAAGCGATGGTAGCCCAAGTCATAAAGCAAAAAGGCGTAACCTTGCATCCTACCTCGGTAAATAAGAGTGAATGGGGTCTGGCTATTTTGCGTTCCGGATCTGGAGAGAAGGAGCGCGGAGTGTGGCTTGATTACGACATCGGCGGTAACCATGGCCGCGGCGACGGCATGAACGTGGGCCTGTACGCGCATGGACTGGAATTACTCTCCGGCTTTGGTTATCCGCCCGTACAGTTTGGCGGTTGGCATTCCCCGCGAGCCAACTGGTATAAAATGACCGCGGCGCACAACACGGTCGTTGTTGATGGTAAAAATCAACTCGCTGGTTTTGGCCAACCTGAGACGGATCCCTTACGTCTCCAACTCGAGCCGCGAAAAAAACAAGTACTAGGAAAAATCACGGCTTGGGCCAACGGCCAGCACACCCAGTGGGTTCGGGCGGCGGGTCCAGAACTGGTACAAACCTCGACGCTAAAAACTTATGAGCGCTCCTTGGTGTTGATCGATATGTCACCCGCCGACAGCTATGTGTTGGATATCTTTCGGGTCAGTGGTGGCCAAGAACACACCCGATTTCTCCACGGCTATTTTGGTACCGCCAGCGCCACCGGCCTGAATCTAGCACCTCGCGCAGACCTCGGTGACAACGTGCAAATGCGTAACTTTCGCGGCGGACCCGCCACTCCGGGCTGGCACTTAGATTGGAAAGCTGAGGATCGCTACGGCTACCTACCAGCGGGCCAAACCGTCCACCTGCGCACCACTGATCTCACGCGCGACGCCCATGCCTCTTTAGCCGAAAGCTGGCTCATGTACCCTGAAAAGGGCGTCAGCCAAGAAGCCTGGGTCCCCAGTCTTGTAATCGGTCGAAGCGCTCCCACTCCCGCACCCCTGCAATCGAACTTTGTCGCCGTGCTCGAACCCTACGCCGGAGAAACTAAGCTCGGAGCGATCACCCGCCTAGATTTACAGATGCCATCCGGTGCCGTAGCTGACGACTCCCATATTGCCGTCCGCGTAGAACACGCGGATGGAAAAACCGATCTGATCATCGCCGCGCCCGCGACAAGCTCGGCTCATCCAACCCAACTCGTGCAAGCGGATTGGGCCGTCACCACCGATAGCGCATTGTGCCTGCTCCGCCGCGATGCTGCTGGCCAAATCGAGTATCTATTTCTGAGCGGCGGAAACGTGCTGCAGTGCGGAGGGCTCCACGTGGAGCCCGACGCCAGCGCCGGTTTATTTGAGGCTGAGGTAAAAAACGGAAAACTTGTAGTGCTGCGTGGCGCTATCCGCAGCGCCACCACAGCCAGACCTTAAGGCGGCCCTCGCCGCGCCTTACTTAGCGGGAAGCACCTGCACGGCGTCGAGGTGGACGTTGCCGTTGGCGCCCGCGGCATCGACTTCGACGGCGGCGGGTTGACCGGCTTTAAAATTAAAAAAGCCGAGCGAAATCCAGCGGCCGCCGATGGGGGCGGGTTGGCGTTGGTTAAGGCTCGCCGGCGTCGTGCCGTCAGCGTGACGGATTACAACGGCGGTATTACTCGCGCGGTTTTCGTGTGGGGCGGTGGCGAAGCGGACTTCGTAGCGCCCGTCGGCCGGCACGGTGAACGCGAAAATGGCGCGATGCCCTGGGCCACGGGCGTACACGTAATCAGGGCCGATGTGTTCGAGATTGGAGCCGGGTTCCCATTTGCCGGTGAGCTGAGCCGATTTATTATCGATCACGATACCAGGGAGGTTAATGGGGCTAATGCCACCACCGCGACCACCCGTGTCGTCGACGGGGCTGGGCGCAGGGCCAGCAATCTGGAAAGGGGCCTCTAGGGTGGCACGGCGCGCGCGGCCGGGCAGCTGGAGTAAACTGTCGAGTTCCTTCCAGTATTTGGCGTAGACGTCACGAGGGGTGCCGCCGCGTTGCACGGCGATAGCGGCGGCTTTGCCGACGACCTCACCCATCATCCCGATGGTCTTCATCACGCGCACGGTGCCGAGGGCTTGATCGGTGACACTGATATTGCGACCGGCCATAAAGAGATTTTCGATGTTCACCGAATAAAGACAGCGGTAAGGAATCGGGTAACCGAAATCGCGATCGATGCGCCGGTCGTGCTCGGCGACGGAAATGAAAGGGTTATCCGGAAATTTATCGGCATATTCTTTTTTCGCGAAGTGCAAGTCGATGCTCCACGTGCTGGGAACGCAGCCATCGGAGAAATCTTTTTTGCTCACGATATCATCATGCGTGAGCATGACGTCGCCGAGAATACGGCGCGACTCACGCGTGCCGCCGACGTAGGCAACCCAATCGAGTTTGGCGTTGGGGTGCTCGGCGGCGCCGTCGCGATTTTTCATCGCGTTGAAGGCGCCAAAAACCGCGCGCAGGTTCCAATCGCGAATGAGCTCGAGTTCGTTGATCGGGTGTTTGTTGAAACCGCTCTCCCAAAACCACTCGCCCTTGCCCTTGTCTTTCATGTCGCCTTTGCCGGGTTTGGGATAGGGAAAGTCCTCCATCTTAAGATCCAGCGCCCAAGGGGTCACGGGGAAGGTGCGTGGGGCCGTGGCGTTACTCCAAACCCACATATTTGACATGCCGAGGAGATCTTTAAATTCGATCTCGGTCTTGGCGCCCGCGAGGGCGGCGAGGTTGCCGTGACCGGTGCAGTCGACGAAGAATTTACCGCGGAATTTTTTGCGTTGGCTATCGCGGGTGTTGAGCGCGGTGACGGAGTCGATACGACCACCCATGGTCGTGGCCGCGTAGACATGCTCATTGAGGAACAGGCTGATGTTTTTCTCCGAACGAATGAGCGCTTCTTTTTGTGCGTCGCCAAATTCTTCGTAGGTGCCGGGAGAGTTTTTAGCTTTGTCGGCAAACTCTTCGACCATCTCGCCGATGTAGGGATACTTGCCGCGGCGGACAAGACCCATGGCCCAGACGCGGACTTCGGAGCTGCCGTTGCCGCCGAGGACGGGGCGATTTTGGATCAGGGCAACTTTCAGGCCCATGCGCGCCGCCGAAATCGCGCTCCCCATGCCGCCGTAGCCACCGCCGACCACAACGAGATCGTAATCACCGGCGTCTTGGGGCGTGGCGGGAAGATTGAGTGCGGCTTGGCGCCACGCGGAGAGCGGCGCGGAGTCGTTAAGCGGAATTTCCTGGAGGTCACGGGTGAAATAAATCGCATCGCAACGCCCGTCGAAGCCGGTGAGGTCGTGGAGTGTGAGCGTGGTTTTCGGTGCGGCGATTTGCACGGTGCCGCCGTCCTGCCAGAACCACGAGGCGCTCTTCGTGCCGAAAGTTTCGGTGAGGGGCTGACCGTTAATAAGGAGCTGGAATTTGCCGGGCGCGCCGGGGGCTTTCCACTCGCCGACCCAGTCTTTGGTGCGGACCCAGACACGGTACGTGCCGGCGGTCGGCAACATGATCGTCGTGGTCGCATCGGCCACCGGTTGGCCGAGACCGTGCGCGAGCAAGTAGGGCGAGCCCATGATGTCGATAAACTGCGTGTCGAGCGACCAGCCACCGGGTGCGGAAAAATTTTCCGCTTCGACTAAGAGGCGATCGGCCGCGAGGGCGGACGTGGTAACCGACAGGGCGAGGAAGAGAGCGCGAAGGCGTTTCATGGGGGGGTAAATTAGAAAATCGAAATATAAAAATCAGGGACGAGAGCGCGGTGCGGCCTTCAAGGCCGCGAGACGAGCGGCCATGGCGTCGGCGCGCGCGGGTTCAGCGGTGGCGAGGTTTTGGGTTTCGCCGGGATCGTTCGCGAGGTCGTAAAGTTGCGGCGCGGGCAGATTGGCGGTTTGGATGCCGGTGAATTTTGAAACGGCGTCGCCGGCGGCGGGCGCGATGAATTTCCAACGGCCTTCGCGCAGCGCGAGTTTGTTGCTATGCTCGATCAAGTAATCACGGCCGCGGGGCGATTCACCGAGGAGTGCAGCGGTTTGATCGAAACTGTCGGGCGCATCGGCGGCGGCGAGTTTCTGGCCGGTGAGCGCAGCGAGTGTAGCGAGAAAATCGACTTGGCTTACGAGCGCATCCGAAACGCCCGGGCGCACGCGCGCCGGCCAGCGCACGAGCAAAGGCACGCGCGTGCCGGCTTCGAAGCGGCTATATTTACCCCCGCGAAGCTGCGCGGCGGGACGATGGTCGCCGAGTTTTTCCACGGCGCCGTCTTGGTAACCGTCATCGAGGACGGGGCCATTGTCGCTGCTGAGCAGGATTAACGTATCGCGCGTAAGGCCGTGGCGCTCGAGGACGGCGAGGATTTCGCCGACCTGCCAATCCAATTGCACGATGGCATCTCCGCGCGCACCCATCGTAGTGCGACCGACGAACCGCGGATGCGGGACGCGCGGCACATGAATATCGTGCGGAGCGAAGTAGAGGAAAAAGGGCCGGTCTTTCTCGCGGTTAATGAAGTCCACGGCCTTGCGCGTGAACGTGTCGGCCATGTCTTCATCGACCCACTGGGCCGCGCGCCCACCGGTAAAATAACCGATGCGGCCGATGCCGTTCACGACCGCCATGTTGTGGCCGTGCGACCAGTTGAGCTTAAGTTTCGCGCGATCGGTGACGCCGGTGGGTTCGCTAGGAAACGGTACTTTGTAGCTCACGCGCAAGGGGTCAGCGGGATCGAGACCGACGACACGCTGATTTTCCACGTACACGCACGGCACCCGATCTGCGGTGGCGGCCATGATGAAACTGGTGTCGAAGCCCACTTCGCGCGGGCCGGGCGCGATGGGTTGATTCCAATCAATCGCCTGATTCGGCGCGCCGAGGCCGAGGTGCCATTTGCCAACCGCGGCGGTGGCGTAGCCCGCGCGTTGCAAGATTGCGGGCAAGGTCGCGCGCTGGGTGTCGATCACGAGCGCAGCGTCGCCGGGCAAAACGCCGGTGCCGTCGCGACGCCAGGGATATTCGCCGGAGAGGAGGGCAAAGCGCGAGGGCGTGCACGTCGCTGAAGTCGTGTGCGCAGAGGTGAAGCGCAGGCCTTCACGCGCGAGGCGGTCGACGTTGGGCGTGCTGACGCGGTGCGCGCCGTAGCAACTCAGATCACCGTAGCCGAGGTCATCGGCGTAGATGATGACGATGTTGCGCGGCCGGGCGGAATCGACGGCGGCGTGGCTGAGCGCGGTGAGCAAAGTAGCTGTTAGGAAAAAACGAGTGAGGCGCATGGGGGTAACCTCAGTTTAACGATGAGCTGGTCGACGCACGCAACGTCTCACTTGTAGTCGAGCCACGCCGTGGCGGTGGTGGCTGACTCGGCGACAAAACGAATCCAGTAGGCTTGATAAGCCGCCGGGAACGCATGGGCGAGCGCTTGGCCAGCGGGTACATCAACGTTGCGATAGTTCACCCATTGACCCGTACCCGTGAGATCGACCTCAACGCGGAAACGCACGGGCAAGGCCGAGGTGTGCGAGAGCGTGAGCGTTTTGCGATCGTAGCCCGTGAGTAAATACGAATCGGAAGCGACGCCGGGCTGGACGGCGGTATCTTTCCACGGGCCGCCGACGCCGACGGGTTTGCCGAGGCGCCAAAGATCGTCCACGACCCCGAGCCAGACCGCGGCTTTACCATCCGTGGAGCGCACAATGTGGGAATTCGAAACCGGTGCCTCGGCGTCGAGGCCGGTCAACACCAGCAAGCCGCGCCACGAGGCGTAATCTTGGATGCGGCGGTTATGCGTGGTGAGCGCGCGCACTTTGGCGATACCGCCGGCATTTTCGGCCGGTAACTCAAAAAAAGTGCCCGCGGCGTTGAGCAGATCGCGTTCGGTGCAGACTTCGCGGTCGGTGCGCTCAAAACCAAGCGGGCCTTCAAGACGGTAATCGGCGCGGCCGCGCGGGAGGCGCCAGCGTTTGCCGGCTTCGTCGGTGTAAATCACGCTCGCGGCGTCGAGTGCGAGGGCGTCGCGCGGGATCGCAACGTGCTTTTGCATCCAAGCCGCCGCGCCAGGTTCGGCGCTCGGGCGCAACTGGAGCTCAGGGCCCATTTCGTAAAACGTGTCACCGACGGCGAGGCCGAGCGTTTTTTTGCCGGCGCCGCGCGCATGCAGAAGGCCACCGAGCGGTTTTTTTGAAGCATCGGTCGCAAGACCGGTGAACAGCGACGCAGCCGTCGTGGTGCGGGCATCGGTCGCGCGGTATGAGAAGGTCGCGGTGAGGTGAGCACAATCACGGGAGGTGCGCACGCGGATCCATGCGCCGGTTTCGCTTGGAGAAAATTCGGTGAACGCATAACCGCCGGCGGGAACTTCGAGGCGGCGGAGTTCGCTCCACGTGTTGTTGCCAAGGCGATCGACCTCGAGGGTAAACGTGACTGCAGCGGGCGCGTCGTGCGCGAGATGGAGCAGACGCTGATCGAAGCCGGCGAACAGGAAAGCATCGGAAGGTGTATCGGCCTTGACCGAGTCGTTGAGCCAGACGGCGCCGCGGCCAATGGGCGGGCCGAGGCGATCGAGTTGCGCGGGGTCGATGAACCACAAGTTCGATTGGGATTGGCCGGGGCCGGCGAGGGCGCCCTTAGCTTTACGCTTGTTGAGGAATTCGCTCTGCGCGGTGTCGTCGCAGCCGAGGACGACCTGATCGTTCCAGCGGGCAAAATCACCGATGACTTTGAGATAATTTGAGCGCGGGACGATGCCGGCGGAGTGCATGGCATCGAAATTTTTCGGGAAACGCCAAAACGCGCCGTGCATCGTCATGAGCAGATCGGTTTCGCCGATGTCGCGGATGCGCGGCCACTCGGTGTTCCAACCGTGAGCGCCGTCGTAGGAGTGGCTGGATTTCGGGAGCCGGTAGCTGTGCCACGCGCCGTGATCGAGGACTTGGAGAATGAGCGAGCGGTGATCCCAACCGATGGACCATACCGGATCGGTGGCGGGAGCGGCGTTGCCCGTGAGTCCACCGGGGCCGGTGACCTCGGTGAACTGGTTGCGACGGACCGCGGACCAGTTTTCCGCGACGCCGTCCCACGAGGCGAGGACGCCGGAAGAAACCTCGGGATTCACGAGGGCGGCCTTACCGTGTTCGCCGTTGTTAGCGTAGATGAGACGACCTTGGCCGGAGTAGAGGCCTTTGCCGTGGTAGCCGGGGAGATTGGCTTTGCGACCGTCTTTGAGTTGCTCGTCGCGGAAAAGTTCGGTGACGGCGAGCGTGTGAACGTCGACCTCGTAAAAACCCTCTTCCATCGAGGCGTAATAAATTTTGTTAGCGGGATCGGTGAGATGGCGGGCGTTGCCGGTGGGGCGGCCGTACATTTTTTCGTACGGGATGGTGCGAACGCGACCCTGCGCATCGATGGCGTGGAGACCGATAAAGAGCTGCTGCGATTCGCGGTGGATGAAACGATTAGCGGGAGTACCCCCGACGCTTTCGGGGCGGGCGGTGATCCGGAGCGCGGAATCGATTTCGTACAATTGGTCGTCGGAGCCCTTCGGTTTATGCGGGGCGTAGGTGACGATCCAGAGTCGGTCGGCCCAAGGCACCACGGCGCCGGTGCCGCACTCGCCGGAGGTGTTGAAATAGGCGAGATGCGGATAAATGCCGCTAACCTCAACGGGGCGAGCGGGCGACGATGTCGCCGACGCGGCGCAGGCGTTGAACGCGAACGCGAACTGCGAGCCAGCCAACAACACGAGGGATGGAAGTGAGCGAAGCATAACGGGAAAAGTAAAAAGCGCCGTCGGAAAAGGGGCTCAATAACGCAGCGTGGTCGTGACGGAGAATTTGCGCGGGGCGTTGAACCATTGGGCGTAGCGCAACGTGCCGTTCGAGCTGTTGAGCAAGTAGAGCGTGCGATTAACATCGAGGACGTTGGCGACGTTGAGCTGGACCGAGGCGGTGAAACGCTTCGTTGGTCG
>CAMDRP010000067.1 GCA_945906965.1 Opitutus sp. GAS368 | reverse complement strand
TTCTTCGTTCGTTATTTTCACGCTCTGCGACTCCTTGCGATTTCCATTTCATCGCCAAAGTAGGCTACGACTTTGTCTCTGTTGAGGTGCGCTATGACCTCGGCGAGCAGTGGGTCTCGCACGTTGGGTTGAGTGGCGGCGCTGTTTGTTTTGTCTTTTTTCAATAGGGTCGTGAGCGAAGTGCTCATCTCCACGAGATCGTCATAATCTTTTCCTGTTTTTTTCAGCACATATTCCAGCCCGTTTCTTTTGGCGTCATACGCTTCAACATCCGCGATGCCATACTCCCATTTATTTTCTAAAAAAGCACAGGCGTCTTTGATGGAAAATTTGTGCGTGTGTCCGTCTATCACTTTGTGCGCTCCAAGTAAAAAATGAAGATGCCACTGTTCTGACGCGTGTTGTTCTGCTCGCACAACCCAATGAAGCCTTTTTCCAAACGAGTTATTCGAGGCACCGAGTGTATCCATCAAGGTCTTGAAGCGGGATATTTGAGTGGCTGGGGCAGTTGAATATTTGTGAGTGAGAGTGCCGAAGCAGACCCATTTGGCTGTCTCGTTATTTTTGAGTGCAGCATAGTGAGGAAGATATTTTCGGTAATCTGTGGGTTCGGTATTTTGGTCTGTGATTTTCATATTTTTTCGGTGTCACGAGTGGAGTGAATAGAAACTTACAAGAGCCTCGTGGGGTTCTTGCCAGTGCCGCCCACACACCGGTGTGGGCGTAAAAAAACCCAGCAGTTGCGCGGCTGGGTTCTTCTCACTGACCGAAAAATCTTTGGCGCAACTTACTGAACTCTTCTGTTCAATAAATAGTGGTCTGCGTATCCAAAACTCTGATATAAAAAGTAAATTCTGCTTTTTTTACCGAAAAATTGACTTATTATAAGTCACTATTGTATTGACTACTTGCATAATTTTGTTCAATGTGGTCCTATGTTTCTGACATTTCAATACACAGGCTTTTTTATTTATACGCGCAGTATGTCAGAATACCGTGAGCCTTGCTTTTTTTCGCGCCGAACTCGTAGGCGCAGATGCGGAATGTAAGTTATACGAATATTCCCAATGCGGATTTATCGCCGCAATTCTCGCCGCCACAAAGTCGTGTATCGGCGTTTGATAATCTTCTTACTGTAACCGAGGCGATGTCGCTTTTAGGTTATACCAATCGTGGAGCATTTATGCGTATGGTTAGACGGCAAGGATTGCCGAGATGCAGAATAAATAAACGCGTTGTGCGTTTTGACCGAGTTGCTTTGCACATCTGGGTGGGAAAACGCTCAATTCGTTGAGTTCATTTTTTGTTTTTGCTACGACTGGGACGCAGCGCAAACCAAGCGATGCCTTCGTGGCGCGGTTTAGGAACTCTGTAGCGTCGGTCAATTTCTTGGACGCTATTTCCCGCTTCGGTCGCGGTGTGAGCCTTGTCCTGTGTCACTGCTATTCGGTAGGTAATCCACGAGTGGCGAAAACAGTTTTCAGGCAGATGGAATTTCGCCTTCCGGAGTATGAGTCGGATTTTTTCTATGGCTCCTTCCTCGCAAATGGCACCTTGGTGTGGGTTGGGGCACACTTTGAGCCAAGCCAGTGCAGCCTTCTGGAGATGAACTATTCGGTCTGCTGGAGTGTTCTCTTTGGCGATGGTGACTTTTAGGAAAGCATAATCGTTCTTTTGAGGTTTTGTGTGAATGTCCGACCAAAGTTGTCGGATTTCGCGTTTGTCGCGCTTGCCTTGAATTTCGTCGCCGCGCACTCCACAGAAGCCAGCCACAACCAAAGCGGCTAAATGTTGCGGGTAATGTTTGCGAATAAACGCCAAGATATTTCCGAATTCTTTGGGACTCAATATGCCGATGGGACTTCTCTCTTCTTTGTGGCGGTCTGTTTTTTCAATTTCTGGTTTTATGTCCTCGGAGAGGTAGTTGTTTTTCTGCGACCAACGGCAGAGGGTTACTATTTTCTTACGAATGTCATTGTGCGTAACTCCATTTTCGTAGCGCGCCAGAAACTTGGTCCAATCTTTGGTGCTGATGCTGTCCAAGTAGTATTCTCCAAAGTGTTCGCTCACAGGTTTGAGTTTCGCCCCGTAGGTTCGCGTGCCTTCTTGTTTCGCCGCGTTTTTCGCGGTGATGAACTGTGTGACGGCATCGGCTACTTTTACGCGTTGAACACTGGCAGTTCGTTTTCTGGACCACTCTTCGCACAGGTTGATAAGTGAAGTGCCCGCGAGTGATTTTGCTTTGCTCCACTCTGCTACTGCACTGACCAAAGGTATTCCGTGTTCGGCTACGATCTCTCTGGCTTGAGTGAGTTCGGTGATGTCCGAATTGCTGACCATACTTGCGGCGGCTATTCCGGCCGCGAGTTGAGCCGCTTTTGTTCTGGCCTCGGCCTCCGCCTCCGCAAAGTCGGTTCGGTTTAGTCGTTCGCGACCATTCGGGCCAACCCACGAGACAGTGTAGCAGAAACCTGAAACGGTGGATTTCGCTTTTGTGCGGACAATTCGGACCACAACCGACTGGTCTCTTATCAAGTGGGGAAAGCGGGTAGGGGTGCCCATAAAAATCGGACAATATCGGACGCCTATGTGTCCTCAAGTGCCCTTTTTTGACCCCTTCCTTTTGGCTTTTTCACTCTGAAGCCTCTAAAAATTGGTGCCCCCACGGAGAGTCGAACTCCGCTTTGGTGGATGAGAACCACCCGTCCTAGCCGATAGACGATGGGGGCGTCTGACGGAGGTGAGAAAATTTGGATTTTGCGCGTCGGGTCAAGCGCAGTTTCCTCGCTGGGCGCTCCCTTGGTGACGAATCTCGGCGTAAGTTAAGCGCCGGGGGTGGGCGCGCGGTGGATGTGCGGGCTCCAGGTCGCGTAGCTCGGTTCTTCGTGCAAAAAAGCTTCGGGGGCTTCGACGGCGCGGAAGAGCGCGGCCTCGGGCGTGCGGGCGAGAAGGGATGCCACCTCGTAGGGCGTCGTCGCAACGTCGGCGGGCAAGGGTGTCCAGTTGCGGAAATCGGCGGGGGTGAGAAGTGGGGCGGCGAGCTCGGCGGTGGTGACGCGGCGGAGGGGTTGGCCCAGGCGTTGATAATGCCAGGTGTCGCGGCGGGCATCGGCGATGATGGCGGTCGCGGGCGCACCGAGGGAGTGGGCGATGAGATCGAGGCTGCCGTAGGTAAAGGCAGGGCGCGGGCTCAGGGTTTGCCAAGCGCGGAGGGCCATCGCGACGGTGCGGATGCCGAGGGTCGAGCCGGGGCCTTCACAGAAGACGAACGCGCGCACGGTGGCGAGGTCGACGCCGAGGCGCTCGACGCAGCGGAAGATCGCGACGCCGGCTTCTCCGGTCTGGGTTTCCCAGCGAGCGGTGCCGTCGGCGGCGAACAGACCGACTTGGCTGCGCAGCGAGGCCGCGTCCAAAAGCAGGACGGGGGCGTGGTCGCGGATGAGCTCGGACAGACTCGGCATCGGGGCCACCAAACGCATCGCATGGTCGCGGGGCAAGCGCGCAACCGCTTAGACGCGCGGCGCGGCCGAATCCGGCATTGACCGGACAGGTGCGTCGCGTAGGTTGCGCGATTCTTTTAACGATAACCTGTCCGCGACCTTTTTACCTGTGAACATCCAACTCAATAACGTCTCCGATACGCGCAAAAGCATCGTCGTCACCCTCGACAAGAGTGAAGTTGACGCCGAATACCAAGCGACCGTGAGCGAATTCTCTAAGTTCGCCCAACTCCCCGGCTTTCGCCCCGGCAAAGCCCCGGCCAACATGGTTTTGAAGCGCTACGGCAAAGACATCCTCGGTGAATTCAAGCAGAAGGTCGTCGCCAAGGCCTACCGCAGCGCCCTCGACGAAAAGAAACTCGAAGTCCTCAACCTCGTGAACGTCGAGGAAGGCACCATCGAGCCCGGTCTCTCCGCCGCCGTTACCGTCACGGTCGATGTGCAGCCCGAATTCGCGCTCCCTGACTACGTGGGCTTGCCCACCGAGATCGCCGGCACCGAGGCGACCGACGCCGAAGTCGACACCGTGATCGAAGGTCTCCGTGGCGAACGCGCTGATTTTAAGGTCGCCGAACGTCCCGCGCAAAAGAGCGATTACGTGAAACTCTCCTACGAAGGCACCGTTGACGGCAAAGCCATCACCGAGCTCGCCCCTGAGAAACAAATCTACGGCAAAGTCCCGCAGACCTGGGAAGAAGTCGAAGGCGCCAACGACGGCGTGCTCCCTGGCTTGGGCAAAGCCCTCGCTGGCGTGAAGACCGGTGACAAGAAGGACATTGCGATCACGTTCCCCGCTGATTTCGCGCCCGTGGCCGCGCTGGCCGGCAAGGTCGCTACCTACGCCGTCGAAATCCTCGAGATCCGTGAGCGCGTGTTGCCCGAGCTCAACGAGGAGTTCTTCAAATCCCAGCAAGTGGATAACCTCGACGCGCTCAAGAGCAGCGTTCGCAGCAATCTTAAGCTCCGCAAAGAATACGAGAACCAGACCGCGCAGCGCCGCCAAGTCACCGAGGCCATCGCCGCCAAGGTTGATTTCCCCGTGCCGCAGAGCCTCGTTGATTCCGAGACCCAAGGCGTGCTCCGCCAGTTCATCGAGGAAAACATGCGCCGCGGCGTGCCGCAGGATCAGTTTGAAAAGGACAAGAAAGAGCTCTTCGCCGGCGCCCAAAAAGCCGCCACCCAGCGCGTCAAGGTCCAGCTCATCCTCGCCAAGATCGCCACCGCCGAGAAGATCAGTGTGAGCGAGCGCGACATCGATAACTTCATCTACCGCGAGGCCAGTCGCTCTGGCCAGAAGCCCGAGAAGCTCGTCAAGGACCTCACCAAGGACCGCGACCAGCTCCGCGCCATCCAACAGAACATCATTTTCGACAAGGCGGTTGATTTCCTCGTCTCCAAGGCTACGGTTACGACGACTCCAGCGAAGGCTTGAGTCGCTGATAACATCCTACCGTGAGCTACTATCTTCCCAATCCCACCATCTACGACAGCAACGGCCGCGAGACGCGTGCCATGGACGTGTATTCGCGCCTCTTGAAGGACCGGATCATCTTCATCGGCACGCCCATCGACGACGCCGTCGCCAACCTCGTGATCGCGCAGATGCTTTATCTGCAGATGGAAGATGCGAAGAAAGACGTCCACGTTTATATCAACTCGCCGGGCGGCAGCGTCACGGCGGGTATGGCGATCTACGATACGATGAACTTCATGCAGTACGACGTCGTCACCTACTGCATCGGCATGGTTGCCAGCATGAGCACCGTGCTCCTCGCCGCCGGCAGTAAGGGTAAGCGTTTCGCGCTCCCCAACAGCCGCGTCATGATTCACCAACCCAGCGGCGGCGCTGGCGGCCAGACGGCCGACATCGCCATTGCCGCCCGCGAGATCATCCGCTGGCGCACAACGCTCAACGGCGTGCTCTCCAAGCACACCGGCAAGCCCGTGGCCGACGTCGAGCGCAATGCCGACCGCGATTACTATATGGATGCCGAAGAGGCCAAGACCTACGGTATCGTGGACCACGTGATCGCTTCGACCCGCGAGGCCCAGAAGATCGTGGTGCCGAGCGCCGCGGCCTAAAAAGCTTAGGGCAGGGGGCTTCGCCCTAGCCGGGGCGGGTGCAATTTTGTCACAGTTTGAGGCTAACTCTGCTCTGGACTCAGCGCCTAGGAGTGAGGCAAATTGGACTAATGGCCAAATCATCGCGCATGACGCTATGTTCTTTCTGCGGGAAGTCGCAGACGGAGGTGAAGAAAATCATCGCCGGGCCGGGCGTGTACATCTGCGACTCTTGCGTCGGCGTTTGTAAGACGATCATGGACCGCGAGCTCAAGCCCGCCGCATCCACGGATACGAAGCCCGCGATCCGCCTCATCAAACCCGCCGAGATCAAGCGCACGCTCGATGAGTTCGTGATCGGGCAGGACCACGCGAAGAAGGTTTTGGCCGTCGCCGTTTATAATCATTACAAGCGCCTCAAATTCGGTTCCAGCCCTTCCACGCTCGATCCCTCGGAGCTGGCGCACGAATTCAACGACGTTGAAGTCGAGAAGAGTAACATCCTCCTCGCCGGCCCGACGGGTTCCGGTAAAACCCTACTTGCCCGCACGCTCGCGCGCATCCTTGATGTGCCGTTTGCCATTTCCGACGCGACCACGCTCACCGAAGCCGGCTACGTCGGCGAAGATGTGGAAAACGTGGTGCTGCGTCTCCTCCAAGCCGCTAACTACGATGTGAAACGCGCCGAGTGCGGGATCATCTACATCGACGAAATCGATAAGACCCGCCGCTCCACGGAAAACGTTTCCATCACCCGCGACGTGTCCGGCGAAGGCGTGCAGCAGGCGCTGTTGAAGATCCTCGAAGGCACGGTCTGCAACGTCCCGCCCCAAGGCGGCCGCAAGCATCCGAACCAGGAATACATCCAGGTCAATACCACCAATATCCTTTTCATCTGCGGCGGCGCTTTCGTCGGCCTCGACCAGATTCTCAAGAAACGCCTCGGCTCGAGCTCCGTCGGTTTCCACGTCAACGCCGCCGACCGCGCGATCACGCCCGAAGAGGTGATGAAGAAAATCGCGCCCGAAGATCTCGTGCGCTTCGGCATGATCCCGGAATTCATCGGCCGCCTGCCGGTGGTCTCTGTGCTCGATCAACTCTCCGTCGCCGATCTCGAAAAAATTCTCCTCAAGACGAAGAACGCCACGATCAAGCAATACGCCAAGCTCTTCGCGATTGATGGCGTGCGCCTGCACTTCACCCGCGACGCCGTGAAGGCGATCGCGCAAAAAGCCATCGACCTTAAGACCGGCGCGCGCGCGCTCCGCTCGATCATGGAAACGCTCATGCTCGAGGTCATGTATGAACTCCCGCAGCGCGACGATGTGACGGAAGTGATCATTGACGCCACCGTAGTCGCCGGCCGTCGTCGGCCCACCTTGCGCCTCGCGCCCAAGGCCGAGTCCAACGAAAACGCCGCCTGAGCGGGCGGCGTGGCGAGGTTGCCCTCGGCGCGTGACGACGCGCCTCGGGCCAATGCTTCGGCGATCGCCGCTCTCACCAATGCGCGTAGTCGCCCTTTTCGAGTTCGAGGGCGAATTCCACAAAGAGTTGGACGCAGCGCTCGACGTCTTCCAAGTCCACGACTTCGCTCGGCGTGTGCATGTAGCGCAGCGGGATGCTCACGAGCCCGGTGGCGACGCCGCCGCGGCCCATCTGGATCGCGCGCGCATCGGTGCCGGTCGGGCGCGGGTCGGCTTCAACTTGATACGGGATTTTTAATTTCTTCGCGGCCGCGACCAGCCGGGCGAAGACCTTCGGGTTGATGTTGGCGCCGCGGCAGAGGATCGGTCCGCCGCCGAGTTTGGTTTCGCCGTATTTGCGGTTGTCGCAATCGGGGTGGTCAGTGGCGTGGCCAACATCGACGGCGAGTGCGATGTGCGGATTGACGGCGTAAGCGGCGGTGGTTGCGCCGCGCACGCCGATCTCTTCTTGCGAGGTGGCGACGCTCACGACCTTGGCGGCGAGCTTGCGTTTCGATTTAGCGAGTCGAATCAGGGTTTCGCCCACGATGTAGGCGCCGACCTTGTTGTCGAAGGCGCGGGCCGTGCCGACGCTGCCGTGGATCATTTCCAGTTCGTGGTCGTAGGTGGCGGCGTCGCCGATGGCGATGCGCTCGAGGGCTTCTTTTTTCGAGCGGGCGCCGATATCGATCCAGATCTCGTGGATTTCGGGGACTTTTTTGCGGTCGGCTTCTTCCATCAGATGGATGGCGCGTTTGCCGGTGACGCCTTTGACGGGACCGTTGGCGGTCTGGATGATGACGCGTCGGCCCGAGATGATGCTGCGATCGTGGCCGCCGATGGTGTCGAAATAGATGAAACCGTTGGCGTTGACGTAGGTGATGATGAGCCCGAGTTCGTCCATGTGGCCGGCGAGCATGAGAACGGGGTCGCCCTTGGGGTTGAGTGTGGCGAGGCGGTTGCCGAGCGCGTCTTTGGCGTAGAGATCGGCGGCGGGTTTTACGTGGTGATCGAAGACGGCTTGGGCCTCAGCCTCGTAGCCGGAAGGCGAGCGGGCGTGGAGCAGTTCGGAAAGAAAGGCGGGTACACGGTAGGACGACATGTGGTTTAATCTCGCACCGTCGGGCGCGGGCGCAAAGCGTTTTTATAGTATGACCATTTATCCAGCCATCGACATCAAGGGGGGCCGCGCCGTGCGGCTCCTCCAAGGCCGCGCGGACCAAGAGACCGTTTACGGGGAAAACCCCGCCGCCGTCGCCGCGCAGTTTAAAGCCGATGGGAGTGCGTGGGTGCACGTGGTGGACCTCGACGGCGCATTCACCGGCGAGCCGCAGAATCTGGCGGTCGTCCAAAGCATAGCCGCGCTCGGGATGAAGGTGCAGCTCGGCGGCGGTCTGCGCACGCGCGCCGCGGTCGAGCGTGCGCTCGGCTTCGGCGTGAGTCGCGTCGTGATCGGCACGCGTGCGGCCGAGAGCGAAAGCTTTGTCGGCGAACTCGTGCAGGCCTTTGGAGAAAAAATCGCCGTCGGCATCGACGCCAAAGATGGCAAAGTCGCGGTCAAAGGCTGGGTCGACACCACCGGCACCGGCGCCCTCGACCTCGCGCGGCGCATGGACGCACTCGGCGTGCGGACGTTGATTTACACCGACATTGGCACGGACGGGATGTTGACCGGGCCGAATTTCGCGGCGCAGGAAGCGATGTTGTGCGCGGGTAAGTTTGGCGTGATCGCCAGTGGCGGTGTGAGCCAGCGCGAAGACGTCGTCAAACTCGCCGAGCTCGGCCAGCGCTACGCGAATCTCGACGGCGTCATCGTCGGCAAAGCTATTTACGAGAAACGTGTGGAGTTGCCCGACCTCTTGAAAATCGCCGGCTGAGGCCGATCAACGCGCCGCGATTTTTTCCGCGATCTCTTCGAGCGGGTAGGTGAGAATCTCGGCGAGGGTCGGGTGATACCACGGCGCACGTAAGAGATCGAACACCGTGGCGCGCAGCGCGAGTGGGCCGCTGAACGCGTGAATAAGTTCGCCGGCTTGTGGGCCGACGATTTCGGCGCCCAGGATGCGGCCGCGCTTGGGCTCGGCGAGGACTTTTACGTACCCGTAATTAGCATCCATGAGAATGGATTTGCCGTGGTCGTTGAACGGATAGCT
The DNA here is from genome assembly GCA_945906965.1 of Opitutus sp. GAS368. Taxonomy (GTDB): domain Bacteria; phylum Verrucomicrobiota; class Verrucomicrobiia; order Opitutales; family Opitutaceae; genus Tous-C4FEB. The sequence continues at coordinate 6,721 of CAMDRP010000067.1, read as the reverse complement.
CGCAACTAGGTAAGGCTCGCCGGCGGCATCGAGTTCGCGCTCGAGGCGGCCAAGCGTCGCGAGCGGCGGATCGGTAAACACGACGCTGAGCAATTGCGACCAATCGACGGGCTTGAGGTTTTTGACTTTGGCGGCGTGGCGGGCGGCGAGTTCGCCTTGGAGAATCGCCGTGTGGACAATCTCGTGTGGGCCGGAGCAATCCCCGGCGGCGTAGATGTGGGCCGCGGAGGATTGTTGCCAGCGGTTAATGATGACTTGGCCGTTGACGGTGGTGTGGACGCCAGCGGCGGCGAGGTTGAGCGCGGCGGTGTTGGGCTCGCGGCCGAGCGCGTTGAACAGATGTGCAGCTTGGCGCGTGCGGGTTTTGCCGCCGTGACGGAAACGCACGGTCACACCGCGCTGCTCGCGGGTGATGCGCTCGATCGCGGTGTCGGTGAAGATCTCGATGCCTTCTTCGCGGAGCGCGGTTTCAATCACAGCAGCGGCGGCGGCGGAGTGTTCGCGCAAGAGTTGAGCGCTGCGTTGGATGAGCGTGACGCGCGTGCCGATACGGTGGAGAAACTGGGCGAGTTCGCAGGCGACGATGCCACCGCCGAGCACGATCACGCTCTTGGGGATGTAATCGAGATCGAGCACGTCGTCGCTTGTCCAAAAACCCGAATCGGCGAGACCGGGAATTGTCGGCACGCTGACTTTGGAGCCGGTGCCGAGGAGGATGTGACGCGCACGGACGGTGCGGCCATCGGAGAGCGCGAGGGTGTGCGCGTCGAGGAAACGGGCGTGGGCGCGGATCAAGTCGAACTTGCCCGAGGTGAGCGCGGCTTCGCGGTACGAGGCAAACTCGCGGATGATCTTTTTCTTCCGCGCCTGCATCGCCTTCATGTCGGCGCGGGCCGAGGGAATCTTGAGGCCAAAGGTGCGGCCTTGCTGCGCGAGGTGAAGGACCTCGGTCATATAAAGGAGCGTCTTGGACGGCATGCAGCCGCGCAAGATACAGAGCCCGCCAAGCTCGGGCGCGCCGTCCACGATGGCGGTCTTGAGACCGAGGCCGACGGCGACGCGCGCAGCGTTGAAGCCAGCGCTACCACCGCCGATGACGAGGAAATCGTAAGTTTTGGGACGAGACTTGGACATGGGAACGAGGTGACAAACGACGATCAGGCCGCGATGGCGGCGGAGATTTCTTGGGCCTTGGCGGGGGAGACGAGTTTTTCCACCAGCAACAACGCAAAGTCGAGCGACGTCCCCGCGCCTCGGCTGGTGAGGAGACGACCATCGCACACCGTACGATCGTGGGCGAGGATCGCGGGCAATTCCGGCGCGACGGAGAAGTGCGCCGTGTAGCGTCGGCCCGTGAGTAAGCCCGCATCGTTGAGCACGGTGGGCGCAGCGCAGATGGCGGCGATCCAGCCGCCCGCGGCGTGTTGGCGGAGGACAAGCGAGCGGACGCGAGGATCGGCGCGCAAGCGCGCGACGCCGGGCCCTCCGGGCAAAAAGAGGCAGTCGAAGGCGCGGTCCGCGACGGCCGCGAGCGTGGTATCGGCACGGAGCGTGAGGCCGCTGCGGCCGGTGACGAGCAGGTCTTCGGTCAACGCCGCGACCACGACCTCGACGCCGGCGCGGCGCAGGAGGTCGATCGGGGTGACGGTTTCAATTTCCTCAAAACCGGTGGCGAGGATTGCCAGAACGTGGGGCATAGCGTGAGGTTGGAAGGAATGAGCGATCCTGCCCATGGAAATGTTTTGGCCGGTAAACGGCTGGTGATCTTCGGTTGTGGCTACATTGGCCGCGCCGTCGCTCACGCCGCTCTCACGGCGGGTATGAACGTGATCGCTTTGACCCGCAACGCCGACAAAGCCGTCGCGCTACGCGCCGAGGGCGTGCGCGACGTCGTGCTCGGTGATCTCGCGAGTGCGACGTGGCACGCGCACATCCCGGGCGGGGCCGATGTCGTGCTCAATTGCGTGAGCTCGGGTGGCGGCGGGCTCGAAGGCTATCGGCACAGTTACCGCGACGGGATGGCGAGCCTCGTGGCTTGGTTGCGCGCGCAGGGTGGGGCGGGCACGGTGATTTATACGAGTAGCACCTCGGTATATCCGCAGGACGGCGGCGCGCGCGTTGATGAAACTGCCCCGACAAGCGGCGATGAACGTGCGGAGACGTTGCTCGCCGCCGAGCATCTTTTACTTAACGCCACCGACGCGGCGGCGACGCGCGTGGTGTTGCGCTTGGCGGGGATTTACGGACCGGGCCGGCATCATTTACTAGAGCAAGTCCGCGCGGGCGCTGCGGCAGGGCGGGGGGCGGCTCATCTTAATCTCGCGTATCGCGACGACATCGTCGCTGCGGTGCTCGCAGTGGGCGCGTTGGCGCCGGGTGCGCACGTTTTCAACGTCGCCGACGAGGGCGCGGCGACCAAGGGCGAGATGGTGGCGTGGCTCGCGGCGCGTCTCGGGTTGCCGGTGCCGGCCTTTACGGGCTTTCCGGCCGGCGGGCGGCGCGCGGTCACGCCGGATCGGATTATCCTGAATACCGCGTTGAAGACGGCCACGGGCTGGCGGCCGGCTTGCCCGACGTTTCGCGAAGGTTACGAAAAAATCTTGTCACTTTAGGCGCGCGGGCGTCTTTCGACGTTTCACGTTCCCACTCATCAACCCTTAATTTTCCTCCCACTATGGCCGGCGTAGGCAAACTCCTCAAACAAGCTCAGAAAATGCAGCGCTCGATCGAGTCGCTCCAGTCCCAACTCGCCGCGAAAGAGATCGACGTCGCGGCCGGCGGTGGCGCGGTTAAAATCAAGATCAACGGCGCGGGCCAATTCGTCTCCATTGCGCTCGACGCGGAGTTCTTGAAGGAAGACGCGAAGCTCGTCAGCGAAACCCTCCTGGCCGCCGTGCAAGACGCCGCCCAACAAGCGAAGACCTATAACGACGCCGAAATGCAGAAAGTCACCTCGGCCTTCCAGATGCCCGGCATGATGTAAGGCCGGCGGGCTGCTCGCGGCGGAGACGGGCGCCGATCATGGCGTCGCGGTGCTCCCGCCGGAGCGGCTCCTTTTTATTTTATGACGCCCGCCTTTGAGAAATTGCAGCAGCAGCTGAAGCAATTGCCTGGGCTGGGTTACCGCTCGGCGGAGCGCATCGCGTTGCACCTGCTCGTGGAAAAGCCCGCGCAACTCACCGCGCTCGTCTCTGCCCTCGAAGCGGCGGCGCGGTCTGTGCGGCGCTGTGAGCGTTGCGGCAACCTCGCCGAGGGCGACGTATGCGGCATCTGCGCCGACGAACGCCGCGATCGCTCGGTGGTGTGTGTCGTCGAGCACGTGCCCGATCTCGTGGCGTTGGAGCGCAGCGGCGCGTACCGCGGCTCGTATCATGTCTTGCACGGTAAGCTGTCGCCGATCCACGGCGTCGGGCCGGACCAACTCAATCTCGCGGCCTTGCAAGCGCGCTTGGCGGCGGGCGAGGTGGCGGAGTTGATCCTAGCGTTGTCCAACGATGTCGAGGGCGAGGCGACGTGCCACTACCTCACCGAACAACTCCCGCCCGCGCAGGCGGTGAAGGTCACGCGCATCGGCTTTGGGCTGCCGAGCGGCGGCGGCGTACTCTACGCGGATTCCGTCACACTCAAGAGCGCGCTCGACGGTCGGCGCTCGTATTCCTGAGCCTGCGACCGGCCCGTAGTTTCCCCACAACTCGGTTTATTTTTTTTTCGTCGTTCCGGTCTTTAACGCTTTCTTTTTCCCCATGTATTCTCGTCTTTTGCTCTGCTGGCTTGTTTTGGGTTTTGGCGGCGTGGCGCACGCGGCGAACCCCGCGCCCAATTTCATCTTCATCCTCGCCGATGACCTCGGCTGGTCGAGTCTCTCGCAGGCGATGGACGACCACCTCGCGGGCTCGCGCAGCGATTACCACGAGACGCCCGCCCTCGCGCGGCTCGCGCAAAGCGGGATGCGTTTCGCCCAAGGCTACGCGCCCGACGCCCTCTGCTGCCCGACGCGCCGCAGCATCCAGTTTGGCCAGACCCCGACGCGTCAGGGCGACGAACGTTTTTCTAAAAACTACGGCCCTGGTCAGCCCGCGCGCCTCACCATTCCGCGCATGTTAAAAGCCGCCGATGCCCGCTACCGCACCGCGCATTACGGCAAATGGGATCTGCGCTCCGACCTCTTTCCCGAAGACCTCGGCTACGATGAAAGCGATGGCAACACCGGCAACCGCCACGGCGACGTCGCCATCGGCAAAGACTCGAAATGGGAAGCCTTCGATCTCAACAACGACCCCAAGCGCATCGACACGCTCACCGAGCGCGCCGTCAGTTTCATCCGCCGCAACCAAGCCGCCGGCACGCCCTTCTTCCTGCAACTCTCGCACTATGCCACGCACGTCGATATGCAGACGCGCGCCGCCACCTACGAAAAATTCCTCGCCAAGCCCAAGGGCCGCATCCACGCCAACGCCGCTTGGGCCGGCATGCTCGCCGATCTCGATACCGGCATCGGCCGCTTGCTCGACGAGGTGGACCGCCTCGGTCTCACCGGCACGACCTACATCATCTTCATGGCCGACAACGGCGCCGCCGAGTTCATCCCGCCCGTGAAGAACAAGCTCGATCATCCCTCCACCTTCGCGACCCCGCCGCGTAACACGCCCCTGCGCGGCGGCAAGTGGGTGCTCTACGAAGGCGGCATCCGCGTGCCCTTCATCGTCCGCGGCCCCGGCGTGAAAGCCGGCGCGCAATGCGATGTGCCCGTCGTCGGCTGGGACTTACTCCCGACCTTGGCCGACCTCGCCGGCTACCCCGCGCCGCTCCCCGCCGATCTCGACGGCGGAAGTTTCCGCGCCCTCCTCGCCTCCGGGCAAGGGAAAGTCGCTCGCGCGGAAGTGCCCCTCATCTTCCACCGCTTCGCTAGTGGTTACCCGCACTCCGTGATCCGCGTCGGCGACGAGAAACTCGTGAAAATCTGGAAGACCGGCGCCCTCGAACTCTACGACCTCAAAGCCGACCCCGGCGAACGCACCGATCTGGCGAGCCGCCGCCCCGAGCGCGTCCGCGTGCTCCACGAGCAACTCATGGCGTATTTCAAGCGCATGGATGCCGAAGTCCTGCACGGTTACGGCAAATCCAAGGAAGAGAACTGAAGCCGCCCGCCGCCGCGGGTGGTTTTGAGGTCAGAGCCGCAGGACCCGCTGCTTGATCCCTACCGATTACCCCAAAAACCGCCTAATTTTGGGCCAATCGCACGTTCTAGTCCCGTTTTGCCCCAAAAAAGCGCCCGCCGCCTTCGCCGAAAGATGCACGTCCCCTAAAAAAAACGGTTCACCTCCCCCCTCGACAAAAGATGAACTCAAACAAACGAAATGGGTTTATTCCTCATTAAAATGACGAAATACGCTCGTCCCACCAAAAGGTAAGCTCGCGGGAGTAAATGGTATCAACGTCCCAAAAGCTCGAAAGTAAACCGGTAGGGCCCGCGGGCCGACCTAGCGCACGGTGCCGGGCCACTGGGCGTCGAGTTGGGCGTGGAGGGCTTTTACGCGGGAGCTCTCTTGGGCGGCGAGGTTGTGCGCCTCGTGCGGGTCGGCGGAGAGGTGGTAAAGTTCGGGTTGGCCAGCTTCGTTTTGCGGTGCGGGGACGATCAGTTTCCAGCCGTCAGCGAGGATCCAGCGCCAGCGGAGACTGGTGGCGGGGTCGTTTTGATCGACGAAGTTGTGCGTGAAGCATTCGCCGATGATCGCCGGGCGGGCGGTGACGGCGCGAGGGTCGGCGAGATTGATGCCGGGGAGGCCGCGCGGCGCAGGGACGCCGCAGGCTTGGAGAATCGTGGGGAAGAGATCGAGCGAACTCACCGGGGTGTCGCTGGTGCGGGGCGCCAGAGTGCCGGGCCAGCGGAGCATGAGGGGCGTGCGTAGGCCGCCGTCGTAGGGTGATTGTTTGGACTTCGGCGCGTAGCCGGCGGCTTGGGGTTGGGTGATCCAGCCGTTGTCGGCGACGTAGACGACGAGGGTGTTTTTTGTGAGGCCGGCGCGATCGAGGTGGGCGAGGAGTTCGCCGCAGGTTTCGTCGAACCACTCGACCATGGCCCAGTATTTGGCGATGCGTTCGCTGGGGGCTTGGGCGCGGTACTTGGCGAGGAGGCGCTCGGGCGGTGTGTGCGGGTCGTGCGGCATCAGCGGGGCGTACCAGATGAAAAACGGTTTCTGTTGCTGCTGGGCAGCGTTGATGAAAGCAGTGATGGGCTGCAGGGTCTTGCGGCCGATGGTGAGGCCCTCATCGCCGTGGCGGCCGCCTTGGGTCATGCCGGCGGTGAAGCCGCCGTGCGTGTAATCCCCGAGCCACCACTTGCCGGTCTGGAGACTCACGTAGCCGGCTTGGCCCAAGATGCCGGGGAGCGTGGGCCAGGCTGCGAGATCGCGGACCATGCGCGCGCGGCCAGCTTGGAAGGCCGGAGTTTTAACGAACTCGTTTAGGGGGATCCTCTCCGGTTTGGTCGGGTCGTTGCTGGTGATGCGGTGCTCGTGCGGGTAACGTCCGGTGATGATGCTCGCGAGGCTTGGACAACACAGGCTGGAGGGGACATAACCGTGGCGAAAGGTGAGGCTCTCGCGCGCGAGGCGATCGAGGTGCGGCGTCTGAATCTGCGGGTGCCCCATGAAGCCGTAGTCGCCCCAGTGTTGATCGTCCGAGATAATCATGACGACGTTGGGCGGGGCCGCGTACACGC
>CAMDRP010000066.1 GCA_945906965.1 Opitutus sp. GAS368 | reverse complement strand
ATCCCGCCTAGCCCGCACGCGGTCTCTTGCAGCTTGCCCACGATGCGCTCCGTCCGCGGCTACGAGGAAAAAGACCCCGCCATCACCAGCCAACTCGCCAACGGCTATCCGCGCTTCGTCGTGCATCCGTTCGCCCGTCAACTCGCCGCACACTTTATAGCCATCAATCCAGCGCTCACTGCCCACACGCTCTGGCTCACGTCGTCTCTCGCTATTGCCGAAAAGCTTGTAGCACATCTCGCTCATCCCAGCGTCCAGTTGTTCATCGACACACACGGTCTACACGGTGTCGCTCATCCGGCCGCCTCCGCGCCACTCGCTACTCTGGCCAAAACGTATCTGCAAAACCTGGGTGGCTTCATCTCCTCGCGCGAAGCCGAGGATCACCTCGTGCGCCTCGAACTACGTCCGGCAATTTATCCCGAAGCCCTGTATGCCGGCGATGCGCCCGCTGAGATCCGCCGCCATTTGGCCCGCGCGCTCAACGCTGGCCACGCCGCCCCAACCGCGCCCGTCACTGACGCCGATCTCTTTCTCACCAACTGCGGCATGAGCGCCATCTACGCGGCCTTCCGCGCCGTCGCCGATTTGCAAGCCACGCGCGGCCGCACGATCTGGCTCCAACTCGGCTGGTTCTACCTTGATACGATCGCGATCCTCAAAAAATTCACCGCTGGTCCCGGCGACTACGTTTACATCCGCGATATTTTCGACCTTGAAGCGCTCGAGCGCATCTTTGCCGCGCATGGCCAACGCATCGCCGGCGTCGTCGCCGAAGTACCCACCAATCCCCTCCTGCAGACGCCTGACATTCCAGCGATTTCCGCACTCTGTCGCAGCCGTGGCGCAGCGCTGCTGATCGACGCTTCCACGGCCTCGCTCTACAACCTCAACGTTCTGCCTCACGCCGATATCGCCCTTGCCAGCCTCACCAAATACACGGGCAGCGCGGGCGACCTCACCGCTGGCTTGATCGCCGTCAATCCCACCCAGCCCGACGCCGCCGAACTTCGCCGTCGGCTCGCCCCCGCGCTCGAACCGCTCTACAGCCGCGACGCCGCGCGCCTCGCGCACGAAATCGCCGCCACCGAATCAGTCCTTGAAAAAATCCACGCGAGCACGCCCCGCGTCGTCGCGTTCCTTGAAAATCACCCCGCGATCAAAGACGTCTTCTGGGCGCGCCACGCCACCAGTCGAGCGAATTTCGAAAAACTCGCCCGCTCGCCCGATGCCACCGGCGGCATGATCACCTTTACGCTCCGCGCACCGGGCGCTTTGGAAAAATTCTACGACCGCCTACGTCTGCCCAAAGGTCCAAGCTTCGGCATGACGACGACCCTCATTTGTCCGTTCATGTACCTCGCGCACTACGACCTCGTGACGACGCCCGCCGGCCTCGCCGAATTAGCCGCGAGCCAACTCGATCCCGATCTCTTAAGGCTTTGCGTCGGTTGCGAAGCGGTTGAGGACATCATCGCCGCGCTCGCCGAAGCGTTGGCATAACAAAAACAGGGCGTGCAGCTGAGTGCCGCGGTTAGAGTAGTGACGGCAACGCCAAGAATCGATGGAAAGACGTCTTACTTGATTGAAGCAAAAATTCGAACGCGGGATTATTCCACCATGCTCTTGACCTTAGATGCCAAACGTCGATTGACCGTCCCTGCGACGCTTGCGCCGATTAAACCCGGCGACCATTTTCGCGCTGAATTTCATCCGGAGGACGATGCCTTAATTTTCCGCCGCGTCGCACCCGTCGGCGACTGGCTTGAAGTCCTGAAGCAATGTCCCGTGCCGATGGACGATTTACCGCCACCTCGCCGACAATTAGCTCGTCACCGAAAACCATGAGCTGGTTGCTCGATGCGGATGTCCTGAGCCAGCCCGCGAAACGCTTGGGCGATCCCGCCGTGGTGGCGCGGTTGGCGCGCGAGAAAGATGAGTGCTACACAAGCGCAGTCGTTATCGCCCAACTAGCCTACTGGGGAAGAACCAAAGACGGCCGCGCACGGGAGGCGCTACAAGCCTGGTTGACCAAACGGGTCGATTCACTCCACGGCAGAATTCACGGTTTCAACGTGTCCATCGCCGCTACAACCTCACTATCGTCACCGGTAACGATAAAGATTTTCGACGGCCAGGACTGAAGGTGTTTAACCCATTCAAGGAACTTTAAAAGATCGTCGCGAGGTAATCGCGGCAACGCGGTGCGGCAGACAGCCTCCCCGTGAAGACGCCCGATTCCTCCGTCCTATTCTTTTGCCTAAATCAACTCTGCTTCCTTACTTCGATAGGACAGCCCTAAAAATTAAACTCCGCGCGATTCGTGAGGAAGCGCCATGACCACACCGCTCGCCTTCTGTACGCTTGCGATCAAAGCCGTCCCCAACGCACCGCGCAACGCCGTCGTCGGCTGGCTCGGTGATGCCTTAAAAGTCAAAGTTCACGCCCCCGCACTCGAAGGCCGGGCGAATGACGAGCTCTGCGAATTTCTAGCGGGGGCTCTCGCTCTGCCCCGCCGCGCCGTAACCGTCCTCCACGGCGACACATCTCGCCAAAAAGTCCTCCGTGTTTCCGGTCTTACGCTCGCCGAAGTCCGCGCCAAATTAGGCGTGTGATTCGGTCAGGCGCGCGAAGCGCCAACCCAGGAAAATCGCCGCAAAGCCCAAACCCGCGGCCAACGCCGACCAAATTCCCACGGCGCCAAATTTCCCCTGCACGCCAAGGAAATAGCCGCCCGGAATGGCCACACCCCAATAGGCGACAAACGTGATGATCGCCGGCAACTTCACATCATGCAGGCCGCGCAGGAGTGCCGCGCTAATTACTTGGGCGCCATCGACAATTTGAAACAGCGCCGCCACGACGAGCAGCTGCGCCGCCAACGCCACCACGCCAACATCGTCCACAAACCAGCCCGCCACCATGCGACCCGCCACGAGATAAATCACCATAAATACCGCCGCAATAATGACGCCCAAGCCTAAGGCGCTGAACCCGATCGCTCGCAACCGCGCTGGTTGCTTCGCGCCCACTGCCGCACTCACGCGCATCCCTGCAGCCATCGAAAGTCCAAGGGTCACCATGAAGGTCGTACCGGCACACGTGAAGGCGATTTGATGGGCCGCCAACGCGGAGGCGCCCAGCCAGCCCATCATAATTGCCGCCGCTGCAAACGCACCGCTTTCAAAAAATAAAATTCCCGACGTCGGCAACCCGAGCCGCAGCATTTCTTTTATCCGCGTCACCGAGAGTGGCGCCCACCACTGCTTAGGCCACGCCGCGCGCGTCGCGGGATCTCGCCGCATCCATTCGAAAATCACCCACGCTCCGAGTGTTCGCGAAATCAATGTCGATATGCCCGCGCCCGTCAGTCCCAGTGCCGGCGCGCCGAGATTTCCGTAAATAAAAATCCAATTTAAAAAAATGTTCAGCCCGACGCCGCCGAGCATAATGAACATGGGCACCCAGGGCCGCCCCATCGCCTCCGCAAATTGTCGCAAGGCCAGATACACCAACACCGGCGTGATCGACGCGCCGATCAGCCAGAAAAAAGGATTCACCACTGCCAGCACTTCCGGTGGTTGCTGGAACCAATGCAACTGCCACCCAAGCACCACCATCGCCAGCGTCTCGAGTACGCCGAAACCCAATGCCAGCGCCAGCCCATGCCGCAGATACTCCGCGCAATCCTCCAACCGTGCCGCGCCGCGTGCGCGCGCTACAAACATCGCAACCGGAATCATTAGTCCGATCCCGATCACATAAAAAACACCAAACACATTTCCGCCAAACGATGACGCCGCCAAGGGTACGGTGCCCGTCTGACCGATCATCACGCTATCGGTGATGCCCATGAGCATCTGGCTGACTTGGCCGACGATAATCGGTACCGCCAGTGCGAGTGTCGGCCGAGCTTCGGCGAGATAAGATGGGAAGCGGCTCATGGAAAGGACGCGCACTGTTTCGTGCCACGACCGTCCGCGCAATCCGCTTCTCGCGATCGATCATCCTAAGCGCCGCGGATTTTCCCGCGGCGCAGAGGCTTACTTTGCGTTGAGGAGCATGTCTTCCATCAAGGCGAGCGCGGTGGCTTCGGTGATGTCAGCGGCGCTAAATTTTTTCGCGGCCTGCGCAGTGTCCGCACCAAGGACCTCGCTCGCCGAGGCTTGGCCCAAAATCGCGGCATCTTTGAGGCGAATAGCGGTCATCTGAATATCGGGCACGGCAACCGTGGTGTCGCCGGAAACTTCGGCGGCGATCAACGTGCGAGTTGAAATGAGCACTTCGATCGCGATATCGGCAGACTGGGCGAGCGCAGCGCGTTCCTTGGCGGCTTGATCACCGAGCAAACGAGCGCCGGGTTGTTCGCTGAGCATCACGCCGGCGATACGTTGATCGGAAAGCTTGGCGCCGCCAGAGCGGAACGCGCGGCCGACGAGGCGCTCGATATCACGCACGGTTTGTTGATCGGCGAGCGTGGGAGTAGGCGCGGGCGTGGAGGCCTCTTTCGCAGCGTAGGTGGAAGAGGCTTTAGTTTTGGTCGAAGTCGTTTTGCCGTCAGCGGATTTCTCGCTGTAGGATTCGGCGCGGCCGGTCAGCTTAAGGCCCGCGACGTCCACGAGCGAACGATTCACGTAGATGACAAGGCGCGGAGCGTTCGCGGTGCTGTAGGCCGCGCGAAATTTATCGACGACGGCCTGAGCGGCGGCGGGTGCGATGAGCGGGGTGGCATTGGCGCCGTAAAGTCGTTGCTCAGCGGGGGCAGTCGGTTGGGCCGCGGCAACAGGCCAGGCCTGGGTGACGGGGACCGGGGGTTCGGTGACGGGCGCGGTGGCTTGCGCGAAAGCGACGGCACTGAGCGCGGGCAAAACAAGAGTGAGTAAAAGTGCTTTCATAGCGGGGATGGCGTAGCTCAACGGGCTTGGCGGACGCGGATGGTGTATTTTTTCGCGAGGGTATTTATCGCGGTGAAGCGGACCGCCTCGGTGGAATTCTCGGCCAGGATAAGCGTCTGGAACGACGTCTCATCGCCGGTGCTGAAGCCTTGGTCATCTTTGAAGACGGCGTTGATCTGCACTTCGATGCGGCGGGCTTCGCGGTTTTTTACATTGGCGACGACTTCGAGGCGACCATCGGCGAGCGTGCGTTCTTGGAGGCCGGTGCAGGTGACGGAGACTTGCGTGGGTTTATCCAGGAGAATGAATTTCTCGGTGTTCTCGACGGTGTAGCGGGTGGTGTCCTGCGGCGTGAAGGGGCCGGGCGTGGCGCAGCCCGCGAGTAACACGAGGCCGGCGGAGGCGGCGAGGAGGAGGGAGGTTTTGATGTTCATGACGATAAAGCGTTGGTGGTGGTGTAATCGTGTGACTCGCGATCAGCGTTTAAGTTCGCTCAAAAATATCACGGTGTCGCGATCAGCTGGATCGACATGCAGGGTGAGGGTTTGCGTGAGTCCGCGCAGAGTCTGGCCGGTGGCGTCTTGGAACTCGAGCGTGGCGGGATAATCGCCGGGGGCGAGGCGGAGCGCGGCAAAGCTGAGGCGTTGCGGGAGGTTGTCCCACATACGGATATCGGCGCGCGGGGTGGTCGCGGCGGAAGCGATTTTGCCGATGAGGCCGATGGCGCCGAGGGCCACAGCGGCCCGGTCGCCGTCGCGGCTGCCATTATTGGCGGCGATCATCGCACCGATCAGGGCGACTTCGCCGACAGTATTGGTGGTGCGCTTAAAAACGGCTTTACCGCCAAGAATATAATCCATGACGCGACCGCCGCGCGTGGTGGCTTGGAAATTGAGATCGTCGTAGGCCGGGAGGTTTACCGACTGGCCGTTGAGGTTGAGCGTGGCAGCATGGGCGGTGGAATTTTTAACGAAAAATTTGAGCTGTTCGCCGTATTCGCCGCCGCCGTATTTGCGCGGGCCGGTGCCGTACTCGGCGAAAATGAGGACGTTGGCGGCGGGATCGTAGGCGGGCAGTTTTAGATTTTTGGCGTTGGCTTGAGCGCGGGCAAAGCCGTCGGACCCATCGGCGGCAAGTTTGGCGGAGACAAGGCCATCGAGATAATCGAGCAAGACGTAATCGCTCTTGTACTCGGCCGTCTCGGCGTCGCTGTCGATGAGTTGGCCGGAGCGATAACAGGCGCGGGCGTTGTCGGGCTGGCCGTCGCGCCAGTAGAGGAGGCCGCGGTAGTAGTAGACCATGACGCGTTCGTGGGGCTCGCCGATAAACGTCTTGGTGCTTTCGGCGGAAAACAGGCTGCGGGCTTTTTTTGCGTCGGCGTCGTTGGCCAAAACACCGCCGATCAAGGGCAGGGCGGTGTCGAGACGGAGCTTGGCTTCGTCGGGCTGGCCGGCGCGGAGGGCGCTGGCGGCGATGCGGTAATCCCAGAGCACGCGGTCTTGCACGGGCGCGGCGGCGCGGAGGGTATTGCCGTCGATAATCGGGTCGCCGGTGAGTCGAGGCTGCGCGCGCTCAGGCACCGTGGCGCAACCCATAAGACCGAGGAGTACCAAGGCTAATGTGGCGGCAAGGATGCGAGGAAGAGAAAGAAGGCGATTTACCATCGGAGGGGAAGCAGATGAAAACGGCGGGCGCGGCGCAAGGCCGGCACCCGCCGTTTAGATTTTTGGGAAATTCGGTACGCCTGCGGCTTTAGCGATAAGCGGCGTCTTCGAGGCCCTGTTTCTTGATCTCAGAGGAGCTTTCCCAGATGATCTCGCTGGTGCGGGCGTCGGTCAGCCGGAAGCTGTAGAGGATGTAATCGCTGGTGCCCTGTGAGGTCTTGGTGGTCAGGCCTTGGAGTTTGCCGGTGAGGAAATAATCGGCACCGCGGAATTCGACGACAGAAGGATCGGCGCTGGCGGTGACTTGGCCTGTGCGCTTGAGGTCGCGCTCACGCTCGAGGGTTTTCATCATCTCGCGATCGAGGAAACGCACGCGGCCCAGGGCTTTTTCATTCAGCTGGGTGCGGATGCGCGTGAGAAAAATGTCTTTGCTGATGGGGAAACGCGTCTCGTTGACGACAGGTTCGAGGACAATGCGCGGGGTCTGTTTAGCGTTGGCGATTTCCGGGATGCCAAGGACGCCGCGGGCCATCTTGTCGGTGACCACGACGAGATCCTGCGACTCGACGCCGGTGCCGGCGACGAAGCCGCGCTCGTCGGCTTTCATTTCGGTGACCGGAACGCCCGAAGGACTTTGCACGCCAGTCGCGCAACCGGCGAGAAACAGAGCGGGCGCAGCCACGCTAGTAAGAGCAAAGAGACGAAGGGAGGTGTTCATGGTGCGATGTTGAAAAATGAGAAAGTTAAAGAAGGAGGTGTGAAACGGGGGAACTCTATCAGTTCCGGCCAAACATGCGATTGGCGTCACCCATCGATGACGCGGGCGCCGCCGGAGCCGTAATCAGGCGGGGTTGAGCCACGGCGGCTGGAACCGGCGACGGCGCGCTGGCGGCAGACACCGAGGGAACGGAGGTGGCGGCTTCGCGGCGGCGGGCGTTGTGGTCCGCGATGGCACCGATTAAAAGCCCTGCGCTCGCGCCGTAAGCCGCACCACGCCAAGCACTATGGCCGAGCGAACCACTGTTGTTGCCGATAATTGCTCCAGCGATGGCGCCGAGCGCCAGTCCATTGCCGAGGTAATTGATCCGAGTATCCGCGGTGTCGTAATCGCCTCCATCGTAAACGTAAACCGGCGCTGGCCGGTACACATAAGGCCGATAATAATAACCATAGGAACCGGGATAATAACCGTATGAATGCGAATAGGCCGGGCCGTAGTAACCGAAACTGTAATTGACGGAACGATGACTGCGGCCGGGACTGCCTCCGTGGTTAGGGCCGCCATGCGAGCGGTCGTTCGAGCCACGCCGAGATGACTCCGCCTGAGCTGGCGAAGACAGCAGAGCGAGGGCTAGACCAAGCGCAAAGATGGTTTTCATAACGTTAAAAGAATGGGTGCTAGTGCTCTAGACACGGCCGTCAAGGCAAGGTTTCAGCAGATTGCAACCGACGCAAATTCCCGAGCTGTTTTCCAGGTTTCTGGTACCAACGGTGATTTAATGATCATCGGTTGAACGCGAGATGCCGATTTTGTCCTTACCTCATGAGCGCCATGACTTTAAAGTGAACCAAGCCCTGTTTAGACAAACGTGTGGCTAAAAAGCGCGGGCTTCTTGGCTCGCTGGGCTCATGTCCCTGACGCTCTGCATTGGTTAGCGAAGCGATATTCTAACCTGCAACTTCCTTCTTGGATTCAATGGTCCCCGAGTTAAGCTATGGTGTCATGCTCTCGCCCGCGGCCAAGACTAAGATAAGCCCACGCACTCGACGCACCGGCGGCGGAGCTTTGGCTGGCGCAAGGCCGAGGCAGAGCAATCAGAAGACGGTGCGGCTATCGGTCGATGAGATCGTCCGCCGACTGGAGCCTTATTGCCGTGAACACGGCATCATCAGGCTCGAGATCTTCGGCTCTATGGCGCGGGGTGACATGCGTTCGGGCAGTGACGTGGACTTGATCGCCACGTTCCGCAAGATTCCCGGCTTACACTATTTCAGCATGGAAAAGGAAATGACGCAGATACTCGGCGTCTCGGTTGATCTGCTACTGGCGGAGGACGTTGAGGAGATGACCAATCCCTATCTTAAAGTGACGATTCAGCGTGACCGCAGGACGATCTATGCAGCCTAAGCCGGCGAAGGACCAGAACACCTACCTGCACGAGATGCTGGAATCGGCCAAGCAAGCTGCGGGCTATGTCGCTGGTATGAGCTTCGAGCAATTCTGGGATGACCAAAAGACCCGCGATGCCGTCGCTATGCGTCTGACCGTAATCGGCGAAGCCGCCCGGCACATCACCTCGAGAACAGTGGCGGAGCTTCCCCGGGTTCCATTCCATCATATTTCCGGCCTACGCAACCGCATCGTCCACGATTACGGCGGTGTGAATTTCAGGGTGGTATGGACCGTTGCTCAGGAAGAACTTCAGCCCCTGATTGGTGAGCTGGAGCAATATGCGCTCCATCAGCAAAAGCCGATGAGGCAAACTCAACGAGCACTGGAAGAAAAACGACTCACACTGAAGCCTATGGCGCCCAAACCAAAGCTGGGGCCTCAGGTGGAGCTCTGACTGGGGTCGGAGCGGTTTCGGCCGAGAAGCAGCCTGCCCCCCCGACTCGCCCAACCCGTTAAAATACCCCCACGATCACCGCCAGCGCCACCAACGAGGTGAGTGTACTCAACACGATCGCACCCGCCGCCAACCGCTCGTCACCCTTCATTTCTACGGCCATCGTGAAGGAAATCACCCCCGAGGGCGTCGCCAGAAAGATCAGCACCGTCTTTAACTCCACGGCGCCCAGCCCCAGCGCGCGCCCCGCCACCCAGCCCAGCACCGGCGCGGCCACCGTCTTCAATAGCGCCACGATCAACGGCGTGCGCCACGCCGCCCCGAGCCGCACCGTCAGCAGCGAGCCACCCACGCCGAGCAACCCTAAGGGCAACGCCATCTCGCCCAGCGCCCCGAGCGTTTTGTTCACTACCAGCGGCAACTCCCAACCTGCCAAGGCACACCCGATGCCCGCCAGCGAAGCCAAAAGTGGCGGGGTCGTCGCCAGCTGCCGCAAAAACGGCCCCAGCATTCCCCAACCGATCCGATGTTGGCTCAACAACAACACCACCACGCCCCCGACATTAAAAAACACCAGCATCGGCGCCACCGTCAGCACCGCCGCCGCGCGCAGTGAGATTCCGCCCGCCAGGGTCACGTCCGGCAGGGCATAAATAATTGGCAACCCCACGAAGGCCAGATTCCCCCGGAACGCCCCTTGCACAAACGTTCCCATCACCGCACCTGGCACGCGCATCAACCAAGCCACCACATAACCCAGCGCCAAGACAGCTAAGGTCGCCGCCATCATCACTCCGAGCATCGAAGTCGCCCCGCTCACGCCGTGGATGGACCCCGCCAATTGCGTGAACAACAGCGCCGGCAACCCCAGCCAATAGGTGACGCGATTGGCCTCCTTTAAAAATCCCACCGACCAAAATTTTGACGCCTGTAAACCCGCTCCGATGGCGATTAGTAAAAAAACCGGCGCGAGCGTATTAAGAATAAGCACCCACCCATCAAAATGGACAACCCCCGATCCACACAAGCCACCGCTTTTTACTGCGCTTAGGGATAATCTCGCTGATTTTTAATTGCATCGCCTTCACCCACTCGCTCCGCTCTCGCCACCCCTAAAACACAGCGCCGAGCTGTGTTTATCTCACCGCAGGATGAGGCCCCCCCCTCCTTACCGTTGCTTAACTGCCAGCTCATGCATTTACCCCATGAAAACTGCCTACCCGAACCGAAATTATTCATCTGCCGCCACCCACTTTTGCGCGGGTTTGAGCGTTTTGCTCTGCGCCTTATTACTCCAATTTAGCGTCGCCTCCGCCGCTGAAACCGCTGCAAGCGGCACCATCACCGGCGCTGTCAGCAACGCGGCCACGCGCAACCAACTCACCGGCGCCCTCGTCGCCATCCCCGCGCTCAATCTCTCCGCGCTCTCCGACAACGCCGGCCGCTACACGCTCACCGGCATCCCCGAGGGCACCCACGAACTCGTCGTCACCTACATCGGGCTCGATGCCACGCGCCGCCGCTTGGTCGTGAGCGCCGCGCAAACGATCACCAGCGATTTCGAACTCACCGCCGGCATCTACAAACTTGAGTCGTTCAAGGTCACCGGCGAACGCGAAGGCAATGCCGCCATGATCACCGAAAAGCGCAACGCCACCAACGTGAAGGACGTCATCGCCATGGATTCCTTCGGCTACCTGCCCAACATGAGTGCCGGCGAAGTCGTCCAGCGTCTCCCCGGCGTCGCCGGCAGCCCCACCGATGAAGGCCTCGCCTACCGCTTCAACATCCGCGGCATGGACCCTGCGCTCAACAACGTCACCGTCGACGGCGGCTCCCTCACGAGCCTCGGCACCAACCGTAGCTTCGAGCTTCAGTCCATCACGGGCGCCATGTTCGAAGGCCTTGAACTCATCAAAGGCCAGACGCCCGACAAAGGCGCGGATTCCCTGGGCGGCACCATCAACTTCAAGACCCGCTCCACTTTCAGCATGAAGGAAGACCGCCGCACCACCTACAACGTGAGCATGCGCTGGGCTCCGCCGTTTTTCGAGCAGACCCCCATTCGCTCCCAACACCGCTCCCACCCCATTTTCAACCTCACGCACCAACAAGTTTTTAGCATCCTCGGCGGGCATCGCAACCTCGGCACCTCCGTCAATTTATTCTACTCCGAAAACGCCGTCGGTGGCTTCGAAACCGTCTTCGACCGCACCTTCATCAACGACGGCCCCGCGCCGGTCTTCAATTACCAGACTTGGGACAACACCAACAACCGCAAGCAACAGAGCATAAACTTTAAGACCGACTTCAAATACTCCCCGAACACAAAGTTCACCCTCAACGTCACCGAGAACGACAACTTCGAGCGGCTCCGGCGCCGCATCCGCGTCACCGCCGCCGCCTCGGGTAATAGCAACGTCCAGGTTCCCAGCGCCACGACCGGCATCGTTCCCGGTGCCTTCACTAACCAGATCACCGTCATCAAGGCCATCCCCAGCACCTCCGCCGCGGGCTCGAACACCAACAACATCGATGTCCAAATGGACGGCCCGCTTAATTACTACGTGCGCATGGGCCGCCTCGACCTCAGCGCGGAGCACACCTACGGCAAACTTTTCATCGAATACACCGGCGGTATCGCCCGCACCACGCTCAACTCCGGCCAAGGCCGCGGCGGCCAGCTCAACATGCGCCTCTTCGACCCCAGCGCCCAAGTCCCCGGACGGGCCATCTACTTTGGCGGCGCCGGCTGGATCCTCGACCAAACCCAAAACGAACTCCACCCGCGCTTCATCCAAAACGGCGGCCCCGATTTCACCAACCCCAACAACTACCTGCCCCGCGCCACCGACGGCCTCACCCAAGCCCGCAACGAGCAAGACCAATTGCAGAAACAATTCCGCTTCGACGCGCGCTACACGCTGCCCATCGCCGCCCCCACCTCCGTCAAAGCCGGCTTCCACTGGCGCTCGCTGCAGATGGATCAATGGGGTAAAGACCGCCACCGCTGGAGCTACAAAGCCGCCACCGCCTACAACGCTAGCCAACGCATCGCGCCCGACGCGAGCTACGTCAGCTACGACATGATCAAGACCGGCCGCAAAATCCCCTTCTGGCAGGCCGAAGGCCTCACCAAAGACGGGCGCCCCGCCGACCCCTCGCTTTGGACCGAAGACATGTATTTTAACGAGAGCCAAAAATACGTCGGCACCAACGGCGTGACCGAATCCATCGGCGCCTACTACGCGATGATTCAAGGCCGCCTCGCCAGTCGCGGCTGGCTCGCCCGCACCGGCTACCTCGCCGGCGTCCGCCTCGAAGATGTTAAAACCCGCAGCTTTGGCTGGGTCCGCGCCCGCGTCGCCTCCACCAGCGCCCAGCAACTCGCCGATCCCATCGGATCCGCCACCAAGGACTACGCCAACACCGACCGCCTCCTCTACGGCAAGTTCGACCAAAAATTCCCCAGCATCCACGCCTACCACGACATCACCAAGGACCTCAAATTCCGCACCAGCTACTCCACCAGCTACGGCCGCGCGCCCCTCGCCAATTTGCTGCCTGGCGAAACCATCGACGAGACCAACCAACGCCTCACCATCAATAACCCTGCCCTCAAACCCCAGCAGGCCAAAAACTGGGACCTCACGCTCGAATACTACTTCGAACCCGTGGGCAGCTTGACCGTGGGCTGGTTTCACAAAGACATCCGCGACTTCATCGTCACCAACCAAGACGTCCGCATCATCCCCGCCGGCGCCAACAACGGCTACGACGGCGAATACGCAGGGTTCACCGAACGCACCTCCTTCAACGGCGGCACCGTCACGGTCAACGGCTGGGAATTTGCCTATCAACAACAGTTCACCTTTCTGCCCGGCTTGCTGAAAGGCTTATCCACCTCGTTCAATTACAGCTGGACCGACCAACACGGCCTGCGCGAAGGCACCCGCTACCTCACGCGCCGCGAGATCGCCGGCTTCATCCCCCACGCCGCCAACGCCTCGCTTAATTGGCGCTACGGCAAAACCAGCCTGCGCGCGCTCTACAACTTCACGGGTGAAAACATCACCACGTTCAACCCCACCTACCCCGCGCTCAACCAATACCGCTACTCGATGAAGACGTTAAATCTTGGCGCCGGTTATCAATACCAACCCAACCTCGGCTTCACGATCGACGCTTCCAACGTCCTCAACGAACCCCAGCGCTGGTACATCGGTTCCAAAGACCGCACGCGCCGCACCACGATCAACTTCGTCACCATCGCCATCGGCGTAAACGGTCGCTTCTAAAAACTCACGCGGCGCTCAACGACTCGTCCCACTCCGCCCCGCGCTCACCGCGCGGGGCGTTTTTTTTCGAGATACGCCGCCAGCTCTTTAAGGCGATCCGTGTTGATCAGATCGACGCCGCACGCGTCTAAAATTTCCCACGTCGCCGGCGTATCCGGCGCCGCCCACAACCGCAGCCGCCGCCCCTGCGCATGCGCCTGCTGCACGCGGGTTTTAATTTTCTCGCGATCCACCTCTGGTAACGGCCCATCGCCGCGCCAGCTCGAAAGTTTCGCCCACGTATCGCTCACCAGCGGAATCAAACTCGGCGCACTCAGCGGCGATTCTAAATCCCCTAAGCGACCATCCATCGCCGCGTAGCGCACGGCCGCTTGCTCCATCGCCGTCCGCGCCCGGTTGCCCGAAATAATCACCGTGATCGCACCCGGTTTCACCCCGCCGTTTTCGTAGCGCGTCAACAGCTCCGCGTATCGCGCCAACACCTGATGCAACGCCGCGTACGTCGCCCCCGCCTCCGTCTTCACGTCGATCAACAACGTCACGCCCACGCCGTCGCCATAGACACTGCCGTTGTTGGCCGCGATCCGCGCACGCAGAGGTTCGAGGTAAAGCGCCTCGAGAGTTTTCGCTGCAGTCAGCGCCTTACGCTCGTGCGCCACGAGTAATTTTCCATCCACCAAAAACACATCGGCTTCGATGCTCCCGAAGTGCGCATCGAGCGCGTCGAACAACGGCCGCGGGTGCGCGTAGTCGTTGTGCGCATGCGCGCGCGTGAGCGTTCGCGTTCGCGTCTCCGCGCCCACCTGCGCCGCGCCGACGATTAAACCACCCACACTTAGTAAAAGTCGTAAAAATAATTTCATGAAAATAACGCGTTAGAAAAATCTACGCTAACTCCGCCGCGACGGCATATCGAGATTCCAATCCGACTCGCGAAAAAAAATTCTTATGGTTCGTCCTCACGCTCGACTCCCGCGCGTTCCGTCCTCCACGCTTCTCGCCACTTCCTTCCACCATGTCCCTCCCGACCCAGTTCACCAGCGTCACCGTCCACACCAAGGCCAACGTCTATTTCGACGGCAACGTCGTCAGTCACACGGTCCTCTTCGCTGACGGCGCCAAGAAAACTCTCGGCCTCATCCGCCCCGGCTCCTACCACTTCGGCACCGATGCGGCCGAGCGCATGGAAATTGTCGCCGGCACCTGCACCGTCACGCTCGACGGCCAGACGGCCACCCAGACGTACGCGGCTGGCACGTATTTTGACGTCCCTGGCAAGAGCGGCTTCACCATCGCCGTGCCCGCCGGGCTCTGCGAATACATCTGCTCGTTCCTCCCGTAATCGATTTCAGGTGAGGCCCCGCGCGCGGCTCCGCTGCGCCGGCGGGGTCACTTAGATTTTATTTCGCCGGTGCCGGAGCTTGTCGCGGCGCGCCCGCCTCGGCAGCGTCATGGCATGAAACGCCTGCTCGCCGTCCTGTTCGTTTCCCTGCTCGGGCTCGTCGCCGCCCGCGCCGCTGCGTCGGAACTACCCGACGGACTCTACGCCGAGTTCATCACGCCCCGCGGCACGCTCACCGCTGAGCTGTTTTTTACGCGGGCGCCGCTCATGTGCACCAATTTTGTCGGCCTCGCCGAGGGCACGCTCGCCCCGCGTAACGGCCAACCTTTTTACACCGGGCTCACCTGGTACCGCGTTGTCCCGGGCTTCGTCCTGCAAAGCGGCAACCCCGGCCTCAAAGACACCGACGACGAAGCCCACCCTATTCCGCACCACTTCCCCGACGAGTTCGCCCCCGGCCTCCGCCATAACTCCGCTGGTATCCTCTCGATGGCCAACGCCGGCCCCGACACCAACTCCTGTGAATTTTTCCTCACCCTCGCGCCCACCCCGCGCCTCGATTTTCTGCACAGTGTTTTCGGTCGCATCATCCGCGGCCTCGAGCTGCTCCCGCTCATCCGCGCCGACGACACCCTGACGATTAAAATCCTCCGTATCGGCTCCGCCGCCCGCGCCTTCCGCGCCGATGCCACCACCTTCGCCGCCCTTGCCGGCGCCGCCCAAAAATACACCGCCGCCCGCACTCCCGGCCCCACCGCGGCCTTCGACGACCCGCAACATCTCCTGCCCGCTGAACCGCCGCGCGCGAAAAATTTTAACTACAAACTCGCCAACGTCGAACGCGCCACCGGCGTCAAAATTCGCGCCCGCCTCTTCGCCCAATCCCCGACCGCCGCCGCCGACGCCGCCCCCGGCCAATTCATGCGCACCCTCGCCCGCCAGCTCGGCACCGAGCACGCCGGCGCCACCGTCGCCTACTTCGCCGACGAAAAAGATTGGCGCGTCTGGATCGGCGATGCCTCCACCTCGGCCTTCCTCGGCCGCCCCGCCACCGCGGCTGATCTCGGGGACGACGGCGCCTTCCACGCCGCGAAAGATGCCTTCCTCGCCGCCGCCCAAACCGCCGGCGACCAAGCCTACGCCGC
>CAMDRP010000065.1 GCA_945906965.1 Opitutus sp. GAS368 | reverse complement strand
TCGGCAGCCGCCCTTCGTGCCCAACACGGCGCCACCGCCACGACAAAGATCTTGCTCAACGTCGCCATGTTTCGCCCCGAGAAAAACCAGCGCGAACTCATTTATCTCGCCGCCAGTCTCCCCGCGTCCACCGATTGGCAACTCTGGCTTGCTGGCGAAGGTCTCGCCCGCGCCGGGTGTGAACAACTCGCCGCCGAGCTCGGCCTCACCGAGCGCGTACGTTTTCTAGGTTTTCTGCGCGATCCCGCCCCGCTTTACGCCGCGGCCGACATCGCCGTCCACGCCTCGGCCAGCGAATCGTTGTCCAATTTTCTCATCGAAGCCCAAGCCCACGGCCTGCCCGCGGTCGCCTACGCCGCGCAGGGCATAGGCGAATGTTTTATCCCTGGTCGCACCGGCTGGGTCATCGCCCGCGACGACCGTGCCGCTTTTCACGCTGCCCTCGCCCCGCTCTTTGAACTCTCGGACTCCGCCCGCGCCGAGTTGGCAACCGCCGCTCGCGGATACGCCCACACGACCTTCGATCCCGCCCGCCAAGTCACGGCGTACCTCGAGCTTTTCGCCCGCCTTCATCCCCGCGCCCAACCATGACCAACCAACAGCGCACCGACTCCATCGAACGCTATTTGCGTGAGCATAAATACGCTGATCTCCACACGCTCGCCACACGTTTCGGCGGCTCGCTTTCCACGGTACGACGCGTCCTCGACACGCTTGAAACGCGCGGCATTGCCCGTCGCCACCACGGCGGCGCATCTTTGATTGAAACCGATGCCTTCGCCCAAGAATACGATTTTATCGCCCGCAACCAGCGCCATCCCGACGAGAAATTTGCCATCGCTCGGCTTGTCGCCGACCAAGTCCAACCCGGCATGACCGTCATCCTCGACGGCGGCAGCACCACCTACGCTGTCGCTCGCCTGCTCGCCGATAAACACCTCCAAGTCATCACCAACTCACTCCCGATCGCCTCACTCTTTGGTGAAATCGGCAGCGTCGAAACTATCGTGACCGGCGGCAGTATTTATAGCCGCCTGGGCGTCCTCGTCGGCCCGTTGTGCGAACAATCTTTTGAGCAAACCCACGCCGACCTCGCGATCCTAGGTGGCGCCGGCATCACCGAAAACGGCATCTGGAATCACAACGCCCTGATCGTAGCCGCCCAGCGCAAGATGATCGGCGCCGCTGAGCGCACGATCTTCGCCCTCGATAAATCTAAATTTGGACGCAAGGCCCTCAGCCTCACCACGCCCTTCGACGCTCGCTTTACCATTGTCACCGACACGCGCCCGACACCTTCGGTGATCCGTTCCATTAATAACGCCGGCGCCAAACTCACCCTGACGCGCTAGTACGTGAGTCCGCGCCAAGCGCCTGGTCATCCCGCGAACTGACGTCGGGATTTGCGTTCTCAACCGGCCTATTCATCCGTGCCCATCCGTGGTTAAAAAATCTTCCGCCCTTTCCGTCGCGCCCATCCTCGCCGCCCCCGAGTGCATCCGTCTTCGCGGCGTCCGCCAAAACAACCTCAAGGGCTTCGACCTCGATCTCCCGCTCGGCCGCTACGTGGTCGTCACCGGCCTGAGCGGCGCGGGTAAATCTTCACTCGTTTTCGACACGCTCCACGCCGAGGGTCAGCGCCGCTACGTCGAAACGTTTTCTGCGTACACCCGCCAGTTTCTCGATCTCCTCGACAAACCCAAAGTCGACTCCATCGAAAACATCCGCCCATCCATCGCGATCGAGCAGACCAACACCGTCAAAACGTCCCGCTCTACCGTAGGTACGATGACGGAGCTCACCGATTTTTTTAAAGTTTGGTTCGCCCAAGTCGCCACGTGTTTCGATCCCGCCACCGGCGAGCCCGTCGTCGACGACAACCCGCCCTCGATCTGGCGAAAATCTTTCGCGGCCCATCCAGCGCGCACCACGCTCATCGCCTTCCGCGTCGAGAAACCCGCCAACCTCACGTGGCCAGAAATCCTCACCAGCCTCAAAAACCAAGGCTACGTCCGCGTCCTCGTCGCCGCGATCGTCCATAAAATCGAAGCGCTACTCGCCGAACCGTCCACGCTTCAAACCAAGCTTCCCGCCGGCATCTCGCTCTTCGTCATCCAAGACCGCGTCGCCCTCGTCGCCGACCAGCGCGCGCGTTTCCTCGAAGCGGTAGAAACTTCACTGCATTTCGGCCACGGTCAGGTTCATCTCTTCGCGTCGGACACGTTCGGGGAGCTCGGCCACTTTTCCCGCGGCCTGCATTCGCCTAAAACCGGACGCACCTTTCGCGCCGCCTCGCCGGCTCTTTTTTCCTTCAACTCGCCGCTCGGTGCCTGCCCCAAATGCCGGGGCTTCGGGCGCGTCATCGAGGTCGACTACCGCCTCGCGATCCCCGACCAATCGCTCTCCATCAACGATGGCGCCCTGAAATGTTGGGAAGGCGAAGTCTACCGCGCCTCCCTCGACGATCTCCGCGTCTTCGCCAAAAAGAAAAAAATCCCCATCGACGTCCCGTTCGCCACGCTCACCGACGAACAAAAATCGTTTATCATCGACGGCGAACCGGGCTACGGCGACGAGAACAACAAGACGTGGCCCCAGTATTGGTACGGCGTGAAAGGCTTCTTTCGCTGGCTCGAAAAAACGACGTACAAGATGCATGTGCGCGTCTTTCTTTCGCGCTATCGCGCGTACAATCCGTGCCCCGATTGCCGCGGCCAACGCCTTCAACCTGAATCCCTCTGCTGGCAATGGCAGGGGCGCACGCTGCCCGAGCTTTACCAACTGCCCGTCAGCACGCTACTCGAGCTGATTACACCTTCCGCCCAAGGCGCACCCGAATCGACTGGCAGCGTATCGGCTGCGCCGGATCACGCCCTTCAATCGATTCTCACGCGACTGCGGTACTTGCAGCAAGTCGGCCTCGGCTACCTCACCCTCGACCGCCAATCCAAGACGCTCTCCGGCGGCGAGGTCCAGCGCGTTAACCTCACAAGCTGCTTGGGCACCTCGCTCGTCGACACGTTGTTTGTCCTCGACGAGCCGAGCGTGGGCCTACACCCGCGCGACATCGACCGCCTCATTGCGATTATCCGTACACTCACCGACACCGGCAACACGGTAGTCGTCGTCGAGCACGACGAGGCTATGATTCGAGCCGCTGATCACGTCATCGAAATCGGGCCTGAGCCCGGTGCCCGCGGTGGCCATGTCGTTTTCCAAGGTGATCTGCCAGCGTTGCTCACGGCTGAAAGCAGCATCACGGGCCAGTACCTTTCTGGCCGCCAATCCATCCCGTTGCCCGCGACGCGCCGCCCCGTGCGAGAGAATCACCCCTCGCTCCATTTCAAAAACGCCACCAAGCACAACCTGCGCGAGCTCTCCTTCCGTCTTCCACTCCAGCGCCTCGTCTGCCTCAGCGGCGTCTCCGGCTCCGGCAAATCCACGTTACTCGACAACGTCATCCACCAAGGCCTCCTCGCCCAAAAACTCCAACTCACGGATGATCCAGCCGTCATCGCCGCCATCACGAGCGACCTCACGTTTTCCGAAATTGTCCTCGTCGATCAATCCCCGCTCTCGCGCACGCCTCGCTCCAATCCTGCACTTTACACCGAGGCCTGGGAACTCATCCGCGAGCTCTACGCCGCCACGCCCGCCGCGGCTGCCGCCGGTTTCAACGCCTCAAGTTTTTCCTTCAACTCCGGCGAGGGCCGCTGCGATCACTGCCAAGGCCTCGGCTACGAACGCGTGGAGATGCAATTTCTCTCCGATGTCTTCGTCCCCTGCCCCGTCTGCGAGGGCCGCCGCTTTAAACCCGAGGTGCTCGCGATTCGCTGGCAGGATCGCTCCGTCGCTGACTTGCTCGCGACCAGCGTGACCGACGCCGTCCCGCTCTTTCTCGACACCCACAGCGATCGCCCCCTAACCCCCGCGCAAGCTCGCACCGCCGCCGCTGCGCTCGCCACGATTCGGCAACGGCTTTCGACGCTCGAATCCGTCGGGCTCGGCTACCTCACCCTCGGCCAACCCCTCAACACCCTCAGCGGTGGAGAATCACAACGTCTCAAACTCGTTCGTTACCTCAGCGCATTTTCATCGGCTTCTACTCCACGCACCGATAGCTCCGACGAGCCGTCCGCTCCGCCTACGCCAACCACCGGCGCGCTCATTCTCCTCGACGAACCAACCACCGGCCTCCACCGCCACGACGTCAAGCGCCTCCTCGCCGCGCTCCACGCCCTCGTCGAGGCCGGCCACAGTCTCGTCGTTATCGAGCACAATCTGGACGTCCTAAAATCCGCCGACTGGATTCTCGAAGTTGGCCCCGAGGCCGGCGCAGCCGGCGGCCAGATTATCGCCGAAGGTCCGCCCGAATTCATCCTCCGCTCCACCACCGCGACGACGCCGTTCCTCATGGCCGCACTCGCCACGGAGTCGGAATCGCTCCCGCTCGCGGCCGAATCCTTCGCGCCTTATCAAGCGCGCGTCGCTCCCGCCGTTGCTACCTCCTTACGCATCGAGGGTGCCCGCGAAAACAATCTCAAAAACCTCTCCCTTTCCATTCCCCACCGCCAACTTTCTGTGGTCACGGGCGTATCCGGCTCCGGTAAAAGCACGCTCGCTTTCGACATCGTGTTCGCCGAGGGCCAGCGCCGTTTCATGGAGTCCATGTCGCCCTACGCGCGCCAGTTCGTCGAACAACTCCCGCGCCCCGACGTCGACCGTCTCACCGGCATTCCACCCACGGTCGCGATCGAACAACGCGTCACCCGCGGCTCCCGCAAATCCACCGTCGCGACGATCACCGAGGTCGCTCAATACCTCCGCCTGCTTTACGCGCGCCTCGGCGTCCAACATCACCCCGACACCGACAAACCGGTCACACCCCTCTCCCCCGGCTCGCTGAAAAACCTCCTCAATCGCGTCCTCGCCACGCCCGCCGCCCGCAAAGCCAAACACCTTTATCTCTGCGCCCCGCTCATCCGCGGCCGCAAGGGCCACCACCAGCCGATCGCCACGTGGATCGCCAACCAAGGCTACGAACTCATACGCGCCGATGGCCGCCTGACCCGTGTCGATGCCTTTCAAAAACTCGACCGCTACCGCGAGCACGACATCGAAGCCGTGGTCGCCGATTTAAAAAACAACTCCCGCCCCGGCGTCGCTCTCGAGCTCGGCCTGAGCGTCGGCAAAGGCGCGTGTTTCCTCCTCACGCCGCAGGGTGAAATCCTATCGTGGTTTTCCACCACGCGCACCGACATCGATACTGGCGAAAGTTTTCCCGAGCTCGAACCCAAACATTTTTCCTTCAATTCCCCCCGCGGTTGGTGTCCTGCCTGTCGCGGCCATGGTCGGATTTTTCCGTGGATGCTGGAGCCAAAAGACGACGATGAAAAAGAGGACTCCACTGCTCGCTTGCGCGAATTCGGAATCGACGCCGCCGATGACGTCGCCGACGACGGCCAACCTTGCCCCGAGTGTCACGGCGACCGGCTCAACCGTACCGCCCGCTCCGTCAAACTCCACTTCCGCGCCGCCACCAAACAGCGTCCACTTTCCCTCCCCGCATTGCTCCGCGCCACGCCCGCCGAACTCATCGCGCACCTCCGCGCCCTCGAACTCGACGACCGCGGCAAACTCATCACGCAAGACATCGTCCCCCAGATCGCCGAGCGCCTTAAATTTCTCGACCACGTCGGCCTCGGTTACCTCGCTCTCGAACGTCCCACGGAGACGCTATCCGGTGGCGAAGCCCAACGCATCCGCCTTGCCGCGCAACTCGGCACTAACCTGGCCGGCGTCCTGTACGTCCTAGACGAACCCAGTATCGGCCTCCACGCCCGCGACAACGACCGCCTCATCGAGACGCTGCTCACGCTCCGCGACAAAGGAAACACGCTCCTCGTCGTCGAGCATGACGATGAACTCATGGCGCGCGCCGATCGTATCATCGACCTCGGCCCTGCGGCCGGTATTCACGGCGGCCAACTCCTCGCCGAAGGCACGCCCGCCGAGATTCGCGCGAGCGCCGAGTCCCTCACCGGCATCTTCCTCGCCAAAGGCATTGCGCATCCGCTCCAAGGCCAGCGGCGCACCCTCCCCGCGCCCCGCGCAAAAAACGCCTGGCTCGATCTCACTCACGTCACATTCCGCAATCTAAAAGGCTTCGACCTGCGCCTCCCGCTCGGCCGTCTCATCATGGTCGCCGGGCCAAGTGGCGCCGGTAAATCGACACTTTTCCGCGACGTCCTCCACCCTGCCGTCACGCACGCGATCGCGGCTAAAAAAGCCAAACTCACGGGCCGCGATTTTGCTGCCGCCACGGGCTTCAGCGCCGAGAGCGCACCCACACCATTCAAAACCCTCACTGGCGCCGACATCTTCCGCTCGGTCGTCGAGGTCGACCAATCTCCGATTGGCAAAACCCCGCGTTCCACGCCCGCGACGTATCTCGGTATCTTCGACCTGATCCGGCAATTTTTCGCCGCGTTGCCCGAAGCTAAAATCCGCGGCTACGCCGCAGCGCGTTTTTCCTTTAATACCACCGGTGGCCGCTGTCCCGCCTGCGAAGGGGCTGGCCGCATCAAACTTGAGATGGCGTTCATGCCCAACACCTACCTGCCGTGCGACGACTGCCGCGGCCTCCGCTACGGCCCTGACCTCGCCGACATCACGTGGAAGGGTAAATCCATCGGCCAAGTTCTTCAGCTCACTTTCGAGGAAGCCGCGACGTTCTTCGACTTCCACTCGCAGCTCTCGCAGGTCTGCCAACTCATGATCGATTGCGGCCTTGGCTACCTCACGCTCGGCCAGTCCTCGCCCACGCTCTCCGGCGGTGAAGCCCAGCGTCTCAAACTCGTCACCGAACTTTCCAGCGGTCTCGCCAGCTACCGCGAACGCTCTCGCGGCGAACGCCCACGCAACCTTTACCTCCTCGAGGAACCGACCATCGGCCTCCATCTTAGCGACTGCGAACGCCTCATCCGCGTGCTCCATTCGCTCGTCGATCAAGGCCACACCGTCGTCGTCATCGAACACCACCTCGATCTTCTCGCGGAAGCCGATTACATCATCGAACTCGGTCCCGTTGGTGGCCCGGACGGCGGCGAACTTTTGTTCCAAGGCGAACTCGCCGGCCTGCTCAAAATCAAACGCAGCCCCACCGCGCCCTACCTCCGCGCCAAATTAAAATCTTAACGCGTTTGCGCCGCACCTGCCGCCGGTTTATTTGAGTGGGCGGCGCTTCATCCCGGCCTTAAACGACCGGGTTTTCGCGCCGTCCGCTGAGATAAAATTTTCGGCGTCAAAATCGTCGGCCCAAAGTCCTGCGCGAAATGCCCGAGCTTGTCGTAGTTATTGCGCGTCCACCCTATGAGCCACCAAGTCAATCGATCCTGCATAAGCCGATCATCACCACCTCGCGGGGCCAGCCGCAAGCGTTACAAGGCCACGACAAACCGGACCGCTTCCGCCACGACTTCCGGCGTCGATAAAATCCGAATATGCCCGCGCCCCGGACACGGTACCAACCGCGCCCCACGCCACAACGCCGTGAATTCCTCCGAGCCCGCATAGTCCGTGTAATCGTCGTCAGGATCGTGCAACACGAGCGCAGGACACGGCGCGCGCCGCGCCACGACCCGCATATCCACATCGGCATCTTTCCAACCACCCCGCCGCTCCGCGGCCGCGAAAAACGCCGTGCGCACTTCCTCCGCCAGCTCAAAACGATCCGCCACGCGCTCGACGCGCCGACGATGACTCAACGGCGGCGCGATCAAAACCAGTCCGCGGGGCTCCAACCCCATCAACGTGGCCAACGCCGCGCTCGCAGCGCCCGCCGAATGTCCGATCACCGCTCGGAGTCCGCCTTGTTGCGTGGCGATATCCAAAATACATTCCGCCAACATCGGCACATGCGCCTCATGCCCTGGTGACTCACCGTGCGCCGGACCATCAAACGCCACCACGCGAAACCCTGCCGCGACCAACGGTTCCGCCAAAGCGCCCAACTGCGCCGCGCGCCCCGCCCAACCATGAGCGAGGATCACCAACGGCGCTTCACTCTCACCCCAGGTCCATTGCGCTAATTCACCCCAACGCGTCGGCGCGCGCCCCCGCTTCGCCGTCGCCAAATAAATTTGCTCGCGCAGCGGTATACGCGGGGGCGGGGGCGGTCGCAAAAAAATATCCACGGCCAGCTCCGCCCAAGCCTCCGGGGTATCCGCAGCGGGGAGCGTTAATCCCGCCCGCTCCGCCCTCTCTCGCAAACGCGCGTTCACACGCGGCCCACCACGAGCGAAGCATTCGTTCCGCCGAAGCCGAAGCTGTTGGCGAGCGCATAGTCCACGCGTTTTTTGACCGCGGTATTGGGCGTAAAATTCAAGCCCAAGGCCGCGCAACCGGGATCGACGTTTTCCAAATTGATCGTAGGCGGAATCACGCCGTGATGCACGGCGAGCACCGCGGCCAACGCACCCAACGCACCCGCGCCACCGAGGAGATGGCCGGTCATGGATTTCACGCCGCTGACGTGAAGCGTCGCTTTATTTTCGGCAAATACGGCCGCGATCGCTGCGCCTTCTTCACCGTCGCCGCCCGGCGTCGAGGTGGCATGCGCCGAGACGTAGCCCACCTGAGTCGGAGAGACACCGGCATCGCGGAGCGCTTGCTCCATCGCGCGACGCGAGCCTTCGGCTTCGGGTGCGAGCGAGGAAAGATGATACGCATCACCGGACGCGGAGTAGCCGCTGAGCTCCGCGTAGATGCGCGCGCCGCGCGCCTTCGCGTGTTCGTATTCTTCGAGGACCATCGCGACGGCGCCTTCGCCGATCACAAAGCCATCGCGGTCGGCATCATAAGGACGCGAAGCTTTTTCCGGCGCGTCGTTGCGCGTGGAGAGCGCGCGCATCTGCGCAAACGCTCCGACCGATAGCGGACTGATGGCCGCCTCCGAGCCGCCGGCGACCATCACATCGGCTTCGCCGCGCTGGATGACGCGCAGCGATTCGCCGAGCGAGTGTCCGCTGGTGGCGCAGGCCGCCGTGTTGCTCATGTTGGGGCCGCGGGCATCGAGCAAAATCGCCAGTTGGCCCGAGAGAATATTGGGCGCTACCTGCAAAATGAAGAACGGCGAGATTTTGCGAAAACCTCCGGTTTTCCACGTGTCGTGCATCGCTTCGATCTCGGGCAGGCCACCGAGGCCAACGCCCATGTTGATCGCGAGGCGCTCGGGGTTCAGCGTCGCGCGCACGGCGTCGAGGCCAGAATCAACATAAGCTTCAAGACCCGCGCCGAGTCCGAGGTGCGTGAAACGCCCGAGCTTTTTCATTTCCTTCGGCGAGAGCGCCGCGGTGACGGCTTCGCCCGCTGCGCCGCGAGGATGCACCGGCGTCGCGATGGGCTTGGTGGGATCGTAGTCCTTCACTTCGCCGGCGATCTGCGCGGTGCAGGCGGTCGCGTCAAAGCGCGTGATTTTACCAATACCGCTGCGGCCAGCCTGCAGAGCGTCCCACGTGGCCGCGACGGAGTTACCGACCGGCGTCACTGCGCCCAAACCCGTGATAACGACCCGACGACGTTTGTTTTGAGGTGTGTTCATATAAAAAAGTTCAACGTTGGCAAAATTCCGCGCGCAACATCCGCCGCGCCGAAATCAATAATCCTTCACTTCGCTCCGGCGTCTCCGCCGCGCGCGCAAACAGCAACGCCCCCACGAGCGAACTCATGAGATGCGTGACGCGATCGCGGTTGCGTTCCGCATCACGGGCTAACTGCAGCGCCGCGCATAAGCGATCGATGTGCCGCGCAAAGCCTCGCGCATAACCCGAGCGACCGGCCGCATCAAGGCGCGCCATGTCCGCACCCACGGCGACGACCAAGCACCCCGAGCCGCGATTATCGCGGTGCCGCGCGGACAGGTAACTATCGATCAACAACCGCGCCCGCTTGGCCGCAGTCGGTTGGGCCGCGATCCGCTCGAGATTCACCACCGCTGCGTCAAACGCATCCGCGCAGGCCTCGGCCACGAGTTGGGCCTTGTCGTTAAAATGAGCGTAAAATCCACCATGCGTGAGCCCCGCCCGGCGCATCACTTCGTCGACTCCGGTGTTTTCCACGCCGCGCTCGCGAAACGCGGCGCTCGCCGCCGCGACGATGCGGCGACGGGTGAAGAGTTTATGCTCAGGCGGATAACGCATGTTAAACGATCCCGCAGCGTTTAAGATGACGTTCGTCATATCAACTCCAAAACATAGGGGCCCGCGGCTTTGACATCGGGTTTATGCCGCGCTGGACTAGGCATCCTTTGAATCCACAGCAGCTCCATCCTTACTGGCGCATGGAATACATCGAGGCGCCGCGTTATCCTGCCGCCCTGAAACGACCGTTTACGGAGCTACCCGAGCTGGGAGACGATCGTGCGGCGCTTATCGTGCACCGCTCCGCGCTTTCGTACTTGGTACTCAACCGTTTTCCCTATAATCCGGGCCACTTGCTCGCCGTTCCCTTTCGCGAAGTCAGCGACCTTCTGGAACTCTCCCAGCAAGAGCGCGCCGATTTAATGGAAGAGATCGTTTTCGGCCAAAAATTACTCAACGCCGTCCTCAAGCCCGACGGCGTCAACGTCGGTTTTAACCTCGGATCGGCCGCCGGGGGCAGCATTGCCCATCTCCACGGCCATCTGGTGCCACGTTGGTCGGGCGACAACAATTTCATGCCCGTGCTCGGCCAGACCCGCATTCTGCCGCAATCCCTCGATGCGATCTGGGAGCGTTTCGCCGCAGCTGTGCCGACAATTACCGCTTAATTTTATTCCTGAAGTGACGTCCAAAACCCTGCATTTTCCCAGCGCCCGCCACCTCAGCAGCCTGTACGCCGGAGCCGATGAAAACCTCAGCATCGCCGAGGGCTCGCTAGACGTACGCCTGATCACGCGCGAGGATTGGCTCAAAATCGAACCCGCCGCGGCTGTAGCAGGAAAAACTGCCCCCCGCCCGGCCGCGGAATCGGTCGCCCTCGCCGTCGATTTCTTTAACTTTCTCCACGCCGCCCGCGGCCAAGGCCTCGCCATTCGCACGCCGGATTTCATTCGCATTTTGGAAACCTTCGCCCGCGGCGAAGGCGCCGATCTCAAAGCCCTTTACGCCGCTCCGCTCGTCATCGCCACTAACCGCAAGACGATCGTCCCCAAAACGCTCGGCCAAAAACTCTACCTCCAATCGATCCTGAAAAACCCCGTCGTCTTCGGCATCGGTCCCGCCGGCACAGGGAAAACCTACCTCGCAATGGCTGCGGCTGTCTCGGCGCTGCTGAAAAACGAAGTCCAACGGATCATTCTCACCCGCCCCGCCGTCGAAGCCGGTGAAGCGCTCGGTTTCCTACCAGGCGACCTCGAGGAAAAGATCCTCCCGTACTTGCGCCCATTGTACGACGCCTTACACGACATGCTCGACGCGGCGGACATCACGCGCCTCACCGAAAAAGGCGTCATTGAAATCGCCCCGCTCGCCTACATGCGTGGTCGCACGCTCTCCAACGCTTTTATCGTCCTCGACGAAGCGCAGAACACCACGCCGGAGCAGATGATGATGTTTCTCACCCGCCTCGGCGAAGAATCGCGGATGGTCGTCACCGGCGACATCACCCAGATCGATCTTCCGCGCTCCAAACAAAGCGGCCTGCTCGAGGTTCGCCGTATTCTCCAAAACATCCCCGGCATCGATTTTCACACGTTCAGCGGCAGCGATGTCGTCCGCCATCCGCTCGTGCTCAAAATCATCGAAGCCTACGAATCCTACCGCAACCCCATCGGTAGTGAAGACAGCGCCGTCGCGCCGCGTTAACTCCCTCGCCCCAACTCAATGTCCGTCAAAAACCAGTGGAAACTCCTCGTCGGCGGCCTCAGCGCCCGCCGACCGACGACGTCCTCCGCGTATTCGCCCGCACTGGAGTTCATGGAACGCAGCCGCTTGGTCGCAGCCCTGATCTTCATCGTCACCGTCGCGGCCATCGTACTCATCAGTTCCGCCGGCATGACTTCGCTCCGCCTCCCGGTTCAACCCGGTCAGACGGCCACCGTCCGCGTCATCGCCGCCGCGCCCTTCACCTACGTCAGCGAGGAAAAAACCCGCACCGCCCGTGAGCAATTTCTCGACCGCGTACCGCCCATTTACCGACTCGATTTCCAAGCCCTAGGCACCTTTGACGCGGCGGCGCGCGACCTCCTTGTGCGGCTTGCAACGTATGAACTCACGCACCCCGCCGGCCCCACGCCGCTGACCCGCCCCCGCGCCGAACTCGCCCAAATCTCTACTGATTTCAACACTCGCGGCGCCTACACCACCACCGCTGAAGATGTCGCCGCCCTCCTCGCCGCCGGCGACGTCAAAACCCGCGCCGCGATTTTCGAGACCGGTCTCAATGTTCTGCGCGAACTCTACGCCGAGGGCGTCCATGACGCCGCACTCGGCACCAACGCGTTGGGCGGCGTCACCGTTTTTCAAATATCCATGCCCGGTAGCGCCCCCGCCCCGCGGCCCGTCCACTCGCTCGAAGAAGCGCTCACCATTTTACGTGTGAGCCTCGCGACCGACGGCGTGCCTCGCCCCTCGGCCCAGGCCCTCTTTCGCTTTTTCCGCAACGGCGTCACCGCCAATGTCGTCTTCGACCGCGCCGCTACCCAGCAGCGCGAAACCGAAGCCGTTCGCGCCGTGCAACCCGTCACCGTGAGCGTCGCTCGCGGCCAGACAATCATCGAAGCGGGCGAACGCGTTTCCCCCAGCCAATACGAGATGTTCGACGCCCATCGCCGCTACCTCGTCGAACACGCCGATACCGAGCTCAACGAAGGCCTAGCCCTCTTTGGCCGTGTGCTCCTGGTGCTCGCGATGGTCCTCGCCTCCATCATTTACATCCGCATCGAGGACACCGAAACACTCCGCAGTAACGTCCGCCTCGGCCTCCTCGCCCTCGTCGTCATCCTCAACCTCGGCCTCGTCCGCCTCGTCTACACCCTCGGCGGTGCCGAATTTTTTGTACGCGACGGCTCCTGGGCCTCGACGCTCCCGTACGTCGCCCCCACCGCCTTCGCCCCGCTCATCGTCGCCATCCTCATCGATGCTGGCTCCGCCATCTTCATGGCGCTGCTTATCTCCATTTTCACCGGCGTGATCTACGGCAACCGCCTCGATCTACTCGTCCTCACTTTCCTCGCTTCACTCGTCGCCATTTTCTTTTGCCGAGATGCGCGCCGACGCGGCCGCGTCGTGCGTTCAGCCACCGCCGGAGGACTCACCGTCGCCGTCTTCGCGGCATTGATCGCATTCGCTGACCAAACCCCTCTCGACACCCTCGCCCGTCAGATGTCCGCCGGGGTTGTAACCGGTCTATTCACCGGCGTCGCGGTCGTCGGCCTCCTTCCCGTGCTCGAGTCCCTGTTTAAGCGCACCACCGACATCACGCTGCTCGAACTCACCGATTATAACCACCCCTTGCTGCGCCGCATGCAGCTCGAAGCGCCCGGCACCTACCACCACTCTCTAGTCGTCGCTCAACTTGCCGAAAACGCCTCTAACGCCATCGGCGCTAACCCCCTGCTGGCCCGCGTCTGTGCCCTCTTCCACGATATCGGCAAGACCGCGCACCCCTCGTACTTCACCGAAAATCAACGCAACCGCCACAACCCCCACGACGAACACGACCCGGTTGAATCGGCCCAAATTATCAAGCGTCACGTCACCGATGGCGTCGAACTCGCCGTCCGCCACGGCCTACCCCGCGCCGTGATCGACGTCATCCGCCAACATCACGGCACCACCCTCGTCCGCTATTTCTACGAACAAGCGCGCAGCCACTTCCGCTCACCGTTGCCGCTCTCGCCCGCACCTCAAATCACGCTTCAAACCGAAGCTCCGTCGATCTCCGACGCCCCTTTCCGCTACGACGGCCCGCGGCCCCAATTCAAAGAAAGTGCCGTCATCGCCCTCGCCGATGGCGTCGAAGCGGCCTCGCGTTCCCTCCGCGCCGCCGACGCCGCGCAACTCACCGCCCTCATCGACAAAATCGTCCTTGATCGCATCGCCGACAAACAACTCGACGAAGCCCCGCTCACCTTCGAAGACATCGCCCGCATCAAAAATAGTTTTCAATTTACGCTGCTCAACATGCTCCACGCCCGCGTCGCCTATCCAGCCGCTGGGACCGAATCCGCCGCGCCCGCCATCGCCAAAGTCTGACCGATGCCGCCCGCCCCTTTCAGCCGCGAAACGGCGATTTCCAACCGTTATCCACGTCTAAGCTTTGCCCGTGCCCAACTCAAACGCGTCATCGCCACCCTCGACCTGCACGCCGTGGAATTTCTCGGCGGCGTTCCTGCCGGCGAACTCTCCCTGGTCTTTCTCGACGATCACGCGCTCGCCCAACTCCACGCCAACTTCCTCGCCGATCCAACGACGACCGATGTCATCACCTTCGAAGGCGATCCTATCCACGGCGTAGCCGGAGAAATCTGCGTTTCGGTGGACACCGCCCAAGGCTATGCCAAACAAAATGGCCACGACTTCGCCGCCGAACTCCTCCTCTACATCGTGCACGGCTGGCTCCACCTCGCTGGCTACGACGACCTCCAACCCGCGAAAAAACGCATTATGCGTCGCGCCGAAGCCCGCGCCTTGAAAATCTTAGCTCACCATAAAATCTCACCCGGCTTCGCTCTGCGTCGCTAAATTCCTTCACCGCCATGAACGCAACGAATAGCTCTCCCCACCTCGCCACCCAGTCCCGCTTCGTCACATTGCGCAACGCCTTCATCTCGGGCGCGCTGCTGCTCGCGCCGTTGATCGTCACGATCTGGGCCTTCACCAACATCATTAATTTCGTCGGCGGCACCTTTCGGCCGCTATTCTTTTTCTTC
The DNA here is from genome assembly GCA_945906965.1 of Opitutus sp. GAS368. Classification (GTDB taxonomy): domain Bacteria; phylum Verrucomicrobiota; class Verrucomicrobiia; order Opitutales; family Opitutaceae; genus Tous-C4FEB. The sequence continues at coordinate 1,458 of CAMDRP010000065.1, read as the reverse complement.
GTACCGGAAACCTTTCGCGACCGCCCCAGCCTCACGATTCTCTGGGACATCCTTGCCACCCTTCTGGTGATCATCCTCGTCACCGGCCTCGGCTACGTCTCGCGCTACGTTTTCGGCAAATACTTCGTCTCCATCGGCGAGCGCTTCATGCTCAGTATCCCGGGCGTCAGCGCCGTCTACAATACCGTCAAACAAATCGTCGATACCTTCGGCACGCAAAACCGCAACCTCTTCAACCAAGTCGTCCTTGTGCAATTCCCCCGTCCCGGCGTGTGGGCGATCGGCTTTCTCACCAGTAAAACCCAGGGTGAAGCCCAAGCTAAAACCGCCGAAGAAGTATGGACCGTTTTTGTACCCACCTCGCCGAATCCCACCAGCGGGTTTCTCCTGCTGCTGCCGCGCCGTGAAGTGACCGAGCTAGAGATGAGCGTTGGCGAAGGCATGAAAATGGTGATCTCAGGTGGCGCCGTCGTACCCCCTTGGCCGCAGGTCAAAGCGGTGGATCTTTCGCGCTAAATCCACCCACGCCGCGGCCCCTCCCCTCGCGCGGGCCCACGCCCATGTCCGGCCGTCTTCTCCAAACCGACGCCTTCGTCCTATCGAAGCGTCCACCCGCCGATGCGTTTCAGACGTTTACGCTGTTTTCCGGCGAACACGGGAATTTGCTCGCGTTGCAGCGTCTACCGAAAAAAAACGCGTCGAACCACCTCGCACTCGATCTCTTCGACGAGGTCGCGCTCTCGCTCGAATCTTCTAACCAGGGCTCAATGTGGTTCATCAAGGAAGTTCGTCTCCTCGCCCGTCCCGCCGGGATCGGGCGCAGTTATACCGCGCTTAGTCTCGCCAGCACGCTCACAAGCTTGATCGCGCGCAATCCCGTGCACGAAGACAGCCGCACCGTCGTCGCGACTCTCCTCCGCACCGCGCTGGCCGCCTTCAGCTCCGAGGCCCGCGCGGAGATTGTTTATTTCAAAAGCATCTACTGTTTCGCTCGCGATGAGGGTTATCCCATCAAACAACATTGGTTTCCCACGCTCTCGGCTACCGACCGTCCGCTCGCGATCGACCTGCTAAACCAACCCCTCGCCACCCAAACTACGCCCCTTGAAGCCTGTACCCGTCTCACGCGCCACTTAGAAAATTATCTACGTAACCACACGGAAATCCTGCTCGATTAAACCCGCGCCGCTTCGGTCTCCCGCATTATGGAATACTCCCTCGACGCCCGCACCGCTCGCTTGAGTGTCGGCGAGTTTTCCGATTTTACGCTCGGCCCGCGCGACCATGCCAGCGGCCCGCAAGGTCTGTGGCGCGCTCAACTCGGCACCTACTGGCACCAACAACTCCGCACCCAAGCCACGGCCGAACACGGCTCATCCGCCGAATTTGAAATCACCATTGAGGGCCGCATTTTTCACCGCGGCTGGACGATTACCCTCAACGGCCGCATCGACCAAC
>CAMDRP010000064.1 GCA_945906965.1 Opitutus sp. GAS368 | reverse complement strand
ATCCCAAACAACAACGTCACCCCAGCCAGCGTGAGAAATAAAGCCGAGGGAAACAGACCCAACAACGCCTCCGCTTTAAAACCCGCCGCATACACGCCGACCGGAAAAGCCAGGGCCACCGCGAGAATGCCGACATTAATGCGCGAGGTCAGACTTAATATGATAACCGCGAGCAACGCGATGAGTGATAGGGTAGCTGGGTTCATGAGGTAGAGGTAAGAGATTTTAGCAGGTGTTTTTGCACCTTGCCCAAAGCGGTGCGCGGGATCGCCGCCACCCGCACATAAGAACGCGGTTGTTTGAACGACGCGAGTTGCGAGCGCAGGCGCGCCACGGTTGCAGCTTCGTCAAATTTCGACGCATCCACGACAAGATAAGCCACGGGCACTTCGCCGCGTACGGGATCGGGCAAGCCGACCACCGTCGCCTCGCGCACACCGGGTTGCTCCAAAATCAGTTCCTCGATCTCGCGCGGATAAATATTAAAACCGCCGGAAATAATCAGATCACTGCGCCGACCTTGCAACGTGATGTAACCGTCGGCCGCGCGCACGCCGATGTCGCCGGTGCGGAACCAACCGTCCACCCAAGCCGCCGCTGTCGCCTCTGGCCGCCGCCAATATCCGGAGCAGACGTTCGGACCTTTGACCCAGACCTCGCCCGTCGTGCCGTCAGGCACGGGCGTGTTAGCTTCGTCGCAGACTTTCACCGCGACGTGCGCGAGAGGCAAACCGACAGTGCCCGGGCGGCGTTCGCCGGCGTAAGGGTTGCCGACGTTCATCAACGTCTCGGTCATGCCGTAACGCTCGAGAATGACGGAGCCATAGAGTTGGCGGAATTTTTCGTGCACCTCCGCCGGCAACGGTGCGGAACCCGAAACGGCGAGGCGCAACCGCGCGCCGATCTTGCGCGCGACGTCGGCGGGGAGTTCGAGTAAGCGGATGAACATCGCGGGCACACCGAAGAAGAGCGTGGGTTTGTAATCTTCAAACCACTGCGCGGCCTTGGCGTGTTCGAAGCGCTCGAGCAAACGCAGGTGGCAACCGCTGAAGAGCCAGCAATGCAGGCCGTTGGCCAAGCCGTGCACGTGAAACAGCGGCAACGTCGCCAAATAACGATCGGCGCTGGTGATATCCCAAGCGGTGACGAGCGTAAGGGCGTTGGTCGCGAAATTGCCCTGCGTAAGGACCGCACCTTTGGAGGCGCCGGTCGTACCCGAAGTGTAGATGAGCGACAGCGGCGTGTCGGCATCGGTAGGCACGGCGAGTCGCGTCGCGGGTTGCGCAGCGGCTTCGGTGGTGAGCGCGGCGACGTCCCAGACGGTAACTTCGCGCGGAATTAACGCGGCGAGATCCGCCGAAGTCACGACGGCGGTGGGCGCGGCGTCGTGCACGATGTGAGTGAGTTCGCGTTCCCGGTAGAGAACGTTGATCGGCACGATGATCAGGCCGAGCTTCGCGCCCGCGAGCCAGAGATCGATGACCTCGATGCGGTTTTGGAGAAAAAACGCGAGGCGGTCGCCGGTCTTTAAGCCGCGCGCCCGCAGCAGTTGGGCGAGGCGATTACTGCGGGTTTCCAAGTCGCCAAACGTGTACGGCGTGATCAGGCCCGTGGCACTTTCACATTCAAGCGCGGGCCGGGTGGCGCGCGTAATCAAGGAAACGTCAAACAGGGGCAGAAGTGACATGGGTATAATTTATTCCAAAAAGGGCCAAGCTGAGGCAATGGCCGATTCGGCCATTGCCCCAAAAATCTGCGCGCACATCAAAATTTGGTGCTAATGGAGAACGAATACCTGCGTGGAGCGCCGCGGGTTTGGAAGCCTTCTTGGTATTCGAAGTTGGTGAAATTGGATTTACGGACGTTGAAGGTGACCTTCCGCTTAAACAGAGGCGTGCTTTGGGAGAGACTGGCCTCTTGGCGAGTGTAACCTTACACAGTGGGTCGACGGCTGTCGCGAAAGATGATGCTGTGCGTGACGCTTTCAGGGTCAAAAATGACCAAAGACTAAACACACACATACGCTGTTTCATACACACCATTGCACAAACTTACCGAGAGCTTCACTGAAAAGAGCTTTCGCCCCGCCCCTATCCACCCCCACTCTGCCCACGCATGCGCGCCCTGCTCGCCTTCGATAAATTCAAAGATGCCCTTGCTGCACCCCAAGCCTGTGCGATCACCGCGGACACCTTGCGCAGCCTGCATCCCGACTGGCAGCTCGACCTCTGCCCACTCGCCGACGGTGGCGAGGGCTTTTGCGCCATTCTCACCGAAGCAGCGCACGGCACATTGGAAACCTTCACGGTCACCGGCCCGCGCGGCACCCCTGTAGTCGCGCCCATCGGCTTCGTGGCACCGGAAAAAATACCTACCGCCGCCCGCGAACTTCTCGGCCTCGACGCCACAAACGCCAGTACTGTTGCGGTGATCGAAATGGCCGCCGCCTCCGGCCTCGCGCTCGTGCCCCACGACCAACGCGATCCTTGGCAAGCCACCTCCTTCGGCACGGGTGAACTCATCCGCCACGCCGCCGCTCGCGGCGTCACGACGATCTTGCTCGGGGTCGGCGGTAGCGCCACCCACGATCTCGGCTATGGCGCCTTGTCCGCCCTCGGCCTCGACGCACTCACCAGCGCAGGCACCGTGGTCGCACCCCCAATTCCCGCGGGTTGGACTGAAATCGCAAAACTCCGCGGCGTCCTCTCTGCTTCTTTTCCCGCCCTCCGCATCGCCTGCGACGTCGCTAATCCCCTGCTCGGCCCCCATGGCGCCGCAGCCATTTACGCTCCGCAAAAAGGCCTGCGTCCCGCCGATTTCGCCCGCCTCGACCACCAATCGGCCCGCCTCGCTCAACTGCTCTGCCACCACTGCGACCAACCCGACTCCCTCATGGAAACCCCCGGCGGCGGTGCCGCCGGTGGGATCGCCTTCGGGCTCATGACCGCCGCGCGCGCCCAACTTATTCCCGGTTACGCTCTCGTCTCCGCTTGGCTCGACCTCGAGGCCCGACTGGCCGCCGCCGATTTAGTCATCACCGGTGAAGGCCGCTTCGATGCCAGCTCACTCAGCGGCAAAGGCCCCGGCGCCCTCGCCGCCCGCGCCCGCACTTTAGGTAAACTCACGCACATCTTCGCCGGCGCCGTCACTGCCGCACCCCTCGCAGGCCTCAACCTTCACGCCATCACCCCGCCTCATCTTTCTCTGCCTACCGCGTTACGCGAAACCCCGAATCGGCTCGCCGCCGCCATCGCCCACGCCTTTCCGGCCGACCACGCCACACCTTCCGGCTCGACGGACTCGACTCAAACCCCACGATAAAGATCACCATTATGGCCGAGACCGCGCGCGCTTTATCGCTGAAAATACTCCTCACGTTGCTGGCTGTTACCTTCGGCCTCGTCGGTTGCAGTACAACCAAGCCCGCCGCCAAAAAACCCGCGCCTGCCACCGCCCTCGCCCCAAGCGCCAAAGCCTCCCCCCCCGCAGCTAGCGCCGAAACCACCGGCCGCGTCCTGCTCGGGATCGACGTGCTCGCAGCCAACGGTTTTGCCGCCGTTAAAGGTAAACGTCTCGGTCTACTCACCCACCCCGCCGGCGTCAACCGCCAGGGCGTCAGCACCGTCGAAGTTCTTCGCCGCGCCCCCGGGGTCAATCTCGTCGCCCTTTACGCCGGCGAACACGGCGTCTACGGCAATCTCCCCGCCGAGAAAAAATATCCCGACCAGATCGATCCACGCACCGGCCTAATGGTTTACTCGCTTTACAGCGGTGTCGCCTACAAAGGCAAAAGCTTCAAAGCCTCGCCCGCCCAACTCAAAGGCATCGACGCCCTAGTCGTCGACCTACAGGACATCGGCACGCGCAGCTACACGTTTACCAGCGCGATGAAACTCGCCATCGAAGCCTGCTTCGAAAACGGCAAGGAAGTGATCATCCTCGACCGCCCCAACCCCCTCGGCGGCCTCAAAGTCGACGGCCCGCCCCTCGACGCCGCTTGGATGAGCTACGTCGGCGCCTTCCGCGTCCCCTACGTCCACGGCCTCACCATGGGCGAACTGGCTCGCCTCGTCCGCGACGCCCGCGCCCCTGAGGGCATCGATGTTACCGAAGCCCAACGCGCCGCCGGCAAACTCACGATCATTCCTATGCGCGGCTGGAACCGGGCGATGCGCTGGAGCGAGACTGGCCTGAATTGGGTTCCCACTTCCGCTGGCATTCAGGATTTCGCCGCCGTGCAAGGCTACCCGATGACCGGCCTCGGCACCTACCTGGGTGGTTTCCGCAGTGGCGTCGGCACCCAACATATTTTCCGCGGGGTCTCCCACAAGATCGCGACCCGCGATGTTCTAGAAAAAGAACTACGCGCGCTCAACCTCGCCGGCGTCCAGTTTCGCGTCATTAGCGTGCCCAACGCCAAAACCGGCCAACCCGCCGTCGGCCTCTACGCCGAGATCACCGACTACGACGCCTGGCGCCCCACCGAGCTCGGCTTCCAACTCATGCGCCTCGCCTGTAAACTGGAGCCGAAAAACCCGTTTACGGCCGCCAAACCCGGTGAGCAAAACGGTTTCATCCGCCACATGGGTAGCGAAGCCTTCATGCGTGCCCTCCAACGCGACGGCGCCCGCATCGAACTCGATTTCTGGTTTAAACAATGGCGCGAACAAGCCCGCCTGTATCAAGAAAAGAGTAAGCGCTACTGGCTGTATCCGTGAGACCCGCGCCTCGGCGCTCGTTAACTGTCCCAAGCCCCAGCCATAGAATCCAGGGTTGCGGCCGCGGAGCAGGTGTTAAAACGTCTCCCATGCCCCGCCCCCGGAAGGTCCTATGACGCCTTACGACTACGCAGTATTGGTTTTCTATTTTGTTTTCATGCTGACGATCAGCTGGGTCTTCCGGCGCTTCGTCACCAACGTCTCGGAATATTTTCGCGGTGGCGGCAAAGCCCTGTGGTGGATGGTCGGCGGCTCCGCGTTCATGGTCGCCTTCAGCGCCTGGACGTTTACCGGCGCGGCAAGCCAAGCGTACAGCCACGGCTGGCCCATCATCATGATTTACGTCGGCAACGTACTCGGTTTCCTCATCAACGCCTTGCACTTCGGTCCGCGCTTCCGGCAACTGCGTGTGGTCACCAGTATTCAAGCTATTCGCACACGCTTCGGCGCCGTAAGCGAACAGGTGTTCACGTGGCTCCAGTTACCCTTCGGCCTGCTGCAAGCCGGCATCTGGCTCAACGCTCTCGGCGTCTTTTTCGCCGCAGTGTTCGGCCTCGATCTTAGGCTCACCATCGTAGCGACTGGTCTCGTCGTCCTCGTGATCGCGTTGATCGGCGGGAGTTGGGCCGTCCTCGCGAGTGATTTCATCCAAGTGCTCATCCTTATGCCGGTGTGTCTCGCGGTCACCGTGCTGTCGTTGCTCAAGGTCGGCGGCATCAGCGGCTTCATCGCACAAGCGCCCGTCAGCCACCTCGATCTCGGCCAAATTTTCTCCAAAGAATTCCTCGGGCTATGGTGCCTTGCGATGATTCTCAAACAGGTTTTCTCCACCAATAACCTTAACGACGCCAACCGCTACCTCTGCGTCAAAGACGGCCGCCAAGCGCGTTGGGCGGCATTACTGGGCGCGGGGTTATTTGTGTTGGGCATCGTGATCTGGTTCCTACCACCGATGGTGGCGCGCATCGTCCATCCCGATTTGGCCATACTATTTCCCACCCTCAAAAATCCCGAAGAAGCCGCCTTCATCGCCATTGCGCGCGACGTGATGCCGGTCGGCATGATGGGCCTGCTCGTGAGCGGCATCTTCGCCGCCACGATGTCATCGATGGACTCCGGCCTGAACAAGAACGCCGGTTACTTCATCAAGAATTTTTACCAACCCATCCTTCGCCCGCAGGCCTCCGACGCCCACCTGCTGCGCGCCGGCAAATGCACGACCGCCGTGCTCGGGCTTGCCGTGATTTTGGTCGGCCTGGAACTCAGCGAGTTAAAGGGCGTCAGCCTGTTCCTCATGACCCAACGTCTGGGCATTCTCATCGGCACGCCGATTTTAGTGCCGCTTGTGCTCGGCTTGATCGTGCGGCAGACGCCGCCTTGGTCTGCGTGGAGCACGGTGCTCGTAGGATTTCTTTGTTCGCTCGTAATCAGTCGCTTTCTCACCCCAGAGTGGGCCGCATCCGTCTTCGGCTACACCGCGCCACTCGATGACCACACCAAGGAATACTGGCGCCAATCCATCGAACTTTTCGGCAACATCACGATCGGCTCCGCTTGGTTTTTAGGCAGTACGTTTTTCTGGCGCCGCACCACGCCGGAGCATCAAGCCAACGTCGCCGAATTCTTCACCCGCTTCAACCGGCCCGTTGACTTTACCCAAGAGGAAGGCGCCGGCAACGACGCCCGCCAATCCTCCGCCGTCGGCTGGCTGTGTCTGGCCTACGGCGGCTTCGTGCTCCTGCTCGCGCTGATTCCTAACCCGCTCAGTGGCCGCCTCGCCTTCATCGGCTGCGGCGGGATCGTGCTGCTCATCGGGGCGATTTTGCTGCGCTCGAGCCGCAGCGCGCCCAAAGACGGCGCTTAAAATCACAAGCTCCCGCCCGCACGTGTCGCCGTCTTCCCCGAGTTTTCCTGTGCCAAACGCATTCCACGGGCTCGCCTTGCTGCTCATGGCCGCCGTGGGCGTAGTTTTCGTACCCTCGGGCCAAGCAATAACGGTCGAGGGCCGACGACTCGTAAATCTGTCATTCGCGTTCCATTACGCGATGAGCGACACTGCGCCGTGGAGTTGCCACGATCAGAACCTCGCAATCCACACCCACACCCCCGCCCGCTTGGCCCGCTAAACTCAATTCTTCTTCACCTATTTTTCCCGTCGATGGCTCCAACCGCCCAGCTTCTCCGGCTCCCGCCCAATCGCATCTGGCGCACCTACATCGGCGGCCGCGAATTAGACCGTCTGGCCGGCGCTCCCGCACCCCTGGATGCGCATTTCCCCGAGGACTGGATCGCCTCCACCACGCGCGCCGTGAACCCGCCCGACTCCACCCGCCAAGCCGCCGCCACTTTCGCGGAGGGTGTTTCGCCGGTCTGCATCGGCTCGGACCCGACCCCCCGCAACTTTGCCGATGTCCTCGCCGCCGCGCCGGAAAACTATTTCGGCGCCGCCCACGTCGCCCGCTTTGGCCCCACGCCGCAGGTGCTCGTCAAATTACTCGATCCTTCGATCCGCTTACATTTCCAAGTTCATCCCACTGCCGCCTTCGCGCAACGCTACCTCGACGCGCCTTCCGGCAAGACCGAGGCGTACCACATCCTCGCGATTCGCGACGATCTCCCCCACCCGCCTTATCTCTATCTCGGTTTCCAACGTCCACCGACTCGCGCCGCGCTGCGCCGCATGATCGAAACGCAAGACCTCGCCGCGCTCGAAGCATGCTTTGATAAAATTCCCGTCAACGTCGGCGACACCTTCATCGTTCCCGGCGGCGTCCCGCACGCGCTCGGTGCCGGCCTGCTCCTCGCTGAAATTATGGAGCCCAGCGATCTCGTTGTGCGCTTCGAATTCGAACGCGGTGGCTACACGCTGCCCGAAAGCGCGCGCTTCATGAATCGCGGCTTGGAGTTTTGCCTGGATATTTTCGATCTCAGCCCTTGGCCCGCCCAACGCATTTTCGCCGAGGCGCTTTGCCCGCCGCGCCGCGTCCGCGCCCTCGGTCCTGACTCCTTTCAAGACACGCTCATCGGCCCAGAGCGAACCCCGTGTTTCCGCATCCGCAAAAGCCACGTCCGCAGCCCGATCCAGCGCCACGATACCGAGGGCTTCATCGGTATCGTCACCGCCGGTTCGGGCACCTTGACCGCCGGCACCACGACGCTCCCGCTGCGGCCTTTCGATAAATTTTTCATCCCCGCTGCTCTCGGTCCTTGGCAACTCCAACCTTCACCCACGCTCGAACTCCTTGAGTGTCTCCCGCCCAAAGCCTGAAGTCTTTTCCCTGTTTTCCATGTCCACGTCTCTCCTCGCCGTCCTCACGCCGTTCGAAGCCGAACACTTTTTTCCTGAGCCATTGCTCGCCGACTTGCGCGCGCTGTTTACCGACTTACGCCTACTCGACCCCACCGATTTAAGCCCCGCCGCCTTCGCGGAAAAACTCGCCGCTGCCGATCCCGCCATCCTCCTGACGTGTTGGAAAACGCCACTTCTGCCCTCCGCGCTGCCGCCGCGACTGCGCTACGTCTGCTACTTGAGCGGCTCGGTTAAAACCCTCGTCACCCGCGCCCACCTCGAGCGCGGCCTGCTCGTCACTAACTGGGGCGGCGCGATCAGCCGCGTCGTCGCTGAGTGCGCGCTCTTGCACACGCTCGCCTGCTTGAGGCGCTCGACGCATTGGACGCTAGCCATGCACCAACAAGGCGCCTGGAAAAACGGCCTCACTGATGCCGCTTCGCTCTTCGAACGCCGCGTTGGCATCCACGGGTTCGGCCCCGTCGCCCGCGAATTTATCCGGCTCATTCGCCCGTTTAATTGCGCTATCTCCGTCTTCGCGCCCGACGTCGACTCCACCCACGAACGCGAATTCAACCTCCGCCGCGCCCCTTCGCTCGAAGCCCTTTTCAGCCACAGCGACGTCCTCATCGAACTCGCCCCGCTCATCCCCGCCACTGCCGGCATCGTCACCGAAAAACTCCTCCGCCTACTTCCGCCCGGCGCCGCCTTCATTAACGTCGGCCGCGGTGGCGTGGTCGACGAATCCGCCCTCATCCGCGTCGCCCGCGAGGGCCAACTCCTCTGCGGCTTGGATGTCTTCGCGCACGAACCTCTCGCGACCGATCACGCGCTACGCGGCCTGCCCAACGTCTTTCTCACGCCCCACTTAGCCGGCCCCACCAGCGACCGTTACCCCGACGCCACCGCCCACGCCCTGCGCAACCTCCGCGCCTTCACCCAAGGCCTACCGCTCGAAGCCCTCGTCACGCCTGAGGTCTACGATCGCTCCAGTTAAACTCAGCCTTTCCACCATGCGCACCGCCTGCGTTAAAAATCTCCTCGCCGCCCTCGCTGTCACCGCCGCCACACTCTGCGCCCAAGAAAAACTCCCCGACGCAAGCGCCCCGCTCACCGCCCAACCACCCGCCACGCCCACCAGCTTGCCCGGCGCCGAAACTCATTTCTACCGCACCGGCGCCCTCGCGCCTATGCGGCTCTTCGTCTTCAAACCCGCCGGTTGGACAGCACAAGACAAACGTCCCGCACTCATCCATTTCTTTGGCGGCGGCTTCACCCACGGCGTCCCCACCCAAGCCGTCGGCTGGGCCAAAAACGCCGCCCAACTCGGCCTCATCGGCATCGCCGCCGACTACCGCGTGAAAGAACGTTTCCCCACCGATGCCACCGCCTGCGTCGCCGACGCCCGCGCCGCCGTCCGCTGGTTGCAAGCGCACGCCGCGGAACTCGGACTCGATCCCGCGAAACTCGTTGTCAGCGGCTCCTCCGCCGGCGGCCACCTCGCGCTGTGGACCGCGATCACCGCCACGCCCCCCGGCATCGATCCCGCCGAAGCCCCGCTCCAAAAACCCGCCGCGCTCATTTTGATGAGCCCCGCCTGCGACAGCTCCGTCGCCACCGGCCAACGCGCCGAACGCTTCGGGCCCAACCCCGACGCCTATTCCCCGCAGCAACACCTCGACGCGAAAATGCCGCCCACGCTGCTCTTCCACGGCGACGCCGACACCATCGTGCCATTTAAATATGCCGTCGTGCTTGAAGAAAAACTCCGCACGACCGGCAACGTGTGCGAATTTGTCCCCATGCCCGGCGGCGGCCACGGCTTCAGCCTAACCGAGTGGAAAGACGAAGCCCCCAAACGCATCACCGCCTTCCTCAGCCGCCAAAAATTGCTCCCGTAAAAACTCCGCGGCCGAATCTTAAATCATGATAAAGCACGGCGGGCCCAGCGGGCCCACTCCACCCTAAACTACCGGCCCTACCCTGGGACGCGGCGCGCGGGTTTAGCGCAGGGTTTGGAGGTAGCTAAAAAGATCGCTCACTTGCTCGGGGGGCATGGCTTCCAGCAAGCCTTCGGGCATCAACGAGCGGTTCAAATAACTCGTCGCGCGGATCTCGCTGCGGGCGATGCGGCGGTCTTCGGCGCCCGGCGTGCGCAACACCACAGCTTCCGGCGTCTCGCTCGCCAAAAATCCATCCTGCACGGCGCCGTCTTTCAACACCACGCGGTAGGTCCGGTACGCACTCTCCATCGCCGCACTCGGCGTAAGGATGTTGCGCAGCAGGGCCTCGACACCGGTGTTGCCGATGCCATCGAGTGGCGGCGCGATCTGGCCGCCTTTGCCGCCTTGCTGGTGACACGCGAGACAGAGAGCGGTGAAGGTCTGTTTGCCTTGCTCGACATTACCCGCGCGCTGCGCGAGCGCACGGAAGCGATCAAACTTCTCCGCCTGCGCCGCGGCAGCTTTCGCCGTGAGCAACACCGGCGCATCGTCGGTCACCTCGGCCCGCGCCGCGCCTTTTAAAAGGCCCCAGTTTGCGCCCGCCCACATCTCGACCAAGCCCGCGGGCCGATCCACTCCGGCGACGTCGGCCAAGCTGCGGTCGAAATGATCGCGCACTTCCTGCGGCGTGCGCGCGAGTTTCCACACGCGATATTCCGCCAGCCAACCGGCCGTCGTACCACTCGCGGGATTCAACCGGCTGCGGCCGACATTAGCGCCTGCAAAAACGGACTGGCTCGGGCCCGCGCTCGTGGCTTCGAGTTCGCCATTGATGTAGAGGCGGAAAAAACCGGCAGTATCACGCGTGACTGCGTAGTGCGTCCACACCTCGGGCACGGCTTTCTTCTTGGCCTGCACGACGTCGTTGGCTTCTCCGAGCCAAACGCGGAAACGTCCGTCGAAGAAATTAAAATCCATCACCCCGGGCAGCCCGAGCAAACCGTCGCGATGTTCGATCCCTGCGTCCAGTTTTGCCCAACACTCGACCGTGAACGGCCCCGCCAACGTGAGCTGCGCTTCGGGAGAATCGCCGGGGCCGCCGGGCAACCGCAGCACGCGCTGCGCATCGCCGCCGAGCTCTTGCCACAGCGCCGCGAGCACGGCGTCATCCGGAATTTTCCGTCGCATTTTTTCCACGGCGCCGACGCTAACGTCCGCCTTCGCCACCGTGCCCGCCCGCAAGCCGGCGACGACGGCCGTTGCGCCCGCCGGATGCAACGCGAGCCGATCCAACGCCGCCCGGCGCTGCGCGACGTTGAGCCCAGACAACAATCCCATCAACTGCGTGACCGCCAGCGGACTGGGCAGCGCCCCGAGCGCAGCCAAAGCTTCATCACGCAACGCGGCATCAGCGGATTCGCGGGCGAGTCGGGCGAACGTCTCGACGGGGCCCGCATGGTTTTCGCGCAACGCGCGGACAGCGGCGATGAGTGCGGGCCCGGTTTCTTTAATCGGCTCGCGCGTGAGCACCGCGGCCAGTTCTGGCTCTGTGGCACCGAGCTTGAAGGCACCAGCGACTTGCGCACCGAGGGTGAGATCGGCGGGCGCGGGGCCGGCGAGGAGGATTTTTGCCGCCGCGGTGAGCGCGGGCGTGAGGGGCGTGGCGTCGATACTCGTGCGTAACGCGAGCAAAGCGCGCAGCACCGCGGCGCGTGAGCCGGCTTGACCGAGGGCGGAGTTGAGCGCGTCGCGCGCGTCGGGCTCGGCGAAATGAGCGGCGAGCGTGCGGACTTCTTCGTCGCTCAACGAACGATTTAAAGCGGGGGCCATTTGAGCGAGTCCGAGCGCAGCGCTTTTCCCGCCGAGGGCGAGTGTGGCAAGGAGCTGGTTTTCAAGCGGCAAGGCGCGACCCTCGACCGATTCCAAAAACGCGGCGGTAGCGGCGGGATTCACTTCCATCGCCCAGCGCGCGAGGTAGCGCTCGAACTCGCGTTCGTAGCGTACCCATTCGTTGCCGTTCGTAAGCGAGGCTCCACCAAGGTGCGCCGAGAGAGCAACGACGCGCGGGCTGGCTTGGGGAATGCGCCGCAGCGCATCACCAATCGCGGCGCGGACGGCGGGGCTGGGATCGATAAGGAGCGGCGGAACGAGCGCGAGGAGATCAACTTCGGCGCGCGGATAAGCGCCGAGGAGCCGCGCGGCTGCGTGACGCAGCGTGGGCGCAGGATCGTTCGCGAGTTGGCGTAAAAGCGGAGTAGAGATCGGCTGCAGACTTTCGAGCGCCCACAGCGCGGCGAGGCGGCGATCGTTGGGCGCGCGGCGATCGGCGGCGAGTTCGGCGAGATCGGGCGCGAGGGAGATGGCGCGGCGATCGACGAGTTCGAGCCAAGCGAGGCGCGAGACGAGAGCGTTGGGGCCGCCGAGTTGGGCGAGGAGCGCGCGGTCATCGAGGCGCGTAAGATCGGGCGGCGGCGTGCGGCCCTGCTCGACGTGACGCACGCGCCAGATGCGGCCGCGGGATTTGTCGCGATCGGGGTGCGTGCGGGGGACTTCGTTGTGAGAAATGATTTTGTTGTACCAATCGACAATGTAGAGCGCGCCATCGGGGCCGAAATGGAGCGCGACGGGGCGAAACCATTTGTCGGTGGTCGTGATGAAGTCGGGGAGTTTTTCGTAGGTGTAGCGCGCGCCGTCGGCGGTGGGCGTGGCGCGAACGGTGTTGATCGTGTTAGTAATCGGGTTGGCGAGGAAAAAGACCTTCGCGCCATCGGCGGCGGGCGCACCGTAGCGGCGGAAAAGGCCGTCGCTATCTTCGGCGAGCGCGAGGCCACTGAGACCGGTGCCGCCCATCTGCGCGGGCGGGAGCGGCGGCGGCATGAGCGGTTGATAAGGGCGCAGGCGATCTTTGGAACCCGTGGCGACCCAGATGCCCGGCTCATAGGGAATCACGGGATAACCGATGTCGTTCGCCTCTTGCAGGAACGTCTCGCCCTCGCGCGAAGTGACGAGGCCCCAGATGTTGTTGGGACCGGCGGAGAGACTTTCGAAGCTCGCGCCGTCGGGCGTGAAGCGACCGAGTTTGCACTGGTTAAACGGAATTTCCGTGACGCCCGTGGCAAACGCGCGGCCATCGGGGCGGCGGACGCTCGAGTAATTAAAAAGACCCTGCGCGAGAAAAATCTGGCCGCCGGGCTGACGGAGAAATTGATGCGGGAAAAGATGCGAGTCCTGCGTGCCAAAGCCCGTGAGAATGACGTCGTGACGGTCGGCCCGGCCATCGGCGTCGGTGTCGTGGTAGAGGCGGACGTCAGCGCCGTATTGGATGAAGGCACCATCTTTGTAGGGCAAGAGCCCGAGCGGCATCACGAGACCATCGGCGAACACGCGAGGCGGGGCGGTGATGGCCGCTTGGCCGGGCGCAGGCGCAGCGTAGGGCGCATCGAAGACGACGACTTTATCGCGGCCACCGGCGGCGAAGAGCGCATCGGAGGCTAGTTTTTGTTCGTTACCGTCGACGGGATATTCGAGGGCGGTCATCGACCAGAGCCGCATGCGCGCGTCCCAAGTGACGGTGATAAATTTGCCGAAGCCAGCGGTCTCGGCGGCGACGAGTTCAATTTCAAAACCGGCGGGTACGGTGAAGGAGCGCAGCTCATCCTCGGGCGAACGCGGACCGCTGGAAACCGCGTTGTAACTAATGTCGCGGGGCGCGGGCGCGGCGGCGGGCGCGGCGGCGGGCGCGGACGACGCAGGCGCGGCAGTAGATTTGATCGCAGCGGGCTTCGGCGCGGCGACAGGCTTGGGCACGGGGGCTTTGGGATGGCCGACTTGGTCCCACGTAGGCGCGCCGGGCGTGGACGGGAGTTCGTCGATCACGATCTCTTTAAATTGGGCGAGCGCGGGGCCGCCGCTGTGAATTTGAAGACCAATGTGTCCGTCGAAGGCGATGGTCGGATCGGTCTCAGTGTAATCGAGCGCGGCGACGCCGTTGAGCCACGAACGCAGGCGCGGGCCTTCGACGCGGATACGGTACTCGTTCCAATCGCCGGGGCGCACGGCGGCAGCCACGGCTGCGAGTTGCGCGGATATGGCGATGACTTTGTTGCGCCGAGATTCGTCGTAGAGCTTACCCCACCAACCGTCACCGGCGTCGACTTGGTAGCCCGACATTTCGGTGGACTGCGGCACGCGCAAGCTGCGGAGCTGCACACCGCTATTGATGAAGCCGATTTTGGGGTCGCCGGTAAGCTTGATCTTCAAGCGGAGCTCAAAGTTTTGAAACGAGCGCGTGGTCGCGAGAAACTGGTTTTGCGGAATCTTCGTGGTGGTCGAGCCGCCGGTGATGGCGCCGTCCTGGACGCTCCACCATTTTAAATCGCCCTCCCAACCGGCGAGCGATTTGCCGTTGAAAAGTTCGGTGGCACCAAGTGCGAGCGGGGTAAAAAAAGCTAGAAACGAGACGGCGAGGTGGGGTAGCCGGTTGAACATAATTTAGGGAGGTGAAGGAGCAGCGAGATGAGCGAGGAGGGTTTCGGCGCAGGCGCGGGCGAAGGCGGAGTCGTTGATGGCGACGTCGTATGCGACGCAAGCGATGCCGGCGCGCAAGTGCGTGCGGAGCGATGAAAAGAGCGCGGCATCGGCGGTGGGATCGTGAAAGGACTGACCGGCGGCGCTGATGATACTGATGGCGCGAAGCGGGATGAGCACGGTAACCGGCGCGGTGTAACGATTGATTTTCTCCGCGATAATCCGACCAAGCTCGGTGCATTCGGCGGGCGTGGTGCGCATCAGCGTCACCTGCGGGTTGTGTTGGTAAAACGTACGGCCAGCGAATTTCGCGGGCACGCTGGCGCGTTCGCCGAAGTTTACCATGTCGAGGCAACCGGGCGCGATGATGGCGGGGATATTGGCGCGAGCGGTAGCGTCGAGGCGTGCGGGGCCGGCGCCGAGAACGCCACCAACGAGTTCGTCGGCCCACTCCGTCGTCGTAATATCGAGGACACCGGCGACGAGGCCGCTGGCGATGAGCGATTCCATCGCGCGCCCACCGTTGCCCGTGGCGGCGAAGACGAGGACTTCGTAGCCGGCGGCTTCGAGGATTTTTTTTGCCTCGGTGACGCACGCGGTGGTGTTACCAAACATGCTGGCGACGATAAGCGGTTTTCCCGTCGCTGCAGTCGGCGTGGTACGGCGAACTTCGGCGGCGGAGACCATGCCGCAGATAGCGCCGGCGGCGTTTTCAAAAATCACGCGTGAGACACGATTGATGCCGGAAACGTCGACGATGGCGGGCATCATCGTGAGATCCGTGGTGCCGACGTAGGATGCGGTCTGACCGCTCGCGAGCGTCGAGACCATGAGCTTAGGGAAACCGATCGGAAGCGCGCGCATCGCGGTCGTAGCGATCGCGGTGCCCCCGCCGCCACCAAGGGAAATGATGCCTTGGATACGGCCGGCCGCGGCGAGCGAACTCACGAGTGCGGCGGCGGCGCGACCCATGAACGTGACGCATTCGCCGCGGTCGCGCCGCGCGAGCAAGGCCGCGTAATCCGGCTCGCCCGCGGCGCGGGCCACAGCGTCAGCGGAGATGTCAGCCACCACAGTCGGCGCTGCGAGCGTGCCGACGTCGATCAACAGTGGGACAAAACCGGCGCGCTGAATGGAGCCGGCGAGAAATGCGTGTTCGGGGCCCTTAGTGTCGAAGGTGCCGAGGACGGCGATGGTGGCCATGGCGGGCGGGGGCCGATGCGTGCAGCCGACTTATTTTTTCGCCGCCCACTGGACAGCGTTGGTGAGGAGCGTCTTGAACGCAGGCAAATCGTGCACGCGGCCATCGTGGCCAATCGTGAGACCGACGACGCGAGCGGCGGGATGCGCGGTGATCCAGACGACCGGATGCGGAACCTTGAATTTCACTGAGGGTGAAGTCTGTGCGAGCACCTCGATGGCGGTGGTGCCAGCGGGGATTTTTTCGGGCTCGGCGTTGATGTAGTACAGTTCGTCTTCCACTTCAAAACTCGCGGGCACGCCGCGCAAAATCGGATGCGCGGGCTTCAAGGCGTTGACGGAATATTTGGCGATTTTGTCGTGGCCACGCGCGCCGCCGCCCACGATCTGGGCGTTGAGTTCGGGCCATTCGGCGTAGCCGTACCACGTGCCGGGGTGATGCATGACGATGCCTTTACCCGCGGCGGCGAAGGCAAAAAGCGCTTGGCGATAAGCGGGCGTGTCGAAAAATTTCCGGTTCACGCTAATAACCGCGACGTCGGTATCAGCGAGCGCGGCGGCGGCTTGGTCGCGGTCTTCGGTGTAATTAACACTGAATCCAGCGGCGCGGAGCGTGGCGCGATCGGTGCCACCGAAGAAATCAGCAAACTTATGCGAACTACCGCCGCCGATGAGGAGGACTTTGGTTTTGCCCGCTTCCCAAACGATCGGCGTGGGCTCAGGCAGCGG
>CAMDRP010000063.1 GCA_945906965.1 Opitutus sp. GAS368 | reverse complement strand
TCGGCCCTCGGTACTGTCCCAGTATTGAGGATAAATTCGTGCGTTTCGCGGACAAGCCGCGGCATCTGCTTTTTCTCGAACCCGAGGGTCGCTCGACCAACGAATTTTATGTGAATGGTTTGTCAACAAGTCTGCCCTTCGAGGTTCAGTTGGAGATGGTTCATAGCATTCCTGGCTTGGAACGCGCGGAATTATTGCGGCCGGCTTATGCGGTCGAATATGATTTTGCGCCGCCGACCCAGTTGTTTCCATCGCTTGAATCCAAGAAGGTCGAAAACCTCTTTTTCGCCGGCCAGATCAATGGAACTTCAGGTTACGAAGAAGCGGCGGCCCAGGGTTTGGTGGCGGGCGTCAATGCCGTGCAAAAGGCGAGGGGAGTGCAACCCCTTGTGATGCAGCGGCACGAGAGCTACATTGGGGTGTTGATCGACGATCTCGTAACCAAAGGCACGAATGAACCTTATCGCATGTTTACCAGTCGGGCGGAGCACCGGTTGTTGTTTAACCATAGCAGCGCAGAGTTGCGGTTGGGGCACCATGCGAAGGAGCATGGACTGATCAGCTTCAGCCGAAGCGAACGGATTCAGCAGAAGCGGGAACGGATTCAGCACTGGCTCGCTATATTCGAAAACCAGCGCACACAGGGCGAAACGTGGGGTGATAAAATGCGGCGCGGCGGGGCAGGGGTGGAAACGCCGGAATTATTTAACCAAGAGTCGTTCGAGGTTCGGCAAGAAGTAATTTATAACGTTGTTTATCAAGGATATATTGAAAGAGAGCATCGGCACGTAAAGAAATTAAGCCAGATCGAAAAAATCCGTCTGCCGGCGGATTTAGATTATCTTGCGGTGCGTGGTTTACGGCGTGAATGCGCGCAGAAATTGGCGACGTTTAAGCCGTTTAACCTGGGTCAAGCGAGTCGAATCAGTGGTATAAACCCCTCGGACATAAGTGTTTTAATGATCTTAATGGAATCAAGCCACACGGGTTGATGACCCATATTCCATTTTTTAACGCAAAAAAATTTAAAAAATCGTGGAAAACGCCCTGCGCACCGCTGCGTACGTCTCGAAGGTTGCAGAACGACAAGTCGCTTTAAAGGCGACGAGTGCGACTTTATTGGCGGGGGTAGGGGCGTGTGTGTTGGAAATTGGCTCGGGCCATGGACATTTTTTGACGGCTTATGCCGCCGCGCACCCCGAGCGGACGTGTCTAGGTTTGGATATCATCGCCGAGCGCGTAGAGCGGGCGAATCGGAAGAAAAACCGGGCGCGTTTAGGCAATCTTCACTTTTTGCACGCGAGTGCGGAGGATTTTTTGGCTTCGTTGCCGGAAAACGCCCGATTTGCGGATGTTTTTGTGTTGTTTCCGGATCCTTGGCCGAAGCGTCGGCATCATAAAAACCGGCTGATGCAGGCGGATTTCCTCTCTCAAATCGCGGTCAAAGCAGGGCAGGGGTTGAGACTTTATTTTAGGACCGACGACATCGATTATTTTGCCGCCGCGAGAGCGGTGGTGATGGAACATCCAGCCTGGCAAGTCTTAGACGCCCCTTGGGTTTTTGAATATGAGACGGTTTTCCAAGAGCGAGCGAGGGGGTTTCATTCACTCGTGGCTTGCCTTAAAGGGCTGAGCGGAAACGTAGAATTTGCGCTAAAAGACGATCTAAATACGAGGATAAATCCCGCTTAACCCGGATACTGGATTTGGTTTCCGAGATTGACAGGGCAAGATATTTTGGGCCAATTTTATCCCCTTTATTAACCTCTGAAGCTGTGCTGCGCGCCATGTCCCGAGTCCCTAAGCTCGTATTTCTCTTTATCTTGCTCCTGACCGCTCAAACCGGATTTGCGAGCGAAGGCGCTAGCGTGTCCCCGATGGCCAGCAAATTGCAGGATTTTGGTGGGGGTTGGGCTATCACCAACAGTATGATTACGGGGTGGGGGGTTTCGGCCGTTATCATTATTTTTATATCATGGCTCGTGGGCAAACCTTCGGTTTTACCTTCTAAAGGTCAGGCGGTCATCGAATCGTTGATCACCGCTTTGCGGGATCTCTTGGAGCCGATCGTGGGGAAAAAAGCATTCCCGTTCGCGTTTCCGTTGCTGGTCACATTTTTCATTTTCATTTTAATGCAAAATTGGATGGGTCTACTCCCCGGCGTAGGCACAGTCGGACTTGGGCACTACATTAACGGGCAATTTCACATCACCAAACCCTTCATCCGGCCCTTCACCAGCGATTTCAACAGCACGATTGCACTGGCAGGTATTTCGTTTGGCGCTTGGTTGATTATCATTTTCAAGTTCGCTGGACCTAAATTAATTATCCAAGATATCTTCGGCAATAAAGCCAACAAGAGTGAGACCCCTATTGCTCTTTATTACGTATTATCGTTGGTCTTCATCATCGTAGGTTCGATCGAGATTATATCCATTTGTATTCGGCCTTTTACGCTTTCCGTGCGTCTTTTCGGTAATGTTTTCGGAGGCGAAAACTTACTTCATGGTACAGGCTTTTTCTTTATTTTTTATTTTATGGAGCTGTTAGTGGGCCTCATCCAAGCCTTGGTTTTCACTCTTCTTAGCTCTGTATACATTGGATTAATTTGTAACCACGGAGACGACCACGGTCACGCCGAGGAGCACTCCGAAGCGGCTCATTAATTTTTAAACTTTATCGCCGGGAGCGTGCTTCGCGTGCGCACGGCGGCAACCACAACCAAAACACATCCCACCCATGATCACCCTCATCGCTGAAATCAACGGCAACATTGCCAGTGCATTCGGTCTTCTCGGCGCCGCTATCGGCGTTGGTATGATCGGAAATAAAGCCGCCGAAGCCGTCGGTCGCAATCCCGGTGCCTCGACCAAGATCCTTGTGCAAGCCATCATCGGTATGGCGCTTGCCGAAGGGCTCGGCGTGCTTGCGCTGTTCCTCGCCAAGTAATTTGTATTGGCCGCGTCGCCGAACTGGCGAGGCGGCCTATTTATTTCTCAGTAATTTCCATTCGCCATGCTGTCCTCGCTGTTTCTCGCTTTTGTTGAAGCCCCTGTGATTGCTGCGCATGCAGCCCACGCCGCTGCCGCAGAACCCGGCATCGCTGAGAAATTCGGCCTCGAGTGGAAGTACGTCGTTATTCAAGCTATCAGTTTTCTGATCCTATTCGCCGTTTTGTACTTGAAGGCCATCAAGCCCATCATCGCCGCAATGGACGAGCGGGCTCATTCAATTGATGCCGGTCTCAAATATGCCGAAGAGATGAAAACCCGGCTCGCCGCCACCCAACAGCAGACGGAAGTCGCGCTCAAAGAAGCCCAGCAAAAAGCCCAAGCCATCGTCGCCGAGGCTCAAAAAACAGCCAAAGAATTTGCCGACAAGCAGCAGAAAGAAGCGTTTGAGAAAGCCTCCGGCCTCATCGCCAAGGCGCAGGAAGCCATCGAGCTCGAGAAAAAGAAAATGCTCGCTGAAGCCCGTACTGAAATCGCCCGCCTCGTCGTTGCTACCACCGAACGCGTGCTCGCCAAGAAACTCACCGACGCGGATCGCGCCTCTTACAACGAGACCGCCGCTCGCGAGCTCACCGGCGTTTAATTTTACTAACCCACGCGCTTCGCATGGCCGCCGCCGCTAAACAAGCTCAGCAACTCGCTCGCCAACTCTTTAAATTGAGCGTGGTCGACAACGTCGTCTCCACCGATCGCGTGGCCGGCGTGCTTGCCTACGTTGAAAAACACGCCCCGGCCAACGCCGTGTTCGTGCTTAAGACTTACCACCGCCTCATCGCCGTCGAGCTCGCCAAGAGCGAAGCCCGCGTCGAGCACGCTGGCGCCGTGGCTCCCGCCGCGCTCGCCGCGATTGCCGCCGCGATGACCAAAAAATATAGCCGCCCGATCACCACCACCGCGCGAGCTCATCCCGCTCTCCTCGCCGGCTTGCGCGTGCGCGTCGGTGACGACGTTTACGAATCCTCCGTTTCCGGCCAACTCGCCGCTCTTGCCCTTTCTGTCTAAAACCCGTTTCCCGAACCCTTCACGCCTTTACCTGAGATGAGCACCGTCCTCGACCAAATCGAACAACAGATCGCCAAGCTCTCGACCAAAGCGGTCAAGAAAAACACCGGCAACATCCGCACCATCGCCGACGGCGTGGCCAAAATCGATGGCCTCTCCGACGTCATGTACAACGAGATGGTCGCGTTCCCCGGCGGCGCCATCGGCATCGCCCTTAATCTCGAAGAGACCGAAGTCGGCTGCGTCATTCTCGGTGACGTCTCCAAGCTCAAAGAAGGCGACGAAGTCACCACCACCGGCAAACTGCTCTCCGTTCCCGTTGGCAAAGCCCTCCTTGGCCGCGTCGTCGACGCCCTCGGCAACGCCGTCGATGGCAAAGGCCCGATCGACGCCAAAGAAACCTATCCGGTTGAGCGCATCGCGCCCGGCATCATGGCCCGCAAATCCGTGAATCAACCGTTGTTCACCGGCATCATGGCTATCGATTCCATGATCCCGATCGGCCGCGGCCAACGCGAACTGATCATCGGCGACCGTGGCACCGGCAAGACCACCATCGCGATCGATACGATTATCAACCAGGCCAAGATCAACAAAGTCGGCCTCGCCAGCGGAGACGCGAAGTTCCGCCCGGTTTACTCCATCTACGTCGCCATCGGTCAAAAGAGCTCGAACATCGTCCGCACCGTTGCCGCTCTCGAAGCCGCCGGTGCTCTCGAGTACACGATCATCGTCGCTGCCACCGCTGCTGATAATCCTGCTAACCAATATATCGCCCCCTATTCCGGCGCCGCTATCGGCGAATGGTTCATGGAAAACGGCATGGATGCGCTCATCGTTTACGATGATCTCTCCAAGCATGCCGTCGCTTACCGCCAGATCTCGCTCATTCTGAAGCGTCCCTCCGGCCGCGAAGCCTATCCTGGTGACGTGTTTTATCTCCACAGCCGTCTTCTCGAGCGCGCCGCGCGTCTCGATGGCAAAGGCTCGCTCACCGCGCTCCCGATTATCGAAACCCTCGCGGGCGACGTCTCCGCGTACATTCCGACCAACGTGATTTCGATCACCGACGGCCAAATCTTCCTCGAAACCGACCTCTTCAACCAAGGCATCCGTCCCGCCGTTTCCGTCGGTCTCTCGGTTTCCCGCGTCGGTTCCTCCGCTCAGATCAAGGCCACCAAACAAGTCGGCGGTAAACTCAAAGGCGAGCTCGCCCAATTCCGTGAACTCGCCGCCTTCGCGCAGTTCGGTTCCGACCTCGACGCCAAGACCAAGGCCCAACTCGAACGTGGCGCCCGCATCGTCGAACTCTTCAAACAACCCGCCTTCAGCCCGGCAGCCATTGAGCTCCAAGTCTCGATCCTTTTTGCTATGCAGAAAGGCTTCTTCGACCCGATCGACGCCAAGAAGGTCGTCGCCGCCGCGGCCAACATGAAGAATTTCTTCACGACCCGCAAAGACGCCCTCCTCACGGAAATCCGCAACAAAGCCGCTCTTGATAAAGACATCGAAGCCAAACTTCAGGTGGCCTGCGAAGAGTGGAAATCCGGATACACGGCCTAAAACGTCTCGGCTCCTAGCCAACCCCTTTATCCACCGTGGCCTCCACTCGCGACATCCGCCGCCGTATCAAGTCGGTTAAAAACACCCGCCAGATTACTAAGGCGATGGAGCTCGTCGCCGCCTCCAAGATGAAGAAGGCGCAGGCCGCCGCTCTGGCCGGCCGCCCCTACGCTCAACTCATGGCCGACATGCTCAGCGCGCTCGGTAGCAGCGTGGATGAATCTTTTCATCCGTTTCTCGCGCAACGCGAAGTCAAAACCCGCGGCATTCTGCTCGTCACCACCGACAAAGGCCTCTGTGGCCCGCTCAACGCCAATCTCTTCAAGCTCGTCACCGATATTAAATCTCCGGCCAAGTTTTACGTCATCGGTCGCAAGGGCGCGCAATTCATCGCCCGCACGAACCGCTCGATGGTCGCTGATTTCACGGTGTCCGACCGCGTCGTCTTTAAAGAAGTCAAAGCCGCTTCGGAGTTCATGGTCGCCCAATTTTTAGAAGGCGCGATCGATACGATCGAAGTCATTTACCCCCGCTACAAAAACACGCTGATCCAAGAGTCCATGGTTCGCCCTGTGCTGCCTTTGAATAGCCTGAAGGATTTTATTGCGGCTTCTCAAGCGGAGGCCGGAATAGTTCGTGTTTCTAGCCCCGAGGATCGCGAAATGCTGTTTGAGCCTAGCGCCCCGCAAGTGCTCGAGGCGCTGATGCCGTTTTTCGTCAACCGCTACATTTATCAATTGGTCCTCTCCGCCAAAGCCTCTGAACACAGTGCGCGCATGGTCGCGATGAAGACCGCCAAAGATAACGCCACCAAACTCGTCGGCGAACTCTCACTCGAATACAACAAGGCCCGCCAAGCCGCGATCACCCAGGAAATCCTCGAGATCGCAGCCTCCGCGTTCGCCGCCTGAGTCCAACCTAGTTTCACGGTCCCAAAATCCCTCTTTCAATGAATACCGGCAAAATCGTCCAAGTCATCGGCCCCGTGGTCGACGTGCAGTTCGCGGAGAACGCCATCCCGCCCATCTACCAGGCGCTCACCATCGCGTTCACCGTCGGCGGCAAAGCCGAAAATCTCACGCTCGAAGTGCAGCAGCATCTCGGTGGCGGCCTCGCCCGCGCCATCGCCATGTCCTCCTCCGAAGGCTTGAAGCGCGGCATGGAAGTGGTCGATACCGGCGCCCCGATCTCCGTGCCCGTCGGTAACGGCATCCTTGGTCGCATTCTCGACGTCACGGGCTCGCCCGTAGATGGCCGCGGTCCCGTGCAGCACGAGAAAAAATATCCCATTCACCGTCCCGCACCCGCGCTCGCCGATCAAGACACCAAAGCCACGATCCTGGAGACCGGCATCAAGGTCATCGATCTGATCGCGCCCTTCATCAAGGGCGGTAAAGCCGGAGCCTTCGGTGGCGCCGGCGTCGGCAAGACCGTCGTCATTCTCGAACTCATCAACAACATCGCCAAAGCCCACGGCGGCTTCTCGGTATTCGCCGGCGTCGGCGAACGCTCGCGCGAAGGTAACGATCTTTACCACGAAATGTCCGAAGCCGGCGTCATCGACCAAAAAGACCTCATGAAGTCCAAGGTTGCGCTCGTCTACGGCCAGATGAACGAGCCCCCAGGCGCGCGTATGCGCGTCGCCCTCTCGGCGCTCGCAATGACCGAGTATTTCCGCGACGAGAAAAACCAGGACGTGTTGCTCTTCATCGACAATATTTTCCGTTTCTCCCAAGCCGGCTCCGAAGTATCCGCGCTGCTCGGCCGCTCGCCGTCCGCCGTCGGTTACCAACCCACGCTCTCCAACGAAATGGGCCTCCTGCAAGAGCGCATCACCTCGACGAAGAAAGGCTCCATCACCTCCGTGCAAGCCGTCTACGTGCCTGCCGACGATTTGACCGATCCCGCGCCCGCCAACACCTTCGCGCACTTGGACTCCACCATCGTGTTGGAGCGCTCCATCGCTGAACTCGGCATCTATCCCGCCGTCGACCCGCTCGCCTCCGTCTCAAAGGCGCTCGAAATCTCCATCGTTGGCGAAGAGCACTACCGCGTCGCCCGCGAACTCCAACGCGTCCTCCAACGCTACAAGGATCTCCAAGACATCATCGCCATTCTCGGTCTCGACGAACTCTCGCCCGAGGACAAACAAACCGTTTACCGCGCCCGTAAAATCCAACGCTTCCTCTCGCAACCGTTCGCGGTCGCCGAAGTGTTCACGGGCTCGCCCGGTAAATACGTCTCCGTCAAAGAAACCGTTCGCGGCTTTAAGATGATCCTCGACGGCGAACTCGATCACATTCCAGAAGGCGATTTCTACATGAAGGGTGGCATCGACGAAGTCATCGCCGCCGCCAAGAAGTAATCCGCCATGGCCCTCACGCTCGAAATTGTCACACCCGAGGCCCGGGTTTATTCCGATACCATCGACACCGTCGTCATCCCGACGGTGGACGGTGAAATCGGCATCTTCCCCGGACACATCCCGCTGCTCACGCAAGTTGAGCACGGCGAACTCCGCGTGACCAAGGGCTCCACGGTGCTCTTTCTCGCCGTCGGTGGCGGCTTTGCCCAGATTTCTGGCGATAAGATCTCGGTCCTCGCGGAGCACGCGATCACCGAGGAAAAGATCGACGAAAAAGCCGCCGAACAAGCCATGCAACGCGCCGAGCTCGCGATGAAAGAAGCAAAAGACATGGACCCGAACGAGTTCGAGTACCTTCAAACCATGGTGCGTTTCTCCGGCACGCAGCTGGCGATCAAGCGTCGGCGGCGTTAAACGATTCGCTATTGAGCCCTTATCAAGCGCGGCCCCCTGGCCGCGCTTTTTTGTGAATCGCAGCGTTGGCCAGAACTTGCCCTTGAAACCTCGTCACCTCGGGCACACCTTGCGACTCCGATGAATCGCGAGCCTACTACCGCGCCGACGCCTCTCTGCCAGCTCCATGCGGGTGCGGCTGGCCGAGTATGCGGTCTCACCGGCGATACGCATTTTTGCCAACGCGTGCGCGAGATGGGCCTCGGTGAATCTGCCTGTGTGACAAAAATCTCCGGCACCACCACGATCATTTGCCAGGTGAGTGGCACGCGCATCGCCCTCAGCCACGCCGCCGCGAGCCACATTCTGGTAGAGAAAATTACCCCACCAGCTCCAGTCGCAGGGTAGGGCCGTGCGCCCGGTTTAGCCCGCGTTTGTACCATGGCCTCCGCTTCCTTGATATCGTTATCACAACTTCCGGTCGGCGCCAACGCGACGCTCCGAGATTTCCCCAAGGCCGGCACGGCGTTTCTCCGGCTCCGCGAAATGGGATTACTCGCCGGCACGACGTTGACCTTGGTACGCACGGCTCCGATGGGTGACCCGATCGAGATCAAAGTCCGTGGCTATCACCTCACATTGCGTAAATCCGAGGCCGATCATATCCTCGTTGAACCGGCGGCATAAAAAGATTTTCCAGCGACCATGGCTTTGCCCGCTCACATCACCGCCACCGCTGCTGGCGCCACCTCGCGCCAACCCGTTTACGCGCTCGTTGGTAATCCCAACTGCGGCAAGAGCACGCTCTTCAACGCCCTCACCGGCCTGAAACAAAAAATCGGCAACTATCCCGGCGTCACGGTTGAGAAAAAAGTGGGCACCGCTTATTCCCAACACGGCCAACCCATCACCGTGATCGACTTGCCGGGCACGTATTCACTCGCGGCCCGCTCGCCCGATGAAGCCGTTACCCGCGACGTACTCCTCGGTCGCCGGGCCGATACCGCGCAACCCGATCGCATCCTCTGCATCGTCGACGCCACCAATCTTGAGCGAAACCTCTATCTTGTTCACCAGATTCTCGATCTCGGTCGCCCCGTGATTTTAGTGCTCAACATGATGGACCTCGCCGCTCGCTCCGGGCTCGAAATTAACGTAGATCAACTGGAGAAATTACTCGGTATCCCTGTCATCGCCTGCGAAGCGATTCATCAACGCGGCCTGATCGAACTCAAACTCGCGATGAGCCGCGCCGATCTGCCGCTCGCGCGGCATGCTTGGACGGTTCCCGCGGCCATTGCTCCGGCCGTTTCTGAAATCGCCGCGGCGTTGGTCGAAGGCGATCGCAAATCACCGCTCGTTGCTCGAGCCGAAGCGCTCTTGTTACTCACGGACCAAGACTCCGTGCGGGTCGCCGGCTCGACGCCGCTCAGTCCACGCACGACTGAAATTCTCCGCGCGTGGCAATCGCGTTGGACGCAGGAGGGAACCGATTGGGCCGGCACCTTGGTGAGTTCACGTTATGATGCGATTGGCGCCCTCGCGGCCGAAGTCGTGCAATTACGGACCGAAGTGGGACCCAGCACTTCGGATAAAATCGACGCCATCGTCACGCACGCGCTTTGGGGCTGGGTCGTGCTCGGGGCCGTGATGACGTTGTTGTTTTTCAGTATTTTCACGCTCGCCGAAAGTCCGATGAATTGGATCGACGGTCACGTCGCAGCTTTATCCGATACGATCAAATCCGCGATGCCGCCCGGGGATTTGCGCGACCTCATCACAGATGGAGCCATCGGCGGGGTAGGGGGCGTGTTGATTTTTCTGCCGCAGATTTTGATTTTGTTTTTTTTCATCGGATTGTTGGAGAGCACCGGCTACATGGCGCGCGCAGCGTTTATCATGGATCGCCTCATGAGCCGTGTCGGCCTCAACGGTAAAAGTTTCATTCCCATGCTCAGCTCCTACGCCTGCGCGATTCCCGGCATCATGGCCACGCGTACGATCGAGGATCCCAAAGACCGGCTGGTGACGATCCTTGTCGCACCGTTGATGAGTTGCTCGGCGCGTTTGCCGGTTTATTTGCTTATGATCGCCGCGCTCGTTCCCGGTGAACGCGTGCCCGTTTTTA
This sequence comes from Opitutus sp. GAS368, assembly GCA_945906965.1. Classification (GTDB taxonomy): domain Bacteria; phylum Verrucomicrobiota; class Verrucomicrobiia; order Opitutales; family Opitutaceae; genus Tous-C4FEB. The sequence continues at coordinate 6,021 of CAMDRP010000063.1, read as the reverse complement.
CTAAAGTCGGCATCATGCTTTTTATGTACGCGCTCGGCACCGCCGGGGCCTTTTTCTTCGCCTGGCTTTTCAAACGCACGCTGCTAAAAGGCGAACCGCCGCTAATGATTATGGAGCTGCCGCCTTACCGCTTGCCGGGTTTCAAAGACGTCGCGCTCCACATGCTTGAGCGGGCTTGGATTTTTGTGCGTCGCGCGGGCACGGTTATTCTCGGGATCAGCATCATCCTCTGGTTCCTCTCGGCGTATCCCAAAGCGCCTGAAGGGTCGACCCCCACCGCGCAACTTGCGCAAAGTTTTGCTGGTCGGGCAGGCCACGCCATCGAGCCACTCATCAAGCCGATCGGCTTTGATTGGCAGATTGGCATCGGGCTCATTAGTTCATTCGCGGCCCGCGAAGTTTTTGTCAGCACGATGGGGGTTGTTTTCAATGCCGAGTCTGCGGATGAAAATACCGCGCCTCTACGCACCGCGTTGCTCAGCGCTAAATGGCCTGACGGTCGTACTCTTTTTACCCCGCTTGTTTGTTTCACGCTCATGATTTTTTATGTCTTCGCGATGCAGTGCATGAGCACCATCGCGGTCGTGAAACGTGAAACCAACGGCTGGAAGTGGCCGATTTTTCAAACGCTCTACATGACGGGCACGGCGTGGATTTTAAGCTTCATGGTTTACCAAGGCGGGCGGGCGCTCGGGTTTTGATCACCACGCCCATTGAGATGTCCCCCACGATTCAAACATTCGTCGCGCTCGTTCTCGTTGCACTCGCAGTGGCGGGATTGATCGTGCGCACTCTTGCCAAGAAAAAATCGCACGGTTGTGGCGGAGACTGCGGTTGTTCAAGTCGAGGGTTGAAAACTAAATCACGCGGCTGACCCCGTCTTGGCGATACCGTCACCCCCGATGAATTCCCCGGTCCTTTGTTTTGGCGAAGTGCTTTGGGATTTTCTTCCTCACGGTACGTTTCCCGGCGGTGCACCGTTTAATGTCGCTTACCATCTTCATCGACTCGCGGTGCCGGTGTATCCTATCTCTGCGGTTGGAAACGATGATTTGGGTGAGCAACTTCTCCAACGTCTCGCGCAGTGGGGCGTGAGTACGTCTGCTGTTACTCGTCATGCCACGCTGCCCACGGGACGAGTGAGCGCCACCCTCAGCTCTCAGGGTGATGCGCATTACCTCATCGCTCGCGACGTGGCTTGGGATCACATCACATTTGCACCCGACACGCTCAAAAGCGCCACCACCTCCCCAGCGCTTGTTTTTGGTTCACTCGCACTCCGGTCCGCTGAAAATCGCGCTGCGCTTAAACAACTTATAGACGCTTTGCCCACAAACGCTTGGCGCGTGTTTGACGTAAATTTACGCGCGCCGCACGACGACCTTGCTCTCGTGCGCGAGTTCGCTTCGTCAGCCAACGTCCTTAAGCTCAATGCCACGGAAGCAGCGCGTTTGGTCGATGCCACGGAGTCGCCGGGTCAGGAAGAATCCCACGCCCGCTCCCTTGCTGCGCAATTCAACGCCTCGCTCATCTGTATCACGGCGGGAGAACGCGGCGCCGGTTTGTTGCGTGCCGATCACTGGACTTGGGTATCAGCTCGCCGGGTTGCTGTAGCGGACACGGTCGGTGCGGGAGATGCTTTTCTGGCAGCTTTTTTGGCTGGTCTCCTGCGTGCGGCGCACACGGATGCTGAAATGTTATCGGCTGCTTGTCGTCTAGGTGAATGGGTCGCGTCGCATCCCGGAGCTACACCCGATTACGACGCCACAACCCCAATCTGAAGCGATGGGTTTTTTAAGAGTTTTGTATCAGCAACCAAATTCAGAATCCTAGCCCGTGTAGCACTCTTTGAGTTAATTCTACGACGACTCCTGCGAACACGGCAAAATAAAGGATCGTCAGTATCAAAAACCCGTAAGCGGTCGCCACGGCGACACCGTCGCGCTCGAGGACGCCGAGGGTGCCTATCACCACGACCAAGGCCGGCAGCGTGTTGGTGAAGGGAATCCCTCCGAGCGGTAACAATAGTAGAAGGGCGCCGGCGCCCACCACGGCCATGTGTAGGCGCCGCAGTGCTTCAGTTTCCGTCAACCAAAGCCAGCGCGGGCGCAGTTGCTGCTCGATCACGCCGATAAATTTACTCGCGCCATTCAGAACGGCGCGAAAAAAACGCGGCGGTAGTTTCACAGCGAGTAAACGTGCCGGCAGCCACGGCGGGAGCCCCAAGGCAAACCGCACCGCTAAAACGGTAATCACCAAACCAAAAGGCACAGATAATCCCGGAATCGTGATCGGTGAACAAAACGGCAGCGCAAGAACGACCGTCAGTAAAGCCGAGGCGCGTGCACCAAGCGCGGCGATTAATCCCCGCAACGTCACCGTTTCCTCGTCGAACCGCGCTGCGAGCACGTGCAATTCATCGGAGAATTTTTTTAGCGGATCGGGTGATGAAGGAATCACAGAAAAAATTAACAAGGAGGGCAGGGGGCTTACTCGACCTCAGCTTGAGGCGGCGGGTTCCGTTTAAGCTAGGTCCCGCGTTTATTGCCATACAGCTCGATGTGCAGGCGGTGGGCATAGCGGTAGCCCCGTGATTTGCATACTTCGCTTAACCATTTTGCGCGTTCGCGCATTAATTCGAGCGTCCGCGCCTCGGGCATGAGTTGCACCCGGTGGCGTGGAATATCGCAGCCAAGCGAGGCCAGCATGTTTTCCATCTCCTCCACATCGGAGGGCGCGGCGACGACGAATTTAAATTGGTAATCGCATCCTGTGTCCAACCAAGCGCGCACCACCGCTGGCTGCCAGCGCGTGGCTTCGTGTTTCTTGCGCCACGTGGTGTGCTCCGCTCCTTGCGGCGCCGAATTCAACAATTTCGGCGACATGGAAACGAGATCGCAGGCGATTCCTTCAGGGGCGACCGTTGCGGCGGTTTCGATCGTAATGTGGTAACCCAGCTCCTTCAACGCCCCAGCTAATGCACCCATTTCTTTTGCAATCATCGGCTCGCCCCCGGTGAGTACGACATGGCGCGCGAACGGATACGATTGGACTGCGGCGACGATTTGTTCCACGCGCATTTGGGTCCCTTCCGGATTCCATGATGCATAGGGCGTGTCGCACCAAGCGCAGCGCAAGTTGCAACCACTCGTTCGCACAAAAACTGAAGGCACACCGATTAAGGTACCTTCGCCCTGTAAGGAGTAAAAAATTTCTGCGATAAGCATAGCCGTGAAAATAGAATTTTGGCCTTAGCTCGCCGCTGGTTTTTGCGGCAAAGCATCTTGCGACATATATTCGGTGGGATCATCTAAGCCGGCCAACGTGAAGGCTTCGCGCCGCTCGACGCAGGTACCGCATTTACCGCAATGAATCACCTCTCCTTTGTAACACGACCAGGTCCTAGCAAAATTTACTTTTAATTTTGCACCGGTCGCGGCGATATCGCTTTTCGACATGGTGATAAAGGGGCGCAAAAGTTTCACGCCCGCATAGGTCCCAAGTCGCATCGCTTCACTCATCGCGTGCATGAAGTCTTCACGACAATCCGGATAAATCGCGTGGTCACCGCCATGTGCGGCAATGACCAATCCTTCCGCGCCGGTACTCTCAGCAAAACCACAAGCGATCGATAGCATGATCGCGTTGCGAAACGGCACCACGGTTTGCTTCATGTTCTCGGCCTCGTAGTGGCCTTCTGGAATGGTACCGCCGCTATTTAATAAATTGGAGGCGAACAGCCGGTCCACGAAATCGAGTCGGATTACTTCATGGCGCACGCCCAAAATGAGAGCGTGTTCAGCCGCAAAGGGAATTTCTTGATGATTGTGCTTCGCGCCATAATCAAAACTCGCAACGGCGACGACGGTGTGTTCCTGCCGTGCCCAATGCAGCGCGACCACCGAATCCATTCCTCCGGAACAAAGCACAACAACGTTCATCACGGGATCATGGCCATAATTTCATAAATTACACAAAAGAAACGTTCACCCCCTAACACTGCTTGTTTAAAAAGCTAAACCACGGCTTTTCATGGCTCATGGGTGTTGGTCACGCCTATTTGAGAATTTAAGTCCAAAAAAGGGCGTCGCAATTTTAAACCAGAAAGAAGCCGCAGCAACTTCACTACAGATGTTTCACTTCCCGGTCGGTCACAAAAACGAGGCCTTTAACGCGTGAACGCAGTAATTACAACAAGCCTTGTTCACGCTGGATGATCAGGAATTCGCCCGGTGTTGCAATCGAGACACCGTAGACTTCAGAGCCAAGCTTCCCGTGGAAGTCCTCCCGATCAAGAGTTAGCAGCCAAGCACGCTTTTCGGCCAGCGCAGTGATCACCACTGGCCGATATTTTACCTTTGGAAAGACGGGGGGTCGATTGAGGGAGGTTCGCGTCGGAAAAATTCTGACGGCCGGTGCAACAGTCTGGTTCCATTTACTCATGGAGGCGGGCCCGATTTTTGCTAAATTTCGTCGCGTCTCATCCGCGCAATATTCTGCTGTAACAAGAATCCAACCCCGAGAGCGGGGACCAGTAATAATGAATGATGAGGCGCCTCGAGACGAGCCAGCTGCCGCTAATAAAACACTGCTATCGAGAAACAGTTTCACAAATTAACTTTAGACGCTGTGGTGTGGAATTTTGCCATATCCGCCTCGTCACGCGCGATCCATTGAGCGATTTGTTTTTTTGTTATATCGCGCACAGGCATCGCAACCGCAGCTTGCAAGAAAAGCCCACCTTCGCGTTCTTCGATGAGAACCATGGGGGTGCGCAGTTTATCGAGCCCCATCTTCCGACGCAGAGCTGGTGGTAAAGTTAGACTGCCGCGTTTGGTAAGTGGAATTGTAGTAACCATGCAGCAATGCTGTATTGCCGCATTGCATTCTCAAGCCTGGACTAAGGATACAGGGAATAGCTGTATTTGCCGACTCATTGAGCAGCATGATATCCTAAAAAAGCCGCACTCATCACGGCCGTGCTTCAACGTTGTAGCCGTTGCTTGATCTGCTGCAGCGTTTTCCTTTCATGGCCCCACCCTTTATTGGTTGTGACCGAAAATCCGACCAAAATTCTGATCTTTCGTGTCCAGTTTCTCTGGTTCAGATGACCAAGGAGCAGGATTTTAAGAACGAATCAAATTCCTGACGATCCCGTCGATGGAGGTTAGCCGGATCACCCGCCATCAGTGAGGGCGCTGAATCTGCTAGAAAAGTAATGGCCCACAGATTAACAGCTTGCCCGCCGACAACCACGAGTTGCGCGTCACTCGAACACAGCACGCGATAGTCGTGCGGATATGTAGGATCAGGCGGCAAGTTTGTGGCCTTGGATGTGGGTCATCTTCCCATCGCCCAAACGCACATTGGCATGTCCGAACAATTCCATGTTGCGACGGAGACACTCGCGGGAATGTCCATTCGATGCGTAACGTGCAACTTCGGCCCGACTTTCGGCGTGGAATTCTGCCGCCAAGCGCGACGATTCCTTTCACGCGAGGTGCTGCGCACGTAGCTGAGTAAGGAATTTGAAGACGCCGATCATGTATATAGCATGTGCGCGCCAGCCTGTCCGTCAACCCCGGGCAAAGTGCCATGTGCCTCCACCCCCAGGCCCCATCATAGCTGCTCACGCTTGTTCGACTGCGAGGCGTCTGCCCGCATAAAAGCAGTGCTAATCGCTACGAAATTTGCTCTGAAAGCGTATGCTGACGAACCCGCGAAGACGCACATCCCGGAAAATTTTTTGTCCGAATCTGGCCGTAGATGATACAATCTCACCTTCGGTCTTTGGCGATGCCGCGCTTCAAATAGCATCACTGATATGCGTTTGTCGGCGACGACGTGAACGGCTACGCTGCCTCGCCGAGTTTGGTTAAAGGTAGTTTTTCATGCTTATATTTCACGACCCTCAATGTGCTGACTATGGTTCAGCGATGCGGCCGGAGCAGCCGACCCGTCTGACGCGTTCCGCGGCGCACCTTCACCGCCTGCATCCGAATTGGGAGCAGCGTTTACCTC
>CAMDRP010000062.1 GCA_945906965.1 Opitutus sp. GAS368 | reverse complement strand
CCGGAGACGTGACGTTGCCGTTGGCGAGCACGGGGCAGCGCACGCGCGAGACAGCGTGTGCGATGTAATCGTAGTGCACTTCGCTGCGGTACATCTCTTTCACCGTGCGGCCGTGGACGCTGAGGAGATCGACACGGTGTTCGTTCACCAGATCGAGCACGCGATCGAAGTGACGCGTATCCTCGAAGCCGATGCGCATCTTGACAGTGAACAAGCCGGGCGAGGCGGCGCGCAGCGTGGCGAGAATTTCGGCGATTTTTTCCGGATCGCGCAAAAGTCCACCTCCGACGTTTTTTTTGTAAACCTTCGGGGCGGGGCAACCGAGGTTGAGGTCGATGCCGGCGATCGGATGGCGGAGTAGTTCGTCGACGGTGCGCGCGAGGTGAGTGAGGTCTTCGCCGATGAGCTGCGCGAAGACGGGACGACCGGTGGTGTTTTCGTCGATCGAGCGCAGGATGTGTTTCTCCGGGCGCGACATCGAGTGCACGCGAAGAAATTCCGTGAAGAAATAGTCAGGCGCGCCGTAGTGCGCGACGACGCCCATGAAGGCGAGGTCCGTGACGTCCTGCATCGGAGCGAGCGCGGTGAGCGGCTGGCCCGGAATGATGCCGGCGGGGAGGGCGGTGAGAGTCGGGCCGGCCACGATCACTTGTCTTCGTCGGTTGAGTCGGAGGCTTCGTCTGTTTCTTCGGCCTGTTGCTTGAGTACGCGCTCAAGTACTTCGGACATGTCTTCCACTCCATCGAAGACGGCGCGGGCGACGTAAAGCGGGCGTTTTTGCTGAAGGGCTAGGACGATGGAATCGCTGGGGCGCGCGTCAATCTCGATGATCTTGCGACCGAGTTCGTTTTCCATGCGGAGCAAGATGCGAGCGAAGAACGTGCCCTCGCGGGCGTCGTTGATCAAAATATGTTCTAACTGCGCACCGAGGCCGAGCAGGATGCTACCGATCAAGTCGTGCGTGAGCGGACGCTCCTTTTTCTCGCCCTTCAGCGACATCTGGATGGCGTTGCCGACGGAGTGGTCGACATAGATCACGAAGGTCTTGTGGTCATCGCCCAAGAACACGGCGCAGCCGTTGGCGGTGGGCATGACGCCCTTGATGGCGACGGTGACGACGTCTGGATTCATGGACGAAAGGTGTTGGGCGCGGGCGCAAAGCGCAAGCCGGCGGACCGAGTTGCGGCCGCGTTCATTCGAAACCGAAGAGGCTGATGCCGGTAGCTTTCGCGGCGGCTAGGACCGCGGGTTTGTCGAGCATGATGACGCGGCCTGTCTCGAGCGCGGCGGCGGTGATTCCGGCCGCTTGCATCGTCTCGAGCGTGCGCAGACCGAAACACGGTACGTCGAAACGAAAATCTTGCCGCGCTTTGACGGTTTTGACGAAGAGCGTCTGGTCGGTTTTGAGCGAACCGGCGCGGGTGAGCATCGCGTCGGTGCCTTCGTAAGCTTCGACGGCGAGGACCGTGCCTTTGCGTACGACGCAGCCTTGGCCGATGTCGAGCCGAGCGCACTCGCGGGCGATTTGAATCCCGTGGTCCACGTAGTCCCGCTCAATAGGAAACGAGCGTCCCGTCATCGCGCCGCTGGTGGAGAGTTGATCGTCTAAGAAAGAACGGGCGTCGAGCAACGTGACCCCGATGGCGGAGATTTCGGCCGCAATGGCGCCGAAGATCGTCTCGGCGTTTCGCCGTTTCAGCGTCGCGAGGATACGGATCGCTTTGAGGTCGGGATGGAGCCCTTTGAACAATTTGCGCGGCGAAATCTGGCCGGCCATGAACGCGCTGCCCGCGCCGAAATCTTCGAGCGCGCGGAGCATTTTTCCAATTTGCCCGACGAGCAATGTGCGGCGCTCTTCAGGTAAAAATGCGGCGATGAGCTCGGGGCTGGTTTCTTCTTCGAAGGCGATCAAGCGCACGGGAATTCCGGCGCGGCGAATGGATTGGACGACCAACTGCGGGTAAAGCCCCTGGCCGGCGATGAGCACAACGGGTTTCGTGGCGTCAAAGTGGGCGGGAAGAAAGGCGGAGGGCGCGGTGGGCACGGTGAAAAATGATACCTTGCGCGAGGTGGGCCGCAGATTGAAGCCAAATACGCAGGCATCAAAACGCCGCGCTCAGGGCGCGGCGTTGAAGATCAAATCGATCGCGTTCGTTTAAGGCACGACGAGATTCAGGATTTTCCCTGGGACGTAGATGATGCGCGCGATTGTTTTGCCGTCGAGATACGGCGCGACTTTGGCGTGGCTGCGCGCGATAGCGACCGCGTCGTCCTGCGAGAGGCCGATGGGCACGAGCTGATCGCCGCGGTGCTTGCCGTTGACTTGGAAAACCAACTTTAGCTCGGTCACCGTGAGCTTGGCCGGGTCGTAGGCGGGCCAACTTGCTTTCTGAATCGAGGCGGGTTCGCCGAGACGCGCCCAAAGCTCCTCGGCGAGATGCGGGGCGAACGGCGCCAAAATGCGCAGGAATGCCAACATGCAGCCGCGGCTGACTTGCGGCGCTTTTTGCACGGCATTGGACAAGATCATCATCTGCGAAATCGCGGTGTTCAAACGCAATGCTTCGATGTCGTCGCCGACTTTCTTGATCGTTTCGTGCACGAGTTTGGTGAGTTCGGTCGAATCCGCGAAGGCCGGATCGGCCATGATTTTCGGGTGGATCGCGCCTTCGATGTTAAGGCACTCGCGCCAGATTTTTTGGAGGAAACGATGGACACCCTCAATCTGTTGCATGCTCCACGGTTTCATGGCCTCGAGCGGCCCGAGGAACATCAGATAGAGGCGCAACGTATCGGTGCCGTGCGAGGCGATGATCGTGTCGGGGCTTACGACGTTGCCGCGGCTCTTGGACATTTTTTCGCCGTCTTCGCCGAGGATGATTCCTTGGTGAAACAATTTTGTGAACGGCTCTGCTTGGGGCACGACGCCGAGATCGAACAAGACCTTATGCCAGAAACGCGCGTAGAGCAGGTGCAACACCGCGTGCTCAGCGCCGCCCACATAAAGGTCGGGCACGCCCCAATAGCCCAGCGCGTCGGGGCCGGCGAAGGCGGAGGCGTTGGTCGGGTCGGTGAAACGCAGATAGTACCAACATGATCCGGCCCATTGCGGCATCGTATTGGTCTCGCGCCGGGCGCGGACCCAGGCTTCACCAGCGGGGCGCGGTTGCGCGGCGGGCACGGCGGCACCGGTTTCGACGTTGAACCAGAGCTCGAGCCAAGGGGTGACGTTGGCCAGCGGGCTCTCGCCATTGCCGCTAGGCAAGTAGCTCTCGACGACGGGCAGTTCCAATGGCAACGCGGCGGGCGGTAGCGGCAACGCGTAGTGGGTGACGCCCTCGCTCGTGTAGGTCACGGGCGCGCGCGGAACGTCGCCCGGACGAGCAGCGGCGGCGCGGCGATAATCCGCTTCGTTGACCCAAACGATGGGGAAGGGCTCGCCCCAGTAACGTTGGCGGGAGAACAACCAATCGCGGAGCTTGTAGTTGACCGTAGCAGCCGCGACGCCTTGGGCGGCGAGTGCGGCGGTGATTTTCTTTTTGGCGTCGGCCCAAGCGAGACCGTTGTAGCCTTCAGAGTTTATCAGCTGGCCGTCGCCCACGTAGGGTAACTTCGTCTCGCTCGTATCGCCGGCGGACTGGGTGGCCTCGATGACTTGGACGATGGGCAACGCGTATTTGACTGCGAATTCATAATCGCGCTCGTCGTGCGCCGGGACGGCCATGATCGCTCCGGTGCCGTAGCCCATGAGCACGTAGTCGGCGACCCAGATCGGCACACGGGCGCCGTTGATGGGGTTGATCGCGTAGGCGCCGCTAAAGACGCCGGATTTATCTTTGGCGAGATCGGTGCGCTCGAGGTCGCTCTTGCCGGCGGATTTCTTGCGGTAGTCTTCGACGGCGGATTTTTGCTCGAGCGTCGTGAGCGCGTCGACGAGTGGGTGCTCTGGTGCTAGCACCATATAAGTGCAGCCGAAAAGTGTGTCGGGGCGCGTGGTGAAAATTTTGAGCGTGCCGAGCTCGGCTTGCTCTAACTTGAACAAAATCTCCGCGCCTTCGCTGCGGCCGATCCAAGCCTCTTGCATGCGCTTGGTAGAATCGGGCCAATCGACATCTTTTAAGTCCGCGAGCAGGCGCTCAGCGTAGGCCGTGATGCGGAGGACCCATTGTCGGAGATTGCGGCGCTCGACGGGGAAACCGCCGACCTCGCTCTTGCCGTCGACGACTTCTTCGTTGGCGAGCACCGTGCGGAGCTCGGGGCACCACCACACGGGGCGTTCGTCGACGTAGGCGAGGCCACGTTTAAAGAGCTGGAGGAAAATCCACTGCGTCCAGCGGAAATACTTAGGGTCGGTCGTGTCGATCTCGCGGTCCCAATCGTAGGAAAACCCGAGGGCTTTGATCTGCCGCTTGAAATTGGCGATATTGTTTTGGGTGTTGGACGCGGGATGCGTGCCGGTTTTGACCGCGTGTTGTTCTGCGGGCAGGCCAAAGGCGTCCCAACCGATGGGGTGGAGGACGTTGAAGCCCTTGGCGCGTTTGTAACGCGCGATGATATCGGTGGCGGTGTAGCCCTCGGGGTGGCCGATGTGGAGCCCCGCGCCCGAAGGGTAGGGGAACATGTCCAGCACGTAGTATTTCGGCTTCGACGAGTTTTGCTCGGCGCGAGCGGTGTGGTTTTCCTCCCAGAAAGATTGCCAGTGAGGCTCGATCTCTAGGAAGTTGTATTCTTTGCACTGGGTAGCCATCGCGTGAAACCTTCCATAGTTCGTCTTTCAACAGCTCGGTCAACCTTCGCCTTCGCCCTCGGCTTGGCGCTGATTTTCTCCGCGTCCGCGCAGGCCGCGATGAGCCGGGGCTTTAATCGTCTCCTCGACGCCGTCGTGCGTATCGACGTGCGCGAGGTCGCTTTCGAGTCCGGCGCGCGGCGCTACGCCTCAAGCATCGGCTCGGGTGTGATTCTATCGGCCGATGGGCTCGTCTTGACCAACGCCCACGTCGCCAGTCCGCGCGCGGTCGAGCTCTCCATCACGTTGTCCAACCTTGAGCGCGTGAGCGCCAAGCTCGTGGGCTGGGATCATTGGACGGATTTGGCCCTGTTGCGAATCGACGTCGCTGACGCCCAACGTCGCGGGCTGAAATTCGCCACCGCGGAGTTTGGTAATAGCGCGAAATTATTCCCCGGCCAGACGGTGTTTGCCGTGGGCACGCCACACGGGCTCACGCGCACCGTCACGCGCGGCATTATTTCCAACAACAACCGCTACTTCGAGGATACTAACGCCGTGAACGGCTACGAAACCGGGGCCTTCAACACTTGGCTCCAGACCGATGCCGCGATCAATCCGGGCAACTCGGGTGGTCCGCTGGTGACCGAGGACGGTCGCGTCGTGGGCATCAGTTCGCGGGGTTATTTAGGAGCGAATAACCTCGGTTTCGCTATTCCTTCGGCGATCGCGCGTCGCATTGTGGACGGGCTCGTCGCCGACGGCGCGATCACGCGCAGCACGATCGGCCTCGTGCCGGGCGCGTTGCAAGATCTCGAGAATTTCTACGCGCTCGCGCTCAACACCGGCGTGTTGATCAACAGCGTCGCGCTCGGTTCGCCCGCCGCGCGTGCCGGTCTGCGCGGGGGCGATATCTTACTTGCCATTGACGGCGTCAAAGTTGACGGACGTTTCCCCGAGCAATTACCGCCGATCCAAAACCTGATCGCCAACCAACCCGTCGGCGCGAAGTTGCAACTCACTTATAAACGCGGCGCGCAAACCGCCGAGGTTTCGGTCACCACGGAAAAACTCGAAAGCCGCGTCGGCGAAGAATGGGCCTTTGAAAAATGGGGCCTGAGTGTGCGGCGGGTGTCGCGAACCTTTGCCCGCGAGAATCAACTTTCCAGTGACAACGGCGTGATCGTGATCGGCGTGCAGGCGGGCTTTCCGGCCGAAGTGGCGGGCCTCTCGCGCGGCGATGTTATTACCAAAATCAATCGTCAAGCCGTGGACGCCCTCGCGGTGATGCAGTCGGCGCACGCGGCCTTTGAGGCGAAGCCGGCCCCGACGTTGATCGAGGCGCAGCGAGACCGGCGTGTTTCGCTCTACATTCTCAAACCATGAAACGTTTCCTTCTGTTTTTCTCCCTTTGGGTTGTAGTCGCGTCGTTGCGCGCGGCGGATTTGCCTGCGCTCTGGGCCGAGCGACTCAAGTGCGTCGTCGCGGTGGAGTTTTTTACCGAGACGGAAGTCGATCGCCGACCTAATGTGGTGTTTGGCGTTGTAGCCGATACCCAGGGCACGATCATCTTGCCGGCTGCGGCCATCGAGTCGCGCGTCGTGCCAGCCCAATTGAAGGAATTTAAAGTTTACCGGCCCGGTGATCCGGCGAGCGCCACGGGTGTTTATCTTGGACAAGACGCTTTGACGGGCTGGCATTTCGTCCGCGTTGAAGAACGGCTGCGCCCGTTGCTCACGCCCATCACACAGTTTGTCGCTTCGGGTAATGCTGCCGAACCCTCCCTCGCTGAGGAAGTCTGGGGCATTGCGCTGCGCGGAAAAGATGAGGATTTTACGCCGTATTTTTTGCAGAGCCGCGTGGCCCTGATCCAGTCGCTACCTCAACGCACCGGCATCGCCCAACATGAAGTGGCGGGACCGGGGTTACCGGTGTTTAATCGCCACGGCGGCTTCGTCGGCTTGGCGCTGAGCTCATTTGGGCAGACGTTTTTGCAGTTTTCGCGCGCGGATCGCGGGGGCTCGCCGACGATGTTGATCAACGTCGAAGAGAGCAGCGTGTTCCATCTTACGGGAGAAGTCTTGCCGTACCTCGCGCGGGTGCCGCAAAACGAATTTGGCCGGCCGTTGGCGTGGCTCGGCGCTTATGGTTTTGAACCGATGGATCGCGAGGTCGCAGCGTTTCTTAAACTCGATGCGCAATCCGGCGCCGTCATTAGTGAAGTCCTAGAAGGCAGTCCGGCGGAAAAAGCCGGGATGCAAGCGCGCGATATTGTGCTGGCGATCAATGGCCGGGCTCTACCGCGCTTCAAACCGGATCGCGTCGTCGTCAGTTATGTGGAGCGCGAGGTCGAGCGTCGGGCGCCGGGCGATCCGCTCTCGCTGACGGTGCTGCGCGGCACCGAGCGGGTCGACGTGAAGGTGACGCTTGGTGACGAACCGAAATTAATGCGTGAGGCCGCGCGGACTTATTACGAGCGGCTGGGATTTACGGCGCGGGAGTTTGTCTACGGCGATGCGATCTCGCGGCGGCTAAAAGTCGCGGACACCGCGGGCATCGTGGCGCATTTTGTCAAAGGCAACAGTCCGGTTTCTGTCGCCGGTTTACGCACGGATGACTGGATCAAGGAAATCGACGGGGTGGAGCCCAAGTCATTTGCCGAGGCAGTCGAGAAACTCGCCGCGATTCAAGCGGATGCGGCGCGCACCGAGTTTGTCCTGCTCGTCGGGCGCGGCGGCGAAACCGCCGTGCTTCGCGTAAAACTTAAATAACTTATTTCCCCAAAAAAACATGTTCACCGGCATCGTCGAAGAAACCGGCCACGTCGTGGCCTTCACCCCGCACGCCGCCTCGTGGCGTCTGCAAATCGCGGCGCGCGCCGCGCTCCAAGACGCAGCTTTGGGCGATAGCATCGCGGTCAACGGTTGTTGTCTCACCGTCGTCGAGTTCGATGCGCAGTATCTTTATTTTGACGTACTGGAAGAGACGCGCCGTCTTACCAACTTTGTCGCGCTGGCGACGGGCGCCCTCGTGAATCTCGAGCGTAGCGTGCGCTTTGACGGAAAAATGGGCGGCCATTTTGTCTCCGGCCATATCGACGGGCAGGGCGAGATCGAGGTTCTTGAAGTCCGCGGCAAAGACACGTACCTGCGCGTGCGCGTACCGGCGGGCGGTGGCCGCTATCTCATTCACAAAGGCAGTATCGCCATCGACGGCATGTCGTTGACTGTCGCCGAAATAGCAGGCGATAGCTTCGCGGTATGGCTAATTCCGACGACCTTGGCGTTGACCAACATCCGGACCCGTCGTGTCGGAGAGCGCGTAAATTTGGAATTCGACTTACTGGGTAAGTATGTGGAAAAACTCCTGAATATTCGCTCAAGCTGACCTGCCTTAATGCGCACCGCCCTTAATGCCCTCACCGACGAGCTTCGCCGGCTCAAGACGACCGGGATCAAATCCGTTAACGTTTCTGAGGCGGGTTTGGTGGCCTTGCGAGCGGTGATTCGTGGCCGGCAAAGCTCCAGCGCAGTCGCGAGCAACGTGGCCGTACCCGAGCGACCGATCGCGGCTCCGCCGAAGCCGGTCGCCAAGCCTAAGGAGGTGCAGCCCAAATTGCCCCCGCCACCCGTGGTGACGTTCCCCGCCGGCGAAAAAGCCGAACGCTGGGCGGCGTTGGTGGCGGCCGTACAGGCTGATCCTGTGGCGCTCGCTCACGTACCGCCAGGCAAGAAAATCATATGCGGGATGGGCAATCTTGATGCGCGGATTTTGTTTATCGGCGATGCGCCAGGCTTGGAAGATGAGACGGAAGGCGAACCCTTTGTCGGTCCGGCGGGCCAGTTGCTCACCAAGATGATCGGCGCGATGGGACTCAAACGCGCCGAGGTGTACCTCGCTAGCCTTATGACTTGGCGCCCAGATGCGACGTTGCCGGCCGCCGCAGGGCAAATCGGCCATCGCGGGCCGACGGACGAAGAGATGCGTTATTGCCTGCCTTATTTGCGCGCGCAGATTGAGATCGTGCAACCGACCTTACTCGTCGCGCTCGGCTCGAGTGCCGCGCAAGGTTTGCTTGGGGGCAACGCGTTCAAAGCCCTTGGCGAGGTTCGCGGCGAATGGCGAGAATTCGTCGGCTGTCCTTTGATGGTGACGTACCATCCGAGCTACATCTTGCGCAATCAAAGCAACCGCTCGAAGCGCATGATCTGGGAAGATTTGTTAAAAGTGATGGAGCGCGCCGCGCTGCCGATTTCCGAAAAACAACGCGCTTTCTTTTTGTAACTAAAATAAAATGAAACCACGCGCTCTGCGTTTTTGGTTCTGGCTCAGTACTCTTGCGATCGTGTCGCCGCTGCCGGCGAGTGATGCGCCGGTCGACTTCGATGCGCTACGGTATCGCGCCAAAATGCTCGCGGCGAAACCGTACGTCGCGCGTCCCACTCGGGTACCGGAAAAACTCCGCCAGCTCACGTACGACCAATACCGTGACATCCGCTTTAATCCGGCGCAGTCAATCGGGCGGCGCGAGGGTTTGCCGTTTCAACTCCAGTTTTTTCATCCCGGTTTTATTTTCGATAAGACCGTCCAAGTTTCTGAGTTGAAAAACGGCGTCGAGACGGCGGTGGCTTTTTCGCCGCAGTTTTTTGATTACGGCAAAAATCGGCTCGGGGATATTCCGGCCACGATGGGCTTCACCGGTTTCCGCGTACTTTATCCGCTCAACACCGCAAGCGACGAACTCGGCGCGTTTCAGGGGGCGAGTTATTTTCGGCTGTTGTGTCAGAAAGCTGTTTACGGTCTTTCCGCGCGCGGTTTGGCGATCAACACCGGCGATCCTGCCGGCGAGGAATTTCCGATCTTCGAGGAGTTTTGGGTGCAGCGCGCGGACCCTGAGGCGAAAGAGTTGGTGCTCTTTGCGCTGCTCGACAGTCCGAGCGTAGCGGGCGCGTACCGTTTTGTGATCCGCCCTGGCGCCACGACCGTTGCGCAGGTCAAAGCCGTGCTTTACGCGCGCACCGTCATCAAGACCCTAGGCATCGCGCCACTCACCAGCATGTTTTGGCACGGTGAAAACACGACCACGGCGACCGGTGACTTTCGGCCCGAAGTTCATGACTCCGATGGTTTGCTCTTGAACCACAGCGGTGGCGAATGGCTCTGGCGGCCGCTCACCAATCCAGAGAAAATTCGCACTGTGGCCTTCGGCGATCAAAACCCTCGCGGCTTCGGCCTGCTCCAGCGCGATCGCAAATTTGCCAGTTACGAAGATCTCGAGGCCAATTACCACATGCGGCCCACCGCTTGGGTGGAGCCCGTCGGCTCTTGGGGCGCGGGCTCCGTCCGCTTGGTCGAGTTGCCCACGCCGGACGAGACGAATGACAACATCGTGGCCTTCTGGGCGCCCGATGTTTTGCCGTCCATCGGCGAGCCCATCGAGTTTGAATATCGCCTGCATTGGGCGCTCGACCAGATCCGTCCCCCGGCTGGTTTTACGGTGGCGACTCGTCGCGGGCGCTCCAAAACGCACGAACCCGATCTCGAGCGTTTTATCCTCGATTTCGACGGCCCGTATCTCGGCAAACGCGGGGCTGATCCTGACATCGAGGCCGTCGTTTCCGCCGGCGATGGCGCCAAGGTCACGTACTCTAACGTGCAGAAAAACCCGCATAACGGTACGTGGCGCGTCGCGTTCGGCTTGCGCCCCGATGGCAGTGGCCGTCCGGTGGAGTTACGTTGTTTTCTGCGCAAATCGCCGCACGTGCTGACGGAGACGTGGACGTACCTCTGGCAACCGTGAGCGATTCTAGGCTAATTCTTTTACCAGGCGAGTTTCGTCCAAAGACGGGTTCCATGGAGTCGTGGAACGCCGCGTACGTGCGCGTGGAAGATTATCTGCGCGCGCACCGGATCCACAACCGCTTGCATCAGAGTCGTCTCATTCAAGATATTCTGGAACGCGCCGCCCTGCGCCATGCCGCGCAACCGACGCTCGATCCTACGACGTTGGCCGCGGAAGAAACGGAAGCGTTGATGGATTCGTGGTTCGGCAAGGTGCTAGTCCAGGATAGCGCTCACCATGAACGCATTGCGATCGAGGGCCGCGTGGCGTTGCTGCTGAGTGATGGCTCGCAGAAATGGCCGTACGCTTTTTTGGACGAGCAAAACATTCCCGCTGAATTCGCGGCGGCGTTGCGGGCCAGCTCGATTCAGGCCGGGCCGGACATGGTGGTTTCAAGCATGGTGCCGCGCCCCATTGATCTCGGTCCTATCACCGAAGCGGCGGGCGAGACGCTGGAGCGTTTCGAGAAATGGCCGATCCTGCGCACGCTCTTACTTTGGTTGGTTTTTGTAGCCATCTTATCCGGACTATTCTACGCGACGCGCTGATTACCCATGCCAACTTTTTTCAAGAAACCGATGACCACGCAGCGGCTTAATCGCCGTCGCTTCGTGTTTTTCTCGTCGATTTTCTTTCTCACGAGTTTGGCGACCTGGTTCATGGCCGACTTGCTGTGGCGCGACGGCATCAGCGGTTTGGAAATGGTCCTACTCGGCTTGTTTGTGGTTTTGTTTGCGCACATCGCGACGGGATTTTGCACGGCGATCGTGGGTTTCTACGTCTTGAATCGCGGCGGTGATAGTTGCCGCATCACGGCCACGATTCCCGAGGGCGAGGAACCGCCGCTCGCTTCGACGGCGATCGTCATGCCGGTGTTCAACGAGGATGTGAGCCGCGTGTTCGAAGGCCTGCGCGTCATCTATCGCTCGATGCAGGAAACCAAGAAACTCGAGCATTTCGATTTTTTCATTCTGAGCGACTCCAACCGGCCCAACCAATGGATTCAGGAAGAGGTAGCGTGGGTCGAGTTGTGCAAACAGGTCGGCGGCTTTGGGAAAATCTTTTATCGTAAACGTCGGCATCAGATTAACAAAAAGGCCGGCAACGTGGCGGATTTTCTCCGACGTTGGGGTAAGAATTACCGTTACATGGTGGTGTTAGATGCGGACTCGATCATGACGGGGCGCGCCTTGGTGGAACTCGTTGCTTTGATGGAAAAAAATGCGCAGGTAGGTATCATCCAGACCGCGCCGCGGATCGTGTATGGCGAGACCTTGTACGCTCGGCTGCAATCGTTCGCGAGTCGGCTTTATAGCCCGCTCTTTCTGGCGGGGCTCAACTACTGGCAGCAGCATGACGGCAACTATTGGGGGCATAATGCGATCATTCGTATCCAGCCTTTTATCGACCATTGCGCATTGCCGGATCTGCCGGGCAGCGAGCCGTTTGGTGGCCGGATCATGTCGCACGATTTCGTCGAAGCCGCCCTGATGCGGCGCGCGGGTTGGGAAGTTTGGCTCGCCGGCGAGGTCGAAGGAAGTTTCGAGGAAGGGCCGCCTACGTTGATTGATAGCGCCAAGCGCGACCGCCGCTGGTGTCAGGGTAACATGCAGCACGCCTGGCTATTGACGGCGCGCGGCTTTCGCCCGGCGAATCGGTTTCATTTGTTAATGGGCGTGATGGGTTATGCCTCGTCGCCCTTGTGGCTGCTGTTCTTGGTGTTAAGCACGATCCATGTCTTCGGGTTGCAGGCTCATCCGTTGCCCGGTGGTGGCCTTCGGCCGCAGGATATGACTTCCGTGTTCGGGTTTCTAGTGGAAGTACCGGAGGCGTTGTCGTTGTTTGTTTTTACGATGTTGCTATTGTTCTTGCCCAAGGTCGTGAGCGTCGTGCTCACCTTAGGTAATCCGGAAATGCTCGTGCGTTTTGGCGGCGCGCTGCGTTTGGGGTTGAGCGCGATTTTCGAAACGGCGGTCTCGGCGTTGCTGGCTCCAATTAACATGTTGTTTAATGCCAAATTCGTGATCTTCACGTTGCTAGGGCAGGGGGTGGGTTGGGTGACGCAACAGCGCGCAGGCGAGGAAGACGGGACGGATTGGCGCGAGGCCATCATCACGCACGGGGGGCATACTGCCTTTGGTCTGATCTGGGGCGTAAGTTCCTACATCATTTCGCCGGCCTTTTTTTGGTGGTTGAGTCCGGTCTTGGCCGGATTGGCGGCGTCGATCCCGCTTTCGATTTTTTTGAGCAAGGCCAGTTTCGGGCGCAAAGCCCGTGAGCTGGGCGTTTTTCTCACTCCGGAGGAAACGCATCCGCCGTATGAGCTGAAGCGTCTGCAACAAAACCTCGCCGAGTGTTATCGGCATTTGCCGCCGTTTGAACCGCTGCGCGCGGATTACGGGCTGATGCAGGCGGTGCTGGATCCTTATGTGAATGCGATGCACGTCGCCTTGTTGCGCCAGCGGCGTCCGAGCGAGGAAGCGCGGGAGTGGTTCGCGGTCCTGCGTCTGCGTTTGCTGCATGAAGGTCCGGCCAAATTTACCGCCAAAGAAAAAATGGCGCTCCTGCTCGACGCCGAATCGATGATTTGGCTCCACCGCGAGTTATGGAGTTCGCCGGCGAATGTCATTGCGGAGTGGTGGCGACTCGCGATGCGTCAGTACAACGTGCTGACGCTGGCGCCCACGACGGCGTTGTACCGTTAAACGTAGCGCTCGGGCCGCGCGCAGGGCGAGGAGTTGACGCTGGGGGTTCCTTCTTTCTAGTTCGGTTCACTTTCGTCGGTTTTTTAATTCAAAATATTCCCTTCTCTTGATGATCGCGTGGCCGATTTTATTATGCCGGTTTCAGGCCTGCGGTTTTACCGGCGCGTGGGCGAGCGGCGCCCGGAGGTTTTGACATGGAAACTAAGGTGCACGTCACGGGTTTGCGTAAACGCTACGGTACGAACGAAGCGTTGCGTGGCGTCGATCTCACGCTCCAAGCCGGTGAGATTTTCGGCCTGCTCGGGCCCAACGGCGCGGGCAAGACCACGACCCTCGAGTGTGTGTTGGGCTTGCGCGAACTGGATGCGGGGACGGTGGAGATTTGCGGGTTGGATGCGCGTCGGTTTCCACGGGAAGTGAAACGCAAAATCGGCGTCGCGCTGCAAGCGACCGCGTTGCAGGATAAGATTACGCCCCGCGAAGCCCTCGACTTATTCGGCGCGTTTTACCCAGACCCGGAGTCTACGCTCCGTTTGCTGGAGCGCTTTGATCTGGTGGCCAAAGCGGATGCGGCATTCGAGACGTTATCGGGCGGGCAACGACAGCGTCTGGCTCTAGCCTTGGCGTTTGTGCATCGCCCCGAGGTGGTCATTCTCGATGAGCCTTCCACAGGCCTCGATCCGCAGGCGCGCCACGAGTTGCACGCGGAGATTCGGCGCATGAAGCGCGAAGGCTACACGGTGTTGTTGTCCACGCACCAGTTGGATGAGGCCGCGGCGTTGTGCGATCGCGTCGCGATCATCGACCAAGGGCGAATCGTCGCGACCGGTACACCGCATGAACTGGTGGCGACCGCGGCCAGCGGCCAAGCCGTCAGGTTCACCGCTTCGCAGCCCATCGATCCGTTGGCGCTCGCGCGGCTACCAGGGCTGCGCGCGTTGCGCTGCGAGGGATTGTCGGTGCATTTTGAAACCGATGAAGCGGCGCCGGTGTTGACGGCGCTGATGGCGTTACTCGCGGCGCAAGGCGCGGCGTTGTGGGAGCTCGAGGTGAAACGTTCCTCGCTCGAAGATGTTTTCCTTAAACTCACGCGGCCCGAAAACAAGTCGGCGAACCTTCCCGGATGAACGGACTACGCGAACACCTTGGTCAGTCGCTGCGGCTGCATTTTAGGAATCGGATGGCGCTGTTGTACGGGTATCTGTTTCCGCTGATTTTCCTCGTGGCTTTTTGGGTGCTGTATCGGCACGAAAAAATTCCGTTGATCCGCCATATGGGTGAGTTGTTGACGGTGAGCGTGCTCGGCGGTGCGTGTTTTGGTTTACCGACGACGTTGGTGAGCGAGCGCGAACGCGGCGTGTGGCGGCGTTACCGACTCACGCCTTTGCCCACGTGGGCCTTCGTCGTGAGTACGGCTGTCGCGCGCTACGTGATTATTTTGAGCGCCGGGGCTTTGCAGCTCGGGTTGGCTTTGAGTTTGGGCATGCCGCTGCCGGCGCATCCGTTGGATCTCTGGGTCGCGTTCACCGTGGTGTCGTTTGCATTCATCGGGCTGGGGCTCGTGTTGGCGATGTTAGCGGATAACGTGCCGGCGGTGCAGGCGCTGGGGCAGTGCATCTTTTTGCCGATGCTGATCATCGGCGGGGTTGCGGTGCAATTGGCGAGTCTGCCGATGTGGGCGCAACATGTGTCGGCTTTTTTCCCGGGACGTTATGCGGTCGAGGCGTTGCAAGCGTGCGTCTCCGGCGGCGGCCTCGGATCGATTGGTTTTTGTCTGCTGGCGTTGGCCTTGATCGGCGTGGCTGGTTGCAGCGCGGGCGCTAAATTATTCCGTTGGGATGCGGCGCAGCGCTTTGCGGCCAGCACCGGCAAATTGTGGTTGTTGCCCGTGCTCGGCGCGTGGCTGGCGGTGGGTTTGTTGGCAGAGTTGCGCGACCGGATCGCGGTCTCAATCGACGGCGTTACCATCGCCGCACCAGCGGCGGTGATGCCCGCGCCGGTCCCGTTACCGCCTTGGACAAAAATCACCGCCAAGGATGTCGCCGCGCTTGATTTTCGCGTGCCTTCGGATGGCGGCGTGGTGTCGCCGTTTGCCGGTCCCGAGGAAGAGGCGTCCGATTACACCAAGGATGAAGTCGAGGCCGTGCGGCAGGGGTTGTTGACGTGGCGCCCCGGTCTCGAAGGCGATGATGTGCAACGCGTGCGTAATTTAGTCTGCGTCGCTGCTGTGCCGGATTCGATTCAACAACCCGTGGAGCGTTATCTTCCGCCTGTGGTGTTGAGTCATCTGCAGGACATTTATCCCAAGGATAAATTGATCAAAATTTTAACTTGGATCGTGCTGCATCCCGAGGAAGGTAGCGTGATCGACTCGATTGCCGACTTGGGCGTTCAAGGCACCGCCGGCGATCCTGACGTCGTGCGCGAGCGCTCCTATCTTTATTCCATTAAATTTATCCTGCGCATTACGGGTCGCATCGATCGCTGATGCTTGCGCGCGCGCCGCGTGCGGCGGCTGACTCGATTTTCAGTCTCGCGGTCGGGCGGCTCTGTGATTGCGCTCACTCCTTCACCCCAAAGATGTACTCCGCCATCACTGTTTCACTCGTGCCCGAGGCCAAGGGTGGCCCTTTCGTTTATGGGTCGGGCTTGCCCGAGGCGTGTGCGGAAGCCGCCGCACTTGGTTTTGCGGCGATTGAGATTTTCCCGCGTGGAGCTGAGGGGTTTGATCGTGCAGGGCTGAAGTCATTGCTCCGCCAACACTCGCTCAAACTCGCTGCCATGGGCACGGGCGCCGGCTGGGTTGTGCACAAACTCTCGCTCACGCATGCCGACGCCGTGATTCGTCTGCGCGCGCGGGAATTTATCCGGAGCATCATTGATCTGGCCGGAGCTTTCGGCGCGCCGGCGATTATCGGCTCCATGCAGGGCCGTTGGGAAGGCGACGTGACGCGAGCGCAAGCCTTGGCTTGGCTCGCCGAAGCTTTGGAAGATCTCGGCGCGCACGCGGCGACCCACGGCGTGCCGCTTTTTTATGAGCCGCTCAATCGCTACGAGACCAATCTCATCAATCGGGTCGGAGAAACTGCCACGTGGCTCCGGACGTTGCGCACAACCAACATTCGCATCCTGGCTGATTTGTTTCACATGAACATCGAGGAGTCCGATCTACCCGCGGCGTTGCGCGAAGTCGGTTCGCTGATGGGGCATGTGCACTTCGCCGATTCCAATCGTCGCGCCATCGGCTTCGGTCACACGGCCATCGCTCCGGTCATCGCCGCCTTGCGCGAGATCGGTTACACGGGCGCGCTTTCGGCGGAAATTCTGCCACTACCTGACGCCGCCACGGCGGCTCGACAGACCTTGCTCTCGTTTCAACGCGCCCTGGCTTCATCCTGAAATCCTGAATTATGCTCAAGA
The DNA here is from genome assembly GCA_945906965.1 of Opitutus sp. GAS368. Taxonomy (GTDB): domain Bacteria; phylum Verrucomicrobiota; class Verrucomicrobiia; order Opitutales; family Opitutaceae; genus Tous-C4FEB. The sequence continues at coordinate 41 of CAMDRP010000062.1, read as the reverse complement.
CCACGCTGACTCATCCGGACATCCTGCGCGTCCTCGCGCGG
>CAMDRP010000061.1 GCA_945906965.1 Opitutus sp. GAS368 | reverse complement strand
CGATCGACACGGGCTTCATGGTGTTTAACCACGCCACGTACCCGCTGCTCACGCGCCTGTTTCACGAACTCCGCGTCGCCACCAAGAAAACCGATATGTCGTTCAGCGTCCGCCACGCCGACAGCGGCTTGGAATTCTGCGGCTCCTCGCTCAACCACCTTTTCGCGCAGCGCCGCAATCTCTTCCGCCCGCGTTTTTACCGGATGCTCGCCGCGATCCACCGCTTTAACCAAGAAGCCGTCGCCGCCCTCGCCGATCCCGCCTCACCCATCGCCACCGAAACGCTCGGCGACTACGTGAAACGTCGCGGCTACGGTACCGATTTTTTCGACCTCTATCTCGTTCCCATGAGCTCCGCCGTGTGGAGCACCCCGCCCGAGAAAATGCTCGGCTTCCCCGCCACCGCGCTGCTGCGGTTTTTCCACAACCACGGTTTCCTCGGCCTCGATACCCAACACCAGTGGTGGACCGTGGAAAATGGTTCCAAGAGCTACGTCGCCCCGCTCACCGCGCCCTTCGCCGAGCGCATCCGCCTCAACGCCGCCGCCACGAGCATCACCCGCACGCCCCGCGGCGTTACAGTCACGACCGCCACGGGCGGCAGCGAGACGTTTGATAAAGTCATCATGGCCTGCCACGGCGACCAAGCGCTCCGGCTCCTCGCCGCGCCCACCGACGCCGAGCGCCGCCTTCTGGGCGCTTTCCACTACCAAGCCAACACCGCCACGCTCCACACCGATGTCGCCGTCATGCCGCGCACGCGCCTGGCTTGGTCCGCGTGGAACTACGAGATCGCCCGCGACGCCACCGGCGCCGTCTCCACCGCCACGCACTACTGGATGAACAAACTCCAAGGCGTCTCCGAGCGCGAAAATTATTTTGTGACCATCAACCGCCCCGAAGCCATCGACCCGGCTCGCGTCCTGCGCCGCATCGCGTACGAACACCCGCTCTTTAGCCTCGCCGCCACCGCCGCCCAAGCTGAATTGCCCGCGCTCAACCAAGCCGCGCGCGGCACCACCGAGACGTTCTTCGCCGGCGCCTGGCAACGCTACGGCTTCCACGAAGACGGCCTCCTTAGCGCCCACCGCCTCTCCAGCCAACTCCTCGCGCGCGAGCCTTGGCCCGAGCGCATGTAACGCCTGCGCTTCCGCATTGCCTCACGGGCGAAACGCGTCTCGGTTTTTCCGGGTGGAAACCACGCCGCTGAGTCCCGCCCAAAAATCCGCGCTCCTCAGCCTCCTCGACGACCCGAGCCCCACCGTGCGCTGCGCCTTGCTGGCGCGCTTCACCGCCCTCGGCGCCGACGCCGCACCGTTTCTGCACGAGGTCGCCCGTGGCGCGCACCCCGCCCTCGCCCGCGCCGCGACCAGCTTCATCGAAGAACTCCAGCTCGCGGACCCCGTTGGCGAATTTCTCACCTTCATTCGCTCGCTCCACTACGAGCTCGAAACCGGCGCGTTGCTCCTCGCCCGCACGGTCAACCCGCAGCTCGACGTTGGGGCCTGCTGCGAACAACTCGACACCATCGCCGCGCGTTGCACCGAGCTCATCGCCGAGCCTGCGACCACCCGCGAGAAATGCCGGATCATGAACCGCGTGCTGTTTCACGAATGGGGTTTCCGCGGCAACGTCGAGCACTACACCGACCCGCGCAACAGCTTCATCGACGAGGTCCTCACCCGCCGCCAGGGCATCCCGCTTTCGCTCAGTCTGGTCTACCTGCTTGTCGCCCAACGTCTCGGTCTCCCGCTTGAGCCCATCGGCCTGCCTGGCCACTTCATCGTCGGCTGCTACGACGACGAAGAACCCTTCTTCGTCGATCCCTTTGACCGCGGCCTCTTCCGCGACGTTGACGAAATCACCACGTTTCTGCGCAGCCATCATTTGGAGCCGAAGCCCACCGATCTCATGCCCACCTCCGTGCGCGAGGTGCTCTGCCGCAGCTGCCGCAATCTTGTAAACCACTACTCGCTCGCGCAAGACTCCGAGCGCGCGAAACTGTTTGCCCGCTTCGTCACGGAATTCGAGCAGACGTACGCGCGCGAATCCGCCTGATGCGCCGCGCCCGCGCCTCGTTTGCCTCCAGCGATTTCGTTTTTGCCCGCCGCGCCCTTCCTCGCCTGACTCGCCGCTTCTGAACGCACACCCCGACAGTTCTGCCGTCCTCACGCTCGCCGATCTCGCCACGTGGTCTTACCCCGGCACGGCGCTCGCCGTCCTCGGCCACCCGATCAAGCACTCCATCAGCCCGGCGATGCACAACGCCGCCCTCGCGGCGCTCACCACCACCACGCCGCGCTTCGCCGACTGGCGTTACTTTCGCTTCGAGATTCACCCTGACGATCTCCCGCGCGCGCTCGAGCTCTTCCGCGAAAAAAAATTTCACGGGCTCAATCTCACCGTCCCGCACAAGATCATCGCCTTCGATCGCATCGCCGCCATCGATCAAGCCGCGCGCCCCATCGGCGCCGTGAACACTCTCTTGCTCACGCCCGCCGGCTGGCGCGGCCACAACACCGATGGTTACGGCCTCGCCGCCGCCATCCGTGAAAACCTTGGCCTCGATCTCGCCGGCGCCCACGTGATCCTGCTCGGGGCCGGCGGCGCCGCCCGCGGAGCCGCCGTCGAATGTCTCCAACGCCGTTGCGCCTCCCTCTGGATTGCCAACCGCACGGCCGCCAACCTCACCGCGATGCTCAGCGATCTCGCCCCGCTCGCTGCCGGGATTGCTTTGCGCGGCTTCGCCCCCGGCACTCCACCCGTCGATTTGCCCTCGGGTACACTCGTGATCAACGCCACCAGCGCCGGCCTCCGCCCCACGGACGACTTGCCCGTCGATCTCACGAGGTTACCCAACGTCGCCGCCGTCTTCGACATGATTTACAATCCGCCGCAGACGCCGCTGCTGGCCCGCGCCACCAGCTTCGGCCTGCCCAGCGCAAACGGTCTGGCGATGCTCGTGCACCAAGGCGCCAAAGCCCTCGAGATCTGGACCGACGTCCCCGCCGCCACGACCGCGCCGATTATGGCCGCCGCCGCGCGCACCGCCCTCGCACGCTAGCCCCCGCTTGCCCCCGCCTCGCTTCGCTCCGACGTTTTTTCCATGTTTTCCGCCTACGCTGAAATCGCCGCCGCTTATCCCTGGGGGTTACCCACCGCCGCCGCGCTCTTCGGCGCGATGGTCGGCAGCTTTTTGAACGTCGTCATCTACCGTGTGCCCGCAGAAAAATCGATCGTCACGCCCGGCTCACACTGCGCCTGCGGTAAACCCATCGCGTGGCACGACAACATTCCGGTGCTCTCGTGGCTCATCTTGCGTGGACGCGCCCGCTGCTGCGGCGCTGCGTTTTCTTTTCGTTATCCCTTCGTCGAGCTCCTGACCGCCGGCCTGTTTCTCGCCTGCTGGCTAAACTTTACGCCGGTGGTCGCCGTCGTGGGCTGGGTGTTTTTGAGCGGCTTGGTGTGTGCGAGCTTCATCGATCTCGATCACATGATCATCCCCGACACGTTCACGCTCGGGCTCGGGGTCGTCGGCGTGATTCTCTCCGTATTGGTGCCCGCGCTCCACGGCCAACACAGCGATTTTTTCCTACTCGCGAGCATCCGGGCCGCGACGATTTCCCTTGAAGGGCTGCTCATCGGCTCCGGTCTGGTGCTCTGGATCGCGTTGCTCGCGGAGATCATTTTCAAGAAAGAAGCCATGGGCTTCGGTGACGTAAAATTTGTCGGTGCCATTGGCGCGTTCACCGGCTGGCAAGGCGCGGTCATCGCCGTTTTCGGCGGCGCCGTCATCGGCACCGTTTGGGTCGCGATCGCGTGGCTCTGGCAAAAAATCACCGGCCGTTCCGCCGCGCCCGCCGCCCTGAAAGTTGAAACGCCCGAGGGCGAACCGACCGCAATCGGCCTCGGCGCGCAGGTGCCGTTCGGCCCGATGCTTGCGATTGCCGGCGCGATTTATTTTTTGTTTCTCCGCGGATTTGTCACCGCGTGGTTCGCACAATTTGGCGAGTTGTTCTAAGCCGCAGCCGTCGCGCAATCGCTCAGAGATACGCCGCCATCACGCGCCGCAACGCCGGCCGCACCACGCGCGCGAGCGTTGCATTCGCGTAGCCCATCCACGCCACCGGCGTCGTCGTATCGAGCGGATAACGCAACCCCCCACCCGACGGTGCCTCGATCACGCAACCCGCCTCGCGCGCGATCAACGCCGTGCAAATATCGTAGGGGTGACAGCACAACGTCGCACTCGAAAAACCCAGCTTTGCGTAGGCCAACGGCCGCAAGTCGCCCAACATCCGATCATGTCCGACGATCAATTCATGCAGCTGACCACCCGTGCAAATATATTGGTCGTCGAAGACGAGTTGCCCGCCGTTTTTGCCGTGCAGGCCGAGTTCTTTCCAGAGGGTTTCCTCGATGGCGCCGAGCAGGCCTTTGCCCTCGGGGAAAAACCGCGCGAGCGACGCAAACCCGTGCTCAAAATGTTTCAACGGCGAGGGCCGCACCGTGATTTTTTTCCGGCCGCCGCCGCGCACATCGACCGCCGCCGCGACCACGCCGCCGCCACGCACCGCACTAAGTTGATCCGCGCGCCACTGCTTGCTCGTGGGCAACTCTGTCATCGCCGCCACCACGATGTCGCCGAGGTGATTCTTCGCCCCGCGCTGCACTGCGAGCCCGGCCAGACTCCAGGCCGAACGCTTGTCGTACATGAAACTCCGCGTGCCATCGATTGGATCAAGGATGCACTTGAAACGTGTCCGCGCCACCGGCGTGCCGCGCGGAAACGTCGACGCCTCCCCGTCCGCCAAACCTTCCATCACCAGCTCCACCGGCCAGGCCCGCGGCCAATGCGCCTCGAACCACGCCATGATCGCCGCCTCGCTCAACCGATCGACTTGGTAAATCGTATCCGCCGCCGTCACCGCCGCGACCCGCGAAAACGTCGCCGCCTGCCGCACGCGCGCGGCCACCAGCGCATCACGAATTGAATCCTGGAGCGCACACAAAAGTCGCCGCGCCCGATTCAGTTCTGCCGTCGTCATCGTGGGATTCATGGTGCAAAACAATCAGATCAACGCCGCGCCGTCACCCGTTTGCGCGTGTAAAATTTCCGGCGTCGCGCCGAATTTTTCCCGGTACGCTGCCGCCACCGCGTGCGCTTCGATCTCGCCAAACGCCGCGCTCGTTAGCGCCATCACCGCGCCACCAAAACCGCCGCCCGTCAGCCGCGCCCCGAATACCTGCGGCGCCGCCACCAACGCATCGACTAGAAAATCCAGCTCCGCCGTGCTGTTTTCAAAATACAACTGCGAGCTGCGGTGCGAAGCCGTGAGCAACCGCCCCACCGCGACCAAGTCGTCGCCCTCAAGCGCAGTCCGCGCCGCCGCCACGCGCGCGATTTCCTCGACGACGTGCCGCGCCCGCCGCGCGCTTTCCGGCGCGAGATTTGCCTCTGCCGCCGTGAGCGCCGCGCCGTTTGTTTCCACCAGCAAACCGACGCCGAGCGCCTCCGCTGCCGTCATACATTCGCGGTGCCGCGCCGCGTACAGACCGTCCACGAGCGCGTGCTTGGTGTGCGTATTAAAAATCCAAAAATGCGCCGCCGCCGGCAAGGGTACCATCGCAAAGATCGGCCCGCGACAATCGATCCACACCAATTTATTTTTCTGCCCAAAGCCCGATACGCCTTGATCTAGAATCCCGCACGGCACGCCCACGAAATGATTCTCCGCGTGCCGCCCGATTTTCACCACCGTCTCGCGCGCCAGACGCGCGCCCGCCATTTCCAAAAACGCCAGCGCAGAGGCCAACTCGATCGCCGCGCTGCTGCTCAAGCCCGCGCCCGAGGGCAGATTCGACATCGCCAAAAAATCAAAACCTGCCGGCGCCGCCACGCCGAACTCCGGCAATGCCGCCAAAACCCCGAGCGGATAATTCACCCAGCTTTCCGCGCCCGTGCGTTTCGCCCCATCTTCGGCGCGCGAGGTGACGCGGGTTGAACGTTGATCGCTCGCCCATTGGCGGCGGGCGTCTGCGCGCCCCGCCAACGCCACCCACACGCCGCGATCCAGCGCCGCCCCGAGCACGGTTCCACCGTTGTAGTCGGTGTGGTTGCCGATAAATTCGATGCGACCCGGCGCATACGCGCAGATCTCGGGCGCGCGGCCGTACGTGGCGCGGAATTTTTCAACGAGCTGGGCTTTCATGCGCGGGAGAGTTTTAGTGCACCGATGAAATCGGCGGGGCGGGCGCAACGGAACCGGCGGGCGGCGGTTGCGTCGCGGGGAAATCTGCCGGCACTTCGCCCGCGCGACCTTGCACGAGCAAACGCAGCAGATGCCCGAGCGTTTCCTCGCGCGGACGGTTCCGCTCGAGCGCGAGTTGATCCGCACGTTTCAATAACTGCGCCGCCATCGCCGCGGCCTGCGCGGGCGGAGCGCCAAGGCGCTCGCAGAGCTGAGAAAGTTGTTCCATTTCCGTCATGTTACCTCGGGCACTACGAGGATTTCTGCCGCGCCCGCAACCTCAAGCGCGAGGGGTTGCGCCGGTTGCCACGAGACGAGCGATACCATCGCCAGACCGATAAAACCACCCTCCGCGAGATTCACCGCCGAGCGCAGTTCGCCGACCTGACGTTCCCCTTGCCACAACGCCGCCGGCAGCTGCGGCGCCGCGACCGACCCGCGCACGCACTGCAAACGCCGCCGCACTTGGCCCATAGATTTCAAGCGCGCCATCACTTCTTGTCCGAGATAACAGCCTTTCGTGTAGGAAATTGTCATCGGCTCGAGTCCGCCCTCGCCCGGTAAATCTGCCGGCCCGATATCCGCCGGCACCGCAGGAATCCCGGCCGCGATTCGTCGCCGCTCCATGGCAACGCCATCGATTTCCGCCCAGCCCGCAAGTTGCGCACGGGCATGCGGCAATTCTGAGAGCGGAAAAATCCACTCAAGCGTTTCTCCCGAAGTTCTCCTTCCCGAAAAACTCAGCCCCAAGCGCGGCGCCTGGGCAAACCACGCCACCAAGCCAGCGCCAACTAAGGTTAAGCTCGTCCATTCCGTCGTGAAATCCTCCACGATCACGTCATCCGCGATGATATAATCCTCCAAACGCGCCCGCAACGCCGCCGCCGCCACATGATAACTCACGATCCAAAACTCCCCCGCCGAGGCCCCCGCGATCACAAAACTATCGGCCAAGACCTTACCTTTTTGATTGAGCCACAAGCCATAAACCGCGCCGCCGGTGGTCAGCCCGCGCAGGTCGTTAGTAAACTGCCCCTGGAGGAAATTCGCGGCATCCTCGCCCGTCACACGCAACACCGCGGCGTTTTTTCCGCTATAAAATTGCCGAAGCGATGAATTTTCCTTGGTTTTTATCATACTGGTTTAAAGCGATTTATAAATGACCTGATAGATTTTGCTAACTTTGAGTTGACGGAGCGAAGATTAAGTGTACCACTCTTCTTGTCAGCTTTAAACACTTCTCCCGCCTAGCGGGAGTTTTGGGGTAACTAAGAAAGCAAAGGCCGGTCACATAGGGGTATGTGACCGGCCACTTTTTTTGTCCAAATTCCTCGATTTTAGGCCAATCTGGGACTTGCCCCGGCCTCTTCTGACCCGCCAAGCTGACCGTCCATGCAACGCACTTCGGACATCAATGTCGTAGCGACTCGCACCCTACCCTCGCCCGCCGCGCTTTTGGGCGAGTTACCCAAGTCCGAGGCCCAAGCCGCTTTCGTGACCCACGCGAGGGAAGATATTCACCGGATTATCTTCACGGACGACCGGCGCTTCCTGCTTTTAATTGGACCCTGCTCGATCCACGACATCGAGGCGGGCCGAGATTACGCCCGCCGGCTCGCCGCTCTGGCCAAAGAGGTCTCAGACCGAGTCCTGATTGTGATGCGCGTGTATTTCGAAAAACCCCGCACCACCGTCGGTTGGAAAGGCCTCGTGATGGATCCGCACCTCGACGGCTCGCACGACATCGCGGCCGGCCTGCGTCTTGGCCGCGCTTTTTTACGCGATGTGCTTGATCTAGGTTTACCCACTGCGACGGAGTTTCTTGATCCGATCACGCCGCAATATGCGGCCGATCTCGTATGCTGGGGAGCGATCGGCGCGCGCACGACGGAATCCCAGACGCACCGTCAAATGGCCTCCGGTCTCTCGATGCCCATTGGTTTTAAAAATAGCACGGACGGCACCTTTCAAGCCGCCGTCAACGCCATCAAAGCTGCCGGCCAACCCCAGACGTTTCTCGGCGTAAACCTCGACGGCGCTGCTGCGGCCGTCGACACCCGCGGCAACCCCAACTGCCACGTCGTGCTTCGCGGCGGCTCGAGCGGTCCCAATTACTCCGCTGCCCACATCGCGCAGACCGAAGCCCTCCTCGCCAAAGCGGGCCTGCCCCAGTCGATCTTGGTCGATTGCTCACACGACAACTCCGCGAAGAAACCCGAATTGCAGCCCGACGTGATGCGCGCGCTGCTTGCGCAAATCGCCGCCGGCAACCGCTCCATCATGGGCGCCATGGTTGAGAGCAACCTCGGGGCCGGCAACCAGTCGTTCCCCCAACCCAAAGAAAAACTCCGCTACGGCGTCAGCATCACCGATGGCTGCATCGACTGGGCGACGACCGAGACCATGGTACGCGAAATCCACGCCAGCCTGGCCCCGCGTTTTAATTAAGTAACCCCCCCCCTCCCCGAGACCGGATTGGACATTGCCAAAAAAAGTAGTCCTATCGTTTGATCCCAAGCGGATTTAATTACAGTCCTTAACCCAAGTTTACACCCCAACCCATTTTTTTACATCATGAGCGAAAACTCCACCCCCTCCACCCCGCGTTGCGAATACACCTACGCGTTTCTCATCATCCGCCTCTGGCTTGGTCTGCGCGCCGTACTCGCCGGGCTCGAAAAATTTGAAAGTAAAGGCAGCTACTCCTTCGTCGGTTACTACGAGAACATGAAGCGGATGGCCACCGGCATCACCGGCGCCTCGTTCTTGCCGCTCTGGTCCACCAAGCTGTTCGCCGCCAGCATCGGCTACATCTTGATCACTCTCGGCGTCGCGTTGCTCGTCGGTTTCAAAACCCGCTGCACGTTGTTTTTGATGGGCCTCACCTATGTAGCCCTATCCTTTGGACTGATGGCTGTGCAGGAAAGTGACGGCGTCGCCTGGCTCGGCATGCACGTTGCCCTCGTCGCCGGCGGCCTCGTGCTCGTCCAACACAACCGCTACGCCGTCAGCCGCGGCTAAGCGGAACCGGTTCCCAACCCCCCACCTCAGCCCGCCATGTCCGACTCCTTTTCCTCTCCCGTCACGCGCCGAGATTTTCTAAGCACGAGCGCCAAGCTCGGGGCCTTCATCGCCGCCGCGCCCTACATCGCCCGCGGCGCCGAAGTCGTCGCCAAATCCGACCAACTCAACGTCGCCCTCATCGGCTGCGGCGAACAAGGCCGCATCCTCACTAACGCCGCCCTCAAAATCCCCGGCATCCGCTTCAAAGCCGTCGTCGACATCTGGGGCTACAACCGCACCTATGCCGAGCGTCTGCTTAAAAAATTCGGCCACGATCCGAAGCCCTACGAAGATTACCGCCAGATGCTCGCCGAGGTCACCGATCTTGACGCGGTCATCATCGCCACGCCCGATTTCATACACGCCGAACACACCGTCGCCGCCCTCAAGGCCGGCAAACACGTTTACTGCGAGAAGTTGATGTCCAACACGGTCGAGGGCGCCCGCTCGATGGTCCTGGCCGCGCGCGAGACGAAAAAACTCCTCCAAGTCGGCCACCAACGCCGGAGCAATCCCCGCTACCGCCACGCCAAGGACCGCATCCACCTCGAAGGCCGCCTGCTCGGCCGCATCACCAACATCGCTGGTCAATGGCACCGCGCCGTCACCGACGATTACGGTTTCCCCAACGGCCAAGGCATCCCCGAAGCGAAGCTCAACCAATACGGTTTCGCCAACATGCATGAGTTCCGCAACTGGCGCTGGTTTAAACGCTACGCTGGCGGTCCCATGTCCGACCTCGGCGCCCACCAGATCGACGTCTACAACTGGTTGCTCGGTTGCAACCCCACCATGTGCATGGCCAGCGGCGGCGTTGATTACTACAAAACCCACGAGTGGTACGACAACGCCATCGCCATCTTTGAATTTCCCACGAAGGAAGGCACCGTCCGTGCGACCTACGAGGTGCTCACCACCACGAGCGCGGGCGGCGGATACCACGAATACTTTATGGGCGACGAGGGCGCGTTGAAGATTTCCGAAAACCCCAAGTACACCAAACTGTACCGCGAAGCCCGTGCGCCCGAGTGGGACAAGTGGGTCACCCAGGGTATCGTCGCCAGCCCTACGTCAGGTGAAGGCGCACCCCCGGCCGTCAAACCCTGGGAAAAAGTCGGCGTCAAAAAACTCGGTGGCCCGGCCAAAGCCTCCACGGTCGACGTCCGCGAAACGGCCGCGTTGTCCGCCTGGGACATTCCGGTCACCCTCGACAAAGCCATTCACCAACCCCACCTCGAAAACTTCTTCGACGCGATCCGCCTCGGCACCCCCCTCAATTGCACCGGCGAATCCGCCTTCGCCACCACCGTCACCATCCTCAAAATCAACGAATCCATCGCCGCCGGCAAAAAGCTCACCTTTGCGCCGACCGACTTCGTCGCCTAATCCCTGCCTTCTCTACTATGAAACGTACCCGTCTCTGCCTCCTCCTCGCTCTGCTCGCCCTCACCGGCGCGGCCCAAGCTGCGGACTCCGTCCCGCTCCAAATCGAGCTACCCAAGCCGCTCTTTGCCGGCACCCCGCGCCCGATCTCGCTACCCAATCTGGAGAAACCCCGCAGCGGTAAACGCCCCGACCTCATGGTCACAGCCGGCACCGCCAACCTCTCCAAAGGCAAAACGGTCACCAGCAGCGATTCCCTCCCCGTCATCGGCGAACTCACGTTCATCACCGACGGTGATAAATCCGGCACCGATGGCACCTACGTCGAGCTCGGGCCGACCCCTCAATGGGTCCAAATCGACCTCGGCGCCTCAGCTAAAGTCGCCGCCGTCGCCCTCTGGCACTTCCACTCCCAAGCCCGCGTCTACCACGACGTCGTCGTCCAAGTCTCCAATGACGCCACCTTCAAGACCGGCGTCACCACGATCTTCAACAACGACGACGACGACTCCTCCAAGCTCGGTAAAGGTAAAGACCAAGCCTACATCGAAAACTATGAGGGCAAACTCCTAGAGGGTAAAGGCGCCACGGGCCGCTACGTCCGCCTCTCCAGCAACGGCAACACCTCCGACGAGCTCAACCACTACTGCGAAGTCGAAGTTCACGGCTCGCTCGTGAAGTAACTGACTGCCGCCACCCGCGGTGTAAAAAGAAAGGGCGGACGCAAGTCCGCCCTTTCTTGTGCCCGCCCCCATCGCGCCTCTAAGCTCCGCCCCATGTTCGCCCCCGCCCTGAGACGCTGGTTACCCCTTGCGCTCCTGTTCCTGCTCGCTCTCGGGCTGCGAACCTACGAACTCGACCGCCGCCCGCTCCACGCCGACGAAGCCAACCAAGCGGTAAAAACCGGCGAGCTCCTCGAGCACGGTCGCTACGCTTTTGATCCGAGGGACCACCACGGTCCCACGCTCTACTACGCCGCGCTCCCGCTCGCGTGGCTCCGCGGCGAAACCACGCTCGCCACACTCAGCGAAACGACCATCCGCCTCGTCCCCGCCCTCGCTGGCACCTGCGGCGTTTTGCTTTTGTTTTTCCTCGCGCGCCCGCTCGGCTTCGGTTCCGCCTTCCTCGCCGCCGCCCTCATGGCCGTCGCCCCCGCCTCCGTTTATTACAGCCGCTATTTTATTCAGGAAACCCTCCTCGTTACCTGCGCGCTCGCCGCCGCCCTCGCCACGCAACGCTGGTGGCAAAACGCTCGCCCCGGTTGGGCCCTCGCCGCCGGCGCCGCCCTCGGCCTCATGCAGGCCACCAAGGCCAGCGCGCCCGTCTTCGTCCTGTGCGCTCTCGCCGCCGCGCTCCTCGTCACCCGCCGCCGCCCCGCGACGACGCACCTTGGCCGCGACCTCGCGTTGATCTTCGGCACCGCGCTCGGCGTCGCCGCGCTCTTTTATTCATCTTTCGGTACGCACGCCGCCGGGCTGCGCGACGCCGCCGCGACTTACACGTTCACCTCCGCCCGCGCCACCGGCGACAGCGGCCACGAGAAACCGTGGTGGTACTACGCTGTTCTTTTCGGCTGGGAAAAAAACGGCGGGCTCGTCTTTCAGCAACTCGCGTTTTCCGCGCTCGCCCTGACCGGCGCGCTCCTCGCCTTCGTCACGCGCGAAAAATTTCTCCGCGGCGTCGCCGTTTACACGTTGCTCGTACTTTTAGCCCTCTCGTTGCCACCCTATAAAACCCCTTGGCACGCCGTCCACCTCGTACCCGGTCTCGCCGTACTCGCTGCCGGCACCCTCGGGCTCATTCGGTGGCGTGCCATCGCCGTCGTCGCCACCACCAGCCTGCTATTTCTCCAACTCAGTCAAACCCACCTCGTCGCGTTTCTCCGCGCCGCCGACGCCCGCAACCCGTACGCCTACGTCCACAGTTCGCCCGACGTTCTAAAAATTCGCACGTTGGCGACCACTGCCCTCGACGCCCACCCCGCTGGTACGATTCGCATCATCAGCGAAGAATATTGGCCGATCCCGTGGTACCTCCGCGCGTTACCCGCCGGCGCCGTTGGTTACTGGGCGAGCCCGCCCGCGGATTGCGAGGGCGCCCTCATCCTCGCCTCGGCTGCGCAAGCTCCCGCAGTGCGCGCCCGCCTCCACGGTGATTACCGCGAAACTTTCCTCGGCCTGCGGCCTGGTTTTCTCTGCGTCGTCTTCACGCCCGCGCCACCCGCCCCATGACACCGCGCTATTCCCTCGTCGTTCCTTTCTACAATGAAGCGGGCAACATCCTCCCGCTCATCGATCGCGCGGTCGTCGTCCTCGATTCGCTCGGCCACGACTACGAAATTCTCCTCGTTAACGACGGCAGTACCGACGCCACCGCCGGTGAAATCGCCGCCTGCCTCGCGCGCTGGCCGCATTGCCGCGCGCTCCACCAACCGCGCAACCTCGGCCAAGCCACTGCGCTCTTGGACGGCCTCCGCGCCGCGCACGGTGAAATCATTCTCACGATGGACGGCGACGGCCAAAATGATCCGCGTGATTTCCCCCTCCTGCTCGCCCCCGTTGAAGCTGGCACGCTCGATGTCGCGTGCGGCTGGCGACACGACCGCCACGATTCTTGGCTCCGGCGCAAAATGTCCCGTCTGGCCAACTTCGTGCGCAGCCGCGTCCTCGGCGACCACCTGCACGACAGCGGCTGCCAACTCCGCGTCCTGCGCCGCGCGAGCATCGCAGCGCTATTTCCCTTCGAACTGCTCCAATCTTTTTTACCTGCCATTTTGATCGCCGCCGGTTTTCGCCTCGGCGAATTCAAAGTCCGCCACCACCCGCGCACCCGCGGGCAAGCCAACTACGGCCTCCGTCAACTCTGGCTTCGCCCCACCCTCGCCATGCTCCGCCTCCGCCGCCGCCTCAGAGCAAGTGTCGCCTCATAGGTGACACTTTTTTTAACGTATTTTACGCAAAAATTATTTTCGCGGCATGAAATTCCCGGAGTTTCCCGAGTTCCACCACGAGGCGATGGCGACAACGTTTACCCTCGTCATCGCGGACCAGTCAGTCGACTACGCGCGTCAGGCGGCGACCGCGTGCTTCCGCGAACTGGACCGACTGGAGAGCGAACTGAGTCGCTACGTCGAATCGAGCGACATCGCCCGCGCCAATCGCCTCAATCTGGGCGAAACCATCGTGATCGGCGAAGACGCGCTGCATTGCCTGTGGCTCGCCGCCGACGCCTCGCTCGCGACCGACCGCGCCTTCGATTGCGCGTACGCTTCGGAACGCGCCCCCGCGCAAGCCGCCGATGCACCGCTCTTCACGCTCGATCCCGCCGCTCACACGCTCACGTCTCATACCGCGCAGCTGCACCTCGATCTCGGCGCCATCGGTAAAGGCTACGCCCTGGACCGACTCGCCGCCGTCCTCGCCGATTGGGCCATCACCTGCGCGTGTCTGCACGGCGGCGGGAGCAGCGTACTTGCGCTCGATCCGCCCGCGGGTCAGCGCGGTTGGCCCATTAGCCTCGGCGAGGACCGACATCAGCGCGTGCTCTCGCTCACGCATTGCGCCCTCAGCGGCTCCGGTCTCGCCGTCCAAGGCGAACACCTCGTCGATCCGCGCGCCCAAACTACTGCCCCGCGCCGTGAGCGCACCTGGGCCCTCGCGCCGGGCGCAGGTTTATCTGACGCCCTTTCAACGGCGTTTTTTGTTTTCACCGATACTGAGGTCGCCGCGTTTTGCGCCGCGCATCCGCACGTCGGCGCCGCCCTCGCCCACGCCGACGGAAAACTCTTCGCCCATGGCGCACTCGCCGCGCTGCTCGACTGAAGCCACCGCGCAGCCCCAGCAGCCACGTTTCTTCAACCAGCAACACCTTCTAACATCTGCCCGATCGCCAAAAATCTTTCGTGCGCTCTGCCGCAGTTTCACAATGATAACAGCTCTTATGAAATCCCCCATTCGCGTCGCCGTCACCGGAGCTGCCGGTCAAATCGGTTACTCTCTGCTTTTCCGCATCGCCTCCGGCGCGATGTTTGGTCCCGACCAGCCCGTCATCCTCCAACTCATCGAAGCCCCAATCGAGAAAGCCCTTAAAGCCCTCGAGGGCGTCGCCATGGAGCTCGATGACTGCGCCTTCCCTCTTTTGAAGGGCATCGTTCAAACCTCCGACGCCTCCGTCGGTTTCAAAGACGCCAATTGGTGCCTTCTGGTCGGCGCCAAACCCCGCGGCCCCGGCATGGAGCGCGCCGATCTACTCAAGGATAACGGCAAGATCTTCATCGAGCAGGGCAAAATCATCGATGCGGTCGCCGCCGCCGATGCCCGTATCGCCGTGGTCGGTAATCCTGCCAACACCAACTGCATGATCGCCGCCTCCCAGGCCAAGCGCCTGCCCGCCGATCGTTTCACTGCGATGGTGCGCCTCGACCAAAACCGGGCACAGACGCAGCTCGCGAAAAAAGCCGGCGTCGATCTCACCGCCGTCAAAGACATCTTCATCTACGGCAACCACAGCCCCACGATGTTCCCGGCCTTTGCCCACGCCACCATCAACGGCCAACCCGCCACCTCGATCATCACCGACAGCGCTTGGCTCCAAGGTCCATTCTGCGAAACCGTCGGCAAACGCGGCGCCGCCATCATCGCCGCCCGCGGTCTTTCCTCCGCCGCCTCCGCCGCCAACGCCCTCGTTGACCACGTGCGCTCCTTGGTCACCCCCGGCGCGATTCACTCCATCGCGGTCAGGAGCGAGGGCCGCTACGGTTTCGATGCCAACGTCTGGGCCGGTATGCCCGTGCGCACTACGACTCCCGGCAGCTACGAAGTCATCACCGGCTACGCCATGGACGACTTCGCGAAATCGAAAATTGCCGCGACCAACAAAGAACTCGCCGAAGAACGCGCATTTGTGGCTGAGATGATCAGCTAAAAACGCGTCACCGTCTCATGGTTTTTTCTCAAGCGGTGCCTTCACGGGCGCCGCTTTTTTCTTGGTCTTTATCGCAGCTGCAGTTCGACGCAGCAGCCGAAACGGCTTTAGCCTTAAAGCATCCCCGCGAGCACGCGCGCTTTGGTCAGCGCAAACGCCCGACGCAGTTCCGCAAAACCCGCCACCAATTCCCGCGGCGAACCACCGCGGGCAAACTGCATTTCCAGCGTCGCGCCGTCGCACGCCACCGCCGCATCGACGCCGGCAGCGTGCAGCGTGCAGTGCCGGCAATCCGAGGGATAGTCCACGCTGAGACCCACGCCCGCCGCCTCGTCCTTCGGGTCGAGCCCCTCGACCGCGTCGATCACGGCCTCGACGCGCACGCCTTTTTTGAGCGCAAACACCACCGAGGAAAATTGTCCGGTAAATAATGCGTCGAACTCCGCCACCTCCACCAGCTCCGCGTTGCGCAAGCTGTGCAGCGTGCGCGTCACCGTATAACTCGCCGGATCGGCTGGCTCGAGCACGTAGCTCCATTCGAGCGTGAAATCCTTCGCCACGAGCACCGCCGTCGGACTCGCCACTTCGAGCGTGAGTTGCGCACGCTTGTAACCGAGCGCGACCTTGGCCGCTTGGAAAAATTTTTCTCCTTCCGCCGCGAGTTCCTCCGCGCACAATTTCGCGAGGAACGCACTCGTCGCGGCATTGACCGCGTCGGGCACCGTGTGATGCGCTTTCTTGAAACCAGCCAAACTCTTCACGAGTCCGCCGCTGCGCCCCACGAGGCTCACGCCCCGGATAAACGCCTGCGGTTGCTCAGCTGATTTTCCCATCCCGCGATTCAGCCCGCCGGCGCCGCCAGTGCCACGCCAAAAATCGAAGCCCGCGGCCCACAAGCAGGCATTGCGCCCGCACTGATTTCTCTGCGTTGATGCTTTTCTCTTCCTGTGCCTGCACCCACTCCAATTCCCGTCGTTTGCGCCGTCATCGAGGACGACACCGGCCGCATCCTCATCGCCCAGCGTCCCGCCGATAAACACCTCGGACTCAAATGGGAGTTTCCCGGCGGCAAAGTCGAACCGGGCGAAACGCCCAGCGCCGCGCTCCTGCGTGAACTCACCGAGGAACTCGGTTGCAGCGTCGT
>CAMDRP010000060.1 GCA_945906965.1 Opitutus sp. GAS368 | reverse complement strand
TTTTGGGTGTGCTCCATTTTGAGTACGAGCGGGCTTTTCGAGCCAAGCTGTCCCAGATCTTCTCCGGGCATGGCCATCCCCACCGTATTCTCGCAGGCGCTTTCGCTTGGTCACCACGAGACGTTTCACCGTTGCGTCGAACGCTACCGCGGCGATGCCTGCATAAAATCCTTCACTTGCTACGATCAGTGGCTGGCGATGGCTTTTGCCCAACTGACAGCCAGAGAAAGTCTGCGCGATTTGGAAGCCTCGCTCAGTGCGCGACGCGCGCTGCTTTATCAAATGGGATTTCGCGGGCGCGTGGTTCGCAGCACCTTATCGGATGCCGATAAGCGCAGAGACTGGCGCAGTAACGCGGACTGGGCTCAAACCTTGATCAAGCGAGCCCGTAAACTTTACGCCGCAAAGCCGTTCGCACTCGAACTGGATCAAACCGTTTACGCTCTGGATGCGACGGTGATCGATCTGTGCCTGGGGCTTTTCCCTTGGGCTCATTTTACGCTCGGCGAAAGCGGCGATCAAATTGCATACCCTCTTGGATCTGCGCGGCTCCATCCCAACATTTGTCACTCTGGCAGAGGGCGCAGTTCACGAGGTCAACTTCTTGGACGAACTGCCGCTCGAGGCCGGAGCGATCTACGTGATGGACCGAGGTTATCTTGATTTCGCTAGGTTGGGACGCTTCACCCAAGCGGGCGCCTTTCGAGAAAGTCCCTATCCCAGAGCTATTTGAGCGGTTTTAGCGGGACTCGCTCACCCCAGAAATTACGTTCGATGATTTTTACATAAGGTGGACCTGACCGCGCGAAAAGGAGTCCGCGGTCATCCGCTTGTATCAAGCGGCGACAAACTCGCGCGGCTTAACTTCCCTCGCAATCCGGGCTCCCAGTTCACGGTGCGCTTTGCGCAGGTCGCAGTCCGTCTGCAGTCGACTCCACCAGCCTGCGGAGAGTCCGAAATAGCGATCTAAGCGCAAGCCAGTGTCGGCCGTGATCGTCCGAGTGCCAGAGAGGATGGCGGAGATACGAGTCTGCGGCACGCGGATATCTTTCGCCAACTGATAGGCCGTGATGGCCATAGGCTTCAGGAACTCCTCCCGGAGCATCTCGGCAGGCGTGGGGAGCGGTAGTTTATTAGTCATGACTTAGTGATAATCTAGGATTTCGACGTCTTCGATACCGCGGTCCGTCCAAAGGAAACAGATGCGATATTTGTCATTGATGCGAATGGAATGCTGGCCTTTGCGGTCGCCCTTGAGGGCTTCCAGCCGATTGCCTGGTGGAACCCGCAAATCGTCGAATTTCATGGCGATGTCGAGTTGTTGGAGTTTACGCAGGGCGACTTTCTGGATAACGGCAGGCAGGTCTGTCGACTTGTCGCCTTGGTGGATTTTCTCGGTGGCTTTGCAGCGAAACGAAATAATCATCCGGGTAGATAGATACGCATAGCGTTAGTAACGTCGAGCGTTATTATATCCAAGAAAGGCGGCGCGGCATGGACGAACTCAGCTAAAGGCTGGCGGGGGTGGGGTGGGGCGAGGTAACTAAAAAACAATGCACGGATTCCAAAGAATACCGTGCATCGGATGCGGAAGATTTTTGTTTAAAGAAAACTTACTTGAGGAGCATATCCTTCACCGTTTTTCCGGCCGGGATCATGGGGAGCACGTGCTCGGTGTAGGGGACGATGACGTCGAGGACGTACGGGCCGTCATGGTCGAGCAT
Source organism: Opitutus sp. GAS368 (assembly GCA_945906965.1). GTDB lineage: Bacteria > Verrucomicrobiota > Verrucomicrobiia > Opitutales > Opitutaceae > Tous-C4FEB. The sequence continues at coordinate 15,394 of CAMDRP010000060.1, read as the reverse complement.
CTCCTGGATGGCTTCGCGCAGTTCACTCTTTTTGTGGACGCGGCGGGCTTTCACGCCGAAGCCTTGAGCGATGGTGACGAAGTCTGGGTAAATGCCGGCGAGGTTATCGGGGCTGCCGACGTTGTTTTCATCGCCGAGGATGGTGTTGCCGCGAACGCTGCCATAGAAGCGGTCTTCCCATTGAACGACCATGCCGAGGTGTTGGTTATTTAGGATCATCGCTTTGGCGGCGATCTTCTCGATCTTGGCGGTGGCGAGTTCCTGGATGTTCATGACCCAAGAGCCGTCGCCGTCGATATCGATGACCTGTTTATCGGGGCGGGCGACTTTGGCGCCAAGGGCGGCGGGATAGCCGAAACCCATCGCGCCGAGGCCGAGGGAGCTGATGTAGCGGCGCGGCTCGTTGAAGCGGTAGAATTGCGCGGCCCACATCTGGTGCTGGCCGACGCCGGTCGTGATGATGGCATCGCCTTTGGTGAGTTCGTAGAGGGTCTTAACGGCTTCCTGCGGGACGATGTGTTTGCTTTCTTCGTAGCTAAACGGGTGGTCCTTCATCCACGTGGCGATCTGCGCGTGCCACGCGGTGTTGTCGGGCGGGGTGAAGGCGGCGGCGAGCTGATTGAGGCGCGTGAGGGCGAACTTGATGTCGCTGGTGATGGCGAGCTGGACGCGTTTGTTTTTGTTGTGCTCGGAAGCGTCGATATCGATGTGGACGATCTTGGCTTGGGCGGCGAATTTATCGGTGTTGCCGGTGATGCGGTCATCGAAGCGCGCGGCGAAGCAGAGGAGCAAGTCGCTCTGGTCGACGGCCCAATTGCCATAAGCGGCGCCGTGCATGCCGAACCAGTGCATTGAAAGTGGGTGCGTCTCGGGGAAGGCGCCGATACCCATGAGGGTGGTGGCGACGGGGATGTTGACCTTGACCGCGAAGGCTTTGAGCTCGGCGCTGGCTTCGGCCGAGATGACGCCACCGCCGACGTAGAGGACGGGTTTTTTCGCGGCGGCAATGAGGGCAAGGATTTCCTGCAGCTCGGCATCGGCCGCGTGCGGAGTTTGGCTGAGCGTAGGGTTGCGGAACTCGACGCTGGAGGGGAAAACGGGTTTGAATTTCGCCTGTTGGATGTCTTTGGGGATGTCGATGACGACGGGGCCGGGGCGGCCGCTGCGGGCGAGTACGAAGGCTTCTTTAAAGATGCGCGGCAGGTCGTGCACGTTCATCACCAAGTAGGAGTGTTTCACGATCGGCAGCGTCATGCCGTAGAAGTCGGTTTCCTGAAACGCCATTTTGCCGATGTATTTGGAAAATACTTGGCCGGTGATCGCGACCATTGGGATTGAGTCCATGAACGCGTCGGCGATGGCCGAGACGAGGTTGGTGGCGCCGGGGCCGCTGGTGGCCATGCACACGCCGACTTTACCCGTGACGCGCGAGTAGGACTCGGCGGCGAACGAGCCACCCTGCTCGTGGCGGGGAAGAATCGTGCGGATCTTGTCGGTGCGGGCGAGGGATTGGTGGAGCTCCTGGGACGCGCCGCCGGGATAGGCGAAGATGACGTCGACACCCTCGCGGATCAGGCACTCGACGACGGCGTCGGAGCCCTTCATTTCGCGGCCGATCTCGGCTGGGGCAAACGCGGCGGGGGTGGAGGAAGTTTTCATAGGGACGGAAGTAGGCGGAAAACGTGAAGAAAAAACCATCAGTTGGCTGAGAGGCAACCTTGGAAATAAGGGTTGGCGCTCTGGCGGGCGCCTTGCAGGTTGGCGCGATGCTGAAGCTTTTGTTCATTGGCGACATCGTGGGGCGGCCGGGGCGCGACATGGTGATGGAGCGCGTGCCGCGTTTGCGGCAGGAGCTCGCGCTGGATTTCGTCATCGCTAACGCCGAGAATGTCGCCGCGGGCGCGGGCATCACGGGCAAATTAGCCAAATCGATTTTGGAGAGTGGCGTGGATGCGATCACGCTTGGCGATCACGTGTGGGATCAACGCGGTTGGGAGACGGAAATCGCGGCGATGGACCGCGTGTGTCGGCCCGCGAATCTCCCCAAGTCCAATCCTGGCTGGGATCATGTGATCATCGAGAAACGCGGTTTCCGCGTGGCGATGTTCACCGTGCTCGGGCGGACGTTTATGGGGCTGAAAGCGGATTGCCCGTTTCTCTGCGCGGACCGGATGATTGAGCAACTGCGCTCGCAGGCCGACGCGATTGTGGTCGAGATCCACGCCGAAGCCACGAGTGAAAAAATCGCGCTCGGCTGGCACTTGGACGGTCGCGTGACGGCGGTGTTGGGCACGCACACGCACGTGCCGACGGCGGATGCGTGCGTGTTGCCCAAAGGCACGGCGTTCATGTGCGACGTCGGTATGACCGGGCCTTACGCGAGTGTGCTCGGACGCGAAGTCGCACCCGTGATCGCGAAATTTATCGAAGGCATGCCGCACCGTTTCGAAGTCGCGGAAGGTGACGTACGGTTGTCGGGTGCCTTGGTGGAAATTAGCGCTTCGACCACCCGCGCGAAAAAAATCGAGCTCTTGACGGTGCGCAAATAACGCGCGTGCAAGAACCGCGCGCTGACTCGCACGGGGTGGTGGCGAGCGGCTGCGTGTGGTGGACTAGACCGGAGAAAAAACTCAGCTGCGGACCGTGCCGGCTTCCACGTAGGAGCCGAGGTGACGGTAACGTTCGTAGCGGGTATTGAGGAGTTTCTCGGTGTCGAGCGCGCGGAGGTCGTTGAGGTGTTTTTGCAGCGCGTACTTAAGCGCAGCGGCGGCTTTGGCGGGGTCGTTGTGGGCGCCGCCGAGGGGTTCGGTAATGACTTCGTCGACGATGCTCATCTTCTCGAGGTGGTCGGCGCTGAGCTTGAGCGCGGCGGCGGCTTTCGGCGCGGCGGCGGCGTCTTTCCACAAAATAGCCGCGCACCCTTCGGGCGAGATGACCGAGTAGTAACTGTTTTCGAAAATGAGGACACGGTCGGTGACGCCGATGCCGAGGGCTCCGCCGGAGCCGCCTTCGCCGACGATTACAGAGATCGTGGGGGTTTTGAGCATCGCCATCTCGCGGAGGTTGACGGCGATGGCTTCGGAGACGTGGCGGGCTTCGGATTCGATGCCGGGAAACGCGCCGGGCGTGTCGATGAAGGTGAAAACGGGCAGGCTAAATTTTTCGGCCATTTTCATGAGCCGAAGGGCTTTGCGGTAGCCCTCGGGCTGAGGCATACCGAAGTTGCGCAAGATTTTCTCTTTGGTGTCGCGGCCCTTTTGTTGGGCGATGATCATCACCGGTTCGTCATTGAAGAAGGCGGTGCCGCCGACCAGGGCGCGGTCGTCGTTGAACTGGCGGTCGCCGTGGAGTTCTTGGAAGCCGGTGCAGATCGTCTCGACGTAATCAAGGGCATACGGGCGCTTGGGATGGCGGGCGACTTGGACTTTTTGCCAAGGCGTGAGGGCGGAATAAATTTCGCTCTGGGTAGCGCTGATTTTCTTTTCGATGGCGTGGATTTCGCGGGCAAGATCCACGTTGGTCTCGATGGACTGTTGGCGCAGTTCATCGAGTTGCTTGGTGAGTTCGCGGAGAGGTTTCTCAAATTCTAAAACGTAGGCCGGAGCTTCCATAAGTGAGTGTTTCTACGGGCTGGCGGGAGGTGGTGTCAACGGGGCGTCAAGCGAGGCCGGGCGTGCCGGGGGCGGCTGGGGACTTCAACTGTTCTTTCCAACTTTGGATTTTGGCCTGCGCGCCGTAATGCTCGGCGCGGGCTTTGTCGCCGCGTTCCATCCAGATGCGGGAAAGAGTCGTGTTGATAAAGAGATCGGCGGGTTGGAGCGCGTGGGCGCGGTCGGCGGCGGCGAGGGCGGCATCGAGTTGGCGGATGGAAAAATTGACTTCGGCGAGGGCGTGCCAGGCCTCGAAGGAGTCGGGCGCGGCGGCCGTGGCGCGGGCGAGTTGGGCGAGGGCGCTGTCGGTGTCGCCGAGGGCGTAGTCGGCGGTGGCGTCTTCGATGAGGGTCTGGAGTTCGTCGTTGGTCATGGTGGGAGTCGAAGGCCTAGTGTGGTCCGATGTGGGCAAAAAGAAAGGACGGCCTTAAGGGGCCGTCCCGGAGATCGGGGCGCGGGTTGACTGAGCGGTCGCGGCGCGGGACCCTGGGTGGTCAGGCTTTGGGAGCGCTGCCGACGATGGCGAGGGAGATCTTCACCTCGGTGTTCACCTTGTCTTCGTTCTTACCAGGCTGGATGCCATATTCGCCGCGGTTGACGGTGAACTCGCCGCGGATGACCAGCAGGTCGCCCTTCACCTCGGGCTTGTTGATGCGCTTGCCGAAGGCATCGGCGAGGTAGGTGAGCTTGACGGGGACCTTGATCTCTTTGGTCACGCCCTTGAGGGTGAATTTGCCGGTGGCGGTAGCGGAGGTGACGTTGCCGGTGGTGGTGGCGCCCTCAAGCTTGACGAGTTCGAAAACGATCTCGGGGTTCGTGGCGACGTCGAGCCAGTTGGGGCTGACGAGGTGCTCGTTCATGGTGGCGTTGGGAACTACGAGCGATTTGGCGGCGATGACGATCTTGCCATGGGTGGCGCCCGGCGCGGCGGGATCGAAGGTGACGGTGCCCGCGACGCCGCCGGCGGTGCCGGCGATGGGCTCAAGCATAGAGTCTAGGGAGAACTGGATCGCGTTGACGCCCTTCGGGTCTTTGAAGTCGAAGGCGGTCGGCGCGGCGTGGGCGACGGAGGCGAGGCTGGTGGACAGAATAACGGTGAGGATGTGTTTTTTCACGAGTGGGGAGACGACGGTTTTTTGGAACGGACAAAAATGGCGGCGACCATGAGGCAGGTGGCAGCGAGCCCACCGGCGCCGAGGACCTCGATCCCGGGCACAAAGCGGTCTGCGTAAGTGGTGAAAACGATGCCGGTGACCTCGTCGGTCTTCGACACGGGCACGCGGTTTTGGCTCCACCCGGTGTGGGCGCCCTTCGCCGCCCAGTACCCGGCAGTGGCGGCGAGGACGAAGAGGCCGGATACGAGGAGCAGGCGTTTGGCGGGCGGCATGGGCGCAGGGCGATATAGCTCAATTCGATGTCAAAGCAAGTGGGTAGGGCATTTTCGCCGCCTGGTCACAGGATCAGCATCGCATCGCCGTAGCTAAAGAAGCGGTAGTCTCGGGCTATCGCTTCAGCATAGATCGTGCGCAGCCAAGCGATGCCCTCGGTGGAGCCGGGGGTGAGAAACGCGGAGACGAGGCAGAGCAGCGTGGAACGCGGTTGATGAAAATTGGTGATCAACGCGTCGATCCCGCGGAAAGTGCGCGGGGGATAAATGAAGATGTCGGCCTCAGCAAGGTGCGGGTGGTCAAGCGGCGCGGCGTGGTGGGCGAGAAAATCTTCCACGGTGCGGACGGAGGTCGTGCCTACGGCGATCCGGCGGCCGAGCAGCGGCGGAAACAGGGCGCTTTGGGCGGCGACGGGAATTTCGTAGAGTTCGCGGTGAATCGCGTGCTCTTCGATCGTGGCGGTGGTGATGGGCTTAAACGTGCCGAGGCCGACGTGCAGGGTGAGATCGGCGTAGTGGATGCCTTGAGCGGAGAGCGTGGCGAGGAGTTCGGGCGTGAAATGCAGGCCGGCGGTGGGCGCGGCGACGGCGACTTGGCGATCCAGGTTGGCGTAAACAGTTTGGTAGCGGGCGCGGTCGGGGTTCGGCGCGGCGGCGCTAGATTGATGCTGGGTGGAGGTTTCCGGACGCAGGATGTAAGGAGGCAGTGGAATTTCCCCGACACGATTGGCGAGGGTGGTGACGGGTTCGTCGCCAAGGGTGCGGAAGCGCACGTAGGCGGAACCATCGGGCTCGCGGGCGACGATCTCGGCGTGGAAAGCGCCCGTGGGTTCGGCAAACGTGGCGCCCACGGGAAGTTTTTTCCCGGGTTTGATGAGGCAACGCCAGGTTTGACCGGGATGGGTTTCCGAGGGGCGGAGCAGGAAGCACTCGACTTGGCCGCCGGTGGGGCGACGGGCGCGTAGGCGGGCGGGGAGGACGGCGGCGTTGTTGCGAAACAGCGTGTCGCCGGCGCGCAGGAAGCGGGGGAGCTCGGCGAAGGTGTGATGCGAAACGGTGCGGGTGGCCCGGTCAACGACGAGCAGACGGGACTGGTCACGCCGGGCGGCGGGGGTCTGCGCGACGAGGTGTTCGGGCAGGGTGTAATCGAAAAGTTGGGCGTCGAGCGGCGGCACGGCGGGAAAATGAGGCTTGCCCTTGCAGGGGTGGCGAGTTTCTTCCGCTCTTCGCGACGTGGGTCCTGCGCCATTTCAAAAGCGCCGACATAGCTCAGTTGGTAGAGCAGCTCATTCGTAATGAGCAGGTCATCGGTTCGAGTCCGATTGTCGGCTCCATTTCGCGGCAGGCCAAAAGAGGCCTTAATTATCGGCGATGTGTTCGTCGGCGAGGCCGCCTTGGAGTTTGCGACGGAGCTTGATCTGTTCGATGTCGCGACGGAGTTCGCGGTTGAAGAGCTGGAAGCGGCGGTGGACGTCGAGGGTTTCGAGCAACTTCTGCTTGAGCGCCGGATTTTCGCAGAGGCTGAAGGCGGCGATATCCACAAAGGCCTCGGGATCGGCGACGGTTTTGAGAAAGCGGGTGAGGTCGCTGGCTTGGGTGGCGGCGAGCTTGAGTTTTATTTTAATCAGGCGGGCGAGTTCGGCGCGGAGGCGTTCGTTTTCGTCGATGGTAGCGCCGGGTTCGCTGGAGAGGGCGCGGATGCGGATGCGGCGGTAGGGTTCGTCGCTGACGATGGAATCGATCTCGGCGCGGCAGAGCCCTTGGAGGAGCAGGTTGGAGGTGCCATTATCGTTTTTCTGGCAGGCGCGGATGATGCCGAGGCCGGCGATGCGGTGTTGGGGCTCCGGATTTTCCGATTGGCCGAGTTGACCTAGATCGAGGCCGGCGATGGCGAAAATGCGGTTGCTAGCGAGGACGTCGCGGAGCATGTGCCGGTAGCGCGGCTCGAAAATATGGAGCGGCATCAGGGCTTGCGGAAAAAACGCGACGTTGGGTAACGTCATCACCGGCACTTCATCGGGCACTATAATTTCCGCTTCCATGCGAATACCCTAGGCAAGATAGGCCAAAATTCAACTGTGACAATACAGTGTACTGTGCCACCGGCGCGGCACGGTTTGGAAAAAAGTGAGACAATTTGACCTAATTCTGGTCGCTTGCCTAAGATGTATCTTGGCGCTTTTTTATTTTAAATTATGAAGGATAAGGGTTAAGATAAGTTTTGCTCCGAAGGCACGTGCGTTGCTTACCTGGGATCCATTATGAGCAGAATTCTAGGCATCGATCTTGGTACCACCAACTCTTGCATGGCGGTCATGGAAGGCGGCGAGCCCGTCGTGATCCCCAACGCCGAGGGCGCGCGCACCACGCCTTCCGTCGTCGCGTTCACCAAGACCGGCGAACGTCTGGTCGGCCAAGCCGCCAAGCGCCAAGCCATCACCAATCCCCGCAATACCGTTTTCTCCGCGAAACGCTTCATCGGCCGCAAGCTCACCGAGGTGAGCGAAGAGTCGAAGAACATGCCCTACAAGGTTGTCGCCGGCAAAAATGGCGATGCGTACATCGAAGTGCTTTCCGCCGAAAAGACCGAGCAGTTCGCGCCCGAGCAGATCGCGGCGTTTGTCCTCGGTAAACTCAAGGCCGATGCCGAAGCCTATCTCGGCGAGAAAATCACGCAGGCCGTTATCACCGTCCCCGCGTATTTTAACGACTCCCAACGCCAAGCCACCAAAGACGCCGGCAAGATTGCCGGTCTCGAAGTGCTCCGCATCATCAACGAGCCTACCGCCGCCTCTTTGGCCTACGGTTTGGATAAAAAGAAGGACGAAAAAATCTCCGTGTTCGATTTGGGCGGCGGTACGTTTGACGTCTCCGTGCTCGAGATTGGCGACGGCGTTTTCGAGGTGAAAGCCACCAACGGTGACACCCACCTCGGCGGCGACAACTGGGACGAAGCCCTCATCGGCTGGCTCGTCGAAACCTTCAAAAAAGAAAACGGCATCGATCTCCGCAAAGACCCAATGGCGCTCCAGCGCCTCAAGGAAGAAGCCGAGAAAGCTAAAATCGCGCTCTCCTCGACCCAATCCGTCGACATCAACCTCCCGTTCATTACCGCCGACGCCTCCGGCCCGAAGCACCTCAACGTGCAACTCAGCCGCGCCAAGATGGAGCAGATCTGCGAAAAACTTTTCGAGCGCTGCCTGCAGCCGTTTAAAAACTGTCTCAAAGACGCCGGTCTCACCTCCGACAAGATCGACGAACTCGTCCTCGTCGGCGGCATGACCCGCATGCCGAAGGTCGTCGAAATTGCCAAAACCCTTGGCGGCAAACCTCCGCACCAAGGCGTCAACCCCGATGAAGTCGTCGCCATCGGCGCGGCCATCCAAGGCGGCGTCCTCAAAGGCGACGTCCGCGACGTGCTCCTGCTCGATGTCACCCCGTTGACCCTCGGCATCATGACGGCGGGCGACGTCTCGACGCCCATGATCCCGCGCAACACCACGATCCCCTCGAAGAAGACCCAAACGTTCTCCACCTATAGCGACAATCAACCCGGCGTTGAAATCGTCGTCCTCCAAGGCGAACGCTCCATGGCCAAGGACAACAAAACCCTCGGCACCTTCAAACTCGACGGTATCCCGCCCGCGCCCCGCGGCACGCCCCAGATCGAAGTCACCTTCGACATCGACGCCAACGGCATCCTGCACGTCTCCGCCAAAGATCTCGGCACCGGTAAAGACCAGAAAATCACTATTCAAGGCTCCTCCGGTCTCTCCAAAGAAGAGGTCGAGAAGATGACCAAGGAAGCCGAACTCAACGCCGCCGAGGACAAGAAGCGCCGCGAAGCCGTTGAGACCAAGAACCAGCTCGACAGCACCATCTACCAGCTCGAAAAGACGCTAAAAGACGCTGGTGATAAACTCCCCGCCGACAAGAAAACCACCATCGAGACCGCCATCGCCGACGCCAAGAAAGACCTCGAAAGCAACGACGGCGACCGCATGAAAGCCGCCATGGAGAAACTCTCCAAAGCCGGCGCTGAACTCTACGCCGAAGCGCAAGCCGCGGCGCAGGCCGCCGGTGCCGGAGCGACTCCCGATGCGGGGGCCGATTCCGCCCAGCCCGCTGGTGGCACCACCAAGAAAACCGAAAAGAAAGCCGACGTCGTCGACGCCGACTTCGAAGTCGTCGACGAGGATAAGAACAAGAAATAATTTTCAAACCTTTGCGCGCCGTGGCGCTTAAACCCGCGCGGCACGCTTTGTTGAAACCCACAAACATAAAACCCAACCTTCAGCCCAAAAACAAAAATCCATATGGCCAAAGTAAAAATCAAACCCATCGGTGATCGCGTTCTCGTGAAGCACCTCGAGGAAAAAGAACAAGTCCGCGGCGGGATCATCATCCCAGACAGCGCCAAAGAAAAACCCCAAGAAGCCGAAGTCATTGCCCTCGGCAGCGGCAAGAAAGACGAAGCCGGCAAACTCTCCACCTTCGAAGTGAAGGTCGGCGACAAAGTCCTCATCAGCAAATACGGCGGCACCGAAGTCAAAATCGACGACGTGAAGTACACGCTCGTGCGCGAAGATGACATCCTCGGCATCCTCGCCTGATCTTGATCACCCGAATAATTTAATCTCAAACCCAAAGCTAAAAACACATGCCTGCTAAACAAATCCTATTCGACGAGGCCGCTCGTCAGAAAATCCTCCGCGGCGTTGAGCTGCTCTCCCGCGCCGTCAAGGTCACCCTCGGGCCCAAAGGCCGCAACGTCGTTATCGACAAAAAGTTCGGCTCCCCGACCGTCACCAAAGACGGCGTGACCGTCGCCAAAGAAGTCGAATTGCCCGACCCGTACGAAAACATGGGCGCGCAGATGGTGAAGGAAGTCGCTTCCAAGACCTCCGACAGCGCCGGTGATGGTACCACCACCGCCACCGTCCTCGCCGAAGGCATCTACCGCGAAGGCCTCAAGAACGTCACCGCCGGCGCCAATCCGGTTTACCTCAAGCGTGGTATCGACAAAGCCGTTGAGGCCGCTGTCGCCGAGCTTGCACGCGTTTCCAAGAAGGTCTCCGACCGCGAAGAAATCCGCCAAGTCGCGACCGTCTCCGCTAACTGGGACGAGACCATCGGCGACATCATCGCTGACGCCATGGACAAGGTCGGCAAAGACGGCACCATCACCGTCGAAGAAGCCAAGTCCATCGAAACCACCCTCGACGTCGTCGAAGGCATGCAATTCGACAAGGGCTACCTCTCGCCCTACTTCGTCACCAACGCCGAGAGTCAGGAAGTCGCCCTCGAGGACGCCTACGTGCTCATCCACGAGAAGAAGATCTCCAACCTCCAGGAGATGCTCCCGCTGCTCCAGACCGTCGCCAAGACCGGCAAGCCGCTCCTCATCATCGCCGAAGAAGTCGAAGGTGAAGCCCTCGCCGCTCTCGTCGTGAACAAGATCCGCGGTACTCTCAACGTGTGTGCCGTCAAAGCTCCTGGCTTCGGCGACCGCCGCAAGGCCATGCTCGAAGACATCGCGGTCCTCACCGGTGGCAAATGCATCACCGAAGACCTCGGTCTCAAGCTCGAGAGCCTCACCCTCGCCGACCTCGGCAAGGTTAAGCGCGTCGTCGTCGACAAGGAAAACACCACCATCGTCGAAGGCACCGGCAAGAGCTCCGACATCCAAGGCCGCGTGAAGCAAATCCGCCGCCAGATCGACGAGACCACCTCCGACTACGACCGCGAGAAGCTCCAAGAGCGTCTCGCTAAGTTGGCCGGCGGTATCGCCGTCATCAACGTCGGCGCTGCCACGGAAGCCGAGATGAAGGAAAAGAAGGCCCGCGTCGAAGACGCTCTCCATGCGACCCGTGCGGCCGTTGAAGAGGGTATCGTTGCCGGCGGCGGCGTCGCTCTGCTCCGCACCATCAAAGCCATCGAAGCCCTCAAACTTGAAGGCGACGAAGCGTTCGGCGCCCAGATCGTGCGTCGCGCCATCGAACACCCCATTCGCGCGCTCTGCACGAATGCCGGCGTCGACGGCGGCGTGGTCGTCAAAGAAATCCTCAGCTCGAAGGGTAACATTGGTTACAATGTCGCCACCGATAAGTTCGAAGACCTCGTCAAGGCCGGCGTTGTTGACCCCACGAAGGTTACCCGCACCGCGCTGCAAAACGCCGCGTCCATCGCTGGCCTCTTGCTGACGACCGAGTGCATGATCACTGAGATCCCCGAGAAGAAGGAATCGGCCGGTGGCGGCCATGGCCATCCTCCCGGCGGCGGCATGGACTACTAAGTCCCGCGCCGATCTTACGATCACGCTAGGTAATCACTCCAAGGCGCTCCGCTCACCGCGGGGCGCCTTTTTTTTCGCCCCATCCGCGGCGATGGGCGAGTCTGCGTCTACGGGCTGGCGGCGCGGGTGGTTTTGGGTTTTCTTGGGATTAATTATGGAGCTCATTTTCTTTGGCACGGGTACCTCGCAGGGCGTGCCCATGATCGCGTGTGATTGTGCGGTGTGTCGCTCGAGTGATCCGCGCAATCGACGCACGCGCACCTCGGTCCATGTGGTGATGGACGGATTACATATTCAGGTGGATGCGGCGCAGGAGTTCCGGCTGCAGTGTTTGCGAGAAAATGTCCGCCAACTGGATGTGTTTATCCTCACGCATGGGCATACCGATCACATCTCGGGCATGGATGATTTGCGGCGCTTCTGTGATCTGCTCGGTGGGGAAGGCTTGCCGGTGTATTCGACCGATGAAGGGATCAGTCGTGTGCTGGCGATTTACCCTTATGCGATTATGGAGCGGCCCGTGGTGAAGGGGTATCCGGCTTTTAAACTCAAAGAATTGCCGTCCCTACTTGAGTTGCCGCAAGGTACGATCCAATCGACGCTCCTACCGCACGGCGGGGTTAATACCCTTGGTCTTGTTTTTACGGAGCGCAGCAGCGGCAAGAAACTGGTCTACTACACCGATTGTAAACGCGTACCGAGCGAGGCGGTTGCGCTCGCTCGCGGGGCGGATCTGGTGGTGCTTGATGGTCTGCGGCCGTTGCCGCACCCCTCGCATCTGAGTATTCCAGAGGCGGTCGCAGTGGCGCAGGAGATCGCCGCGCCGCGGACGTTGCTCACGCACCTCACGCACCTGAGTGATCACGCGTTGCTCACCGCTGAATTGCCCGCCGGTATCGAACCGGCCTTTGACGGTCTACGGGTGAAGCTCTGACGGTTTTTGCCCCGCGGGTTTCTTCACATAAGCAGAGCGGGTGGTGTCCAGCTCACGCGCGTGAGTTGGCGGTGTTTCATGGAAGATGTTTCTGCGGGGCAGGTATTAATTACTAGTAATTGATTGATTTATTATGTGTTTTAGCCCTTATAGGGCTAAAACAGTGTGAAAACCAATCTAAGAACACTTGGGCCACAAGAAGCCATAACCGTACTCACCTTTCGAGAACAAGGGCGCAACGTGGTATGTGCCGAAGATGTAATTGAACTTTTAGCAAAAGAACAAACGGCTCGGAAGGTGATACGAAACCTGCTTAAAAAAGGCTGGCTTACGCGCTTAGTTGCTGGCCGCTATTTGTTCCTGCCACCGGAGCATGGATCAGAAAACCTCGGGGAGAATAATCCCCTCGCCATCGCATCGGCGGTAGTCGAACCCTCCTACATCGGTTGGTGGGCGGCCGCATCATTTCACGGATTGACCACTCAAAAGCCGACAACCATCTCGGTGGCGACGCGGCGATCGATGTCGCCTCGCACGATCGAGGGTAATGAAATTCGTTTCGTAAAAGTCGTCGAACGAAAGTTTTTCGGCTTTAAATCATATGATCTTTACGGGCGTCCGGTGATGCTTTCCACGCCGCAGAAAACGCTCGTGGATTGTCTCGACCGTCCCGATTTGGCGGGAGGAGTCGTTGAGGTGGCGCGTATCGTTTCCGGCGCTGCGGTTGACGCAGATATTAAAGATGTGGCCGATATTGCTCTGAGCATGAAGTCCACCGCATTGCTCCAACGCTTGGGGTTTCTTGCTGACCTTGTCGGCTGGACTTTCCCTGCTGCCGTCCGTGCACGGTTGCGCAACACCATCGTTCCCTCGACTAGAGCGGTCTTTGGCCGCGAGAAACGTCAGGTGGGCGACATCGGCTACGTTGCCGCTTGGGGTTTGCTGGTTCACGCACGCGAATCTGAACTTTTGACGGACGTGCCTCGGATCAAACGTAGTGGAGTCGCCTGATGTTGACCGCGCAACAATTACGGCAAGCTGCCGCCTTGTCCGGTGCCCGAGATATCGCGGCCATCGAAATCGATGTAGGGCTTACCTGCCTACTTCAGCTTTTTCACGAAAAAGGGCTGATGGCACATCTCGCTTTCAAGGGTGGAACCTTTCTGCGCAAAATGGTTTTCGGTCCGAAAGGTCGCCTTTCGACTGATCTAGATTTCACCTGTCGCACTGACATTGAAATCGACGATCTTATGATTGGCCTGCTTGAAGCACTGGCAAAGCCGTACCACGGAATCACGTTTCGTTTCGACAAAAATAAAGATTGGTACCTTACCGATGATGGTTGCGCCGCGAATCCGGTTCTAGCTCATTCGGGTAATCCTACTGGAATCAAAATCAAGATTCAGGTTAGTACGCGTGAGCGTCCAATTCGACCTGTTCACGCGGTTCCTCAAATTGAGCAAAGTTATTTCAAAAATCTCGCTTTCCTGCCTGCCGCAATCCCTAGCCTAGCATTTGAGGAAGTGATTGCTGAAAAAATTCGAGCTGCTAGCCAGCGTTCGAAAATCCGAGACCTTTACGATCTCTCGGAGATTGCGCGCCGGCCGCTCGCAAAGGAATTAATCCGGTCGCTGGCGGTGCTTAAACTATGGAACAGCGGTGGTCCTGGTCTGGACTTCGGGCGCTTTCGCTCTCGAATCGAGGGTGGAAGCGACTACGACCTCATGGATCTTAGAAATCTTTTGAGGAAAGATCAAAGTCCTGATCTAACCGGAATGATCGAGCGTGTCTTAGGTAATTTTCAATTTCTTGGTCAAATGCTTGAAATCGAGCGCACACTTGCCGCCGATGCAGCTCATCGCCAAAGGCCTCTGGCCGATGCTTTGGTTGCTGCCCTGGCCGCGGTTTAGGTTGGTGGGCTTCTTCTAAGGTTAAAGCCAAGGTCACCTTGAGGTTGCTCCGCCATGGCTTGTCCCAGACAAGCACATTGATTATTTTGGTTCCTCGCTGTTTCCAGTGGATGGCTTGTATGAATGGGAGCAGTTGGCCTAGGACGGGGTTTTGTAAATCCTTACTATTAAAGAATCAGAAGACTCTGTTGGGCGATTTAACCCGCAAATAGTGGTCGTTGAGTGGCGTTTAACCCACTGAAAGTAGCGAAGAACCAATCAAACTCACAAATGATAGCCGATGATTTGAGGCTTGATTTAATTCCTACTTAACTAATGTAGTTTAATTTAGTAGTGATATGAAGCTCTCCAAAAAAGGCGAATACGCGCTCCGCTCGCTCATCAACCTGGGCATCGCCGTGGAGGTGAAACGTGCCCTCGTGCAAGTCTCCGAACTGGCCTATAACGAGCAGATCCCGATCAAATTTCTGGAGCAAATCATGCAGGCGCTGAAGGAGGCCGGGCTGGTGAGGAGTGTGCGTGGCAAGTTTGGTGGCTACCGCCTCGCTAAGCCGGCCCGCGAGATTACCATTGGCCAAGTGGTTCGGTTGATCGACGGCCCGCTCGCTCCCATTGGTTGCGTCAGCCAATCCGCCTACGAAAAATGTACGTGTCCGGATGAGGCGCACTGCGGTCTGCGTATGCTCATGCTTGATGTGCGTAACGCGATCGCCGGTATCCTCGATCGTTACACGCTCGCCGATGTGGTCGAGATCACGCTGCGCAAACTCCGGCGCGACAGCCTTCCCTTGCCTTTCTCCGTCGAAGCCGACGCCGCGGCCTCCTCCGCCCGTCTCGCGCGTCAATTGTCCCGTCGCTCCGCTCACGCCCGCCTCGATGAATCCGAGGGCGTACTCCACCAGATTTTAGGCGAATACAGCATCTAAATTATTCGTGGTTTGCGCGCCTCATTTTTATCCAAGTGAAAAAGCTCTTCAGTTTTTCGATCGCGCTATTCGCATTTTTTTTCATCGCGTCCTCGAGCGCGAAAACGATCGAGCTGCTCAACGTCTCGTACGATCCCACGCGTGAATTCTACGCTGATTTAAACCCCGCATTTGCTGCGCATTGGAAAGCCCAGACTGGCGACATAGTCGTTATCAAACAATCTCACGGTGGCTCGGGTAAACAGGCCCGCGGTGTGATCGACGGGCTCCAAGCCGATGTGGT
This sequence comes from Opitutus sp. GAS368, assembly GCA_945906965.1. GTDB lineage: Bacteria > Verrucomicrobiota > Verrucomicrobiia > Opitutales > Opitutaceae > Tous-C4FEB. The sequence goes on along the minus strand of CAMDRP010000060.1, from coordinate 9 downwards.
CACGCTCGC
>CAMDRP010000059.1 GCA_945906965.1 Opitutus sp. GAS368 | reverse complement strand
CTCGGCTCAGGATAGCCGCGCTCATTTTCCGCCGGCTCTAGCTTAGCGTCTTCGGCGGTGCCGCCGCCGCGATACTCGATCGTGATATCGCTCAAGCGCACATCTTCAATCGGATGGCCGACAAGCCCGACGAGCTGCGAGGCAAACCTAGCCTCCGCATCACGCACGTGCACGTTGCTGATACTAATCCGACGCACCGCGCCAACCGGCGGATTATCCGGCCCGCGCGCGCGGTTGCCCAAACGAATGAACAACGGCGCCGTCGTCACTTCTTTCATCGTCAGATTTTTCACGACCACATCTTCGATGACGCCACCATCGACGGTCTCCAACGCCAGCCCGCGGCAGCGCTCAAAGGTGCAATCGCGGATCGTGATGTTTTTGAAACCGCCATTTGATTCGGTCCCGAGTTTAATGCGCCCAGTCACACCGTCACGATCGGGCGCGATCTGCTGCGTACGCTGGCGGGTGCCATCGAGCATCGTCCCCAGATCAAAGCCACTCACGGCGCAGTCCGCGATGGTCACGCGCTCCGTCGCGCGCGCGTAGCCCAACCCGAAAGAACTTTTCAGCACAATCGCGTCGTCGCTGGGAGAATTCACCCGGCATCGGGTGATATTCACATCGCGGCAGGCATCGATGTCGAACCCGTCGCGGTTCGTGTCGATATCGACTTGGTCGATGTGCAAAAAATCCACGCTGGTCGCGAGCAAGGCGAAATGCCCGCCCGCCAAAACCGAAAAATTACGCAGCGCCACGCGCCGGCAATTTTTCAGCGCAATCGCCTTGTTGCCCTGACCGTCCATGAAACTCGTGTCCGTGCCAGGTTCCCCATCGACTTTGAGTTGTTGCCGATCGCGGATGTTGCGCATCGACGCCGGCATGTCGCCCGCGGTCTTAGGCCGACGCGGACCGGGACCGGATCGCGTGAGGCCTTTACCATGAATCCGCCCGGGGCCGATGATGGCGATATCCTCGAGGTTTTCACCCCAGATCAGGCTATTGTGCCAATGACTGTGGCCAAAATCTTGATACGCGTCCCACTCGTTGGGCTCGGCTGCATCGTAAGCGCCAAAGCCCGGCGCCGGAGTCGCCGCAATCAACGTCGCCCCCGCCTCGAGCTGCAACGTGATCCGACTTCGCAAGCGAATGGAAAAACTCAAATAGTTACCCGCCGGGAATCGCACCGTGCCACCCCCGGCCGCGTGGGCGGCTTCGACCGCGCGATTGATCGCCGCGGTGTCGAGCGTCGCGCCGTCGCCGGTCGCACCGTAGCGACGCACATCAAAATCACTTGGCGGCCGCAGCGCCGCCGACGCCGCATTCACCTCGGCGGTCAAAGCAACCCAAACGAACCCAGCAGCAACCAACCGGGTAAAACGAAGAAAAGCGAAGCGCATCATGGGGAAGCTTCAAAACACTCAAGGCGGGACCAAAGGAAATGCCCGCTACGTTCAGACGGTCAGATTCGCGCGTTCGCCCCGCGTACGTTCCAGGGCATTGCCTCAGCGGGCTGCTCCTGACCAAGCTTACCCATCACCGCCGCTCAATCGCCCAACGATGAAATTCGTCCCCTGCCCCTGGCCCCGCAACCCGCTCGACCTCGCCTATCATGACACCGAGTGGGGCGTGCCGCTGCACGACGATCACGCGCTGTTCGAACTCTTAATTCTCGAGGGCGCACAAGCCGGCCTCAGCTGGTCCACAATTCTAGCTAAACGCGAAAATTACCGCCGCGCCTTTGACGGTTTCGATGCGGTGAAAATCGCGCGATACGATGCCAAAAAAATCGCCGCGCTCCTCGCTGATGCCGGCATCGTGCGCAACCGACTCAAAATCGCCGCCACCATCGGTAACGCCAGCGCCTATCTCGCGCTCCACCGCCAGCCGGGCGGTTTTGATCGTTTTCTATGGGCCTTCGTGGGCGGACGTCCGTTGGTTAATCGCCGTCGCGCCATGAGGGAAATCCCCACGCGCACGCCCGAAAGCGATGCGCTGAGCAAAGCGCTCCTTGCTCACGGTTTTAAATTCGTAGGCACCACCATCTGCTACGCCTTCATGCAGGCCAGCGGCATGGTCAACGACCACCTCATCACTTGCCCGCGCCACGCGCCGTGCGCCGCCAAGCACTGATCGAGGCAGCGCACACCTGCGCCATGAGACTCAGAAACGCGCGTGCTTCAGGAGAAATTCCACAATGGGCGCGGGATCAACGAGACTGTGCGGATGGTGTTTACCGCCGGGCTTCAAGATCACCTCGCACACGGCGTGGAGTTCATCGTAGCGCTTTTTCAAAATGGCGCCATTTTCGGTGTACGGCACCGTTTCATCGGCATCGCCCGCGATCAGTAAAATCGGCACGCCAGCCTTGGCCACGAGGTCGATGTGATCGATCGGGCTACCTTTAAAATTTTGCGCTGCTTCTACGCTGAGCCCGTAGCTCTCGCGCAACTCGCGCCATAATTTCGCGCCCCCGGGCGTGTCTTTGTTTCGACCCGGCCAGCTGTGGACATTGAGGACCGGAGCATCCAGGTACAGCGCGGCCACGCGCTCGGGGTGCGTTACCGCGTAGTTAAATGCGTAAAGCCCACCGCGACTCAGCCCCTCCAACACCACGCGCCGCGCCAAATTGTAGCGCTGCGTCACCAGCTCGTAAAATCCATCGAAAATCGCGACTGCCCGCGGCGCACCGTACATGTCTTGCGCATTCACGTAGGCCACGTGCCAGCCACGTTCGAGCAGCGCGAGATCGGCCTGCGGCTCGTGTTCAAAAAACTCGGTGCGCCAGATCCACGGCTTACCAGCGGCGGGAGTTTTCGGCACCACCAGTAGGGCGGGGCGGCCCGCGACGACAAAATCGAGCCGCTTAAAGCCGCGCCACGTGGAAGAAGTCACGGCCGGAGTTTCCGCCTGCACGACGGCGACCGCACCGCCCATTAACCCCAAAAGCCAGATCCACCATTTCGTCTTCATCCCCGCACCTTTGCGGGCGGAGCGAGTGAAGCAAGCCTGCGCTCGGGGATTAGGGCTTGAGCGCGGCGGCCTCGCGTGACGCACTTAAACCACCCCATGACCCCTACCCCTACCCCTACCCCTGTATCCCGCGACGCGGTGCATCTGCGCGAGCTCACTCCCAGGCAGTGGAAATCCGGCATCGCGGCCTGGCTGGGTTGGCTTTTCGACGGACTTGAGTTGCATCTTTATACATTGGTGGCGACGCCGCTCGTGATGACGTTACTCATGGCGACGAGCGCCGCCGATCCCGCCGTCAAAGAAAAAAGCGCGTACATCCAAGCCGCGTTTCTAGTCGGTTGGGCATTAGGCGGCGCGTTTTTTGGCCGCTTGGGTGACCGAATCGGTCGGAGTCGCGCGCTCGCATTGACGATTATCACGTATGCGTTGTGCACGGGACTTTGCGCGTTTGCGCAGACGTGGTGGCAGTTGATGATTTTTCGTTTTGTCGCAGCGCTTGGCATCGGCGGTGAATGGGCGGTCGGCGCTTCACTGCTGGCGGAGACTTGGCCTAAAGCGTGGCGGCCGTGGATGGCCGCCGTGCTGCAGACCGGCGTCAACATTGGCGTCCTGTGCGGCGCGGTGGTCGTAGGTTTATTGACTTGGGTGTTACCGCCGGGCTCGGAGCGCTGGGTGTTTTTGGTGGGCGTGCTGCCAGCGCTGCTAGTTTTCTGGATTCGGCGTCATGTGCCCGAGCCAGAAACCTGGCAGCGCGCCGGAGCCAGCGCTGCGCCGAAACCAGGCGCGATGGATTTGTTTCGCGGTTCGGTGCGGAAGATCACGCTTCAGACGAGTGCGGTGTGTGCGCTGGGTTTGTCGGCGTGGTGGCTGATGTTATTTTGGCAGACCCAACATCTGCGTAAACTGCTCGCGGACGCCCACACGCCTGCGGGAGAGACGACGCAATTGGTGTCAGCCGCGTTTTTTGCGTTTAATTTCGCGTCGATTCTAGGTAACTTTGGTGCGGGTTGGCTGGCGCTGCGTTTCGGTAATCGGCGGGCGATCTCGGGCATGTTTCTCGGGCTGACGCTGGCGATTTTCGGCGCCTTCGCGGTGCCGCGGGGCTTTGCCGAACTGGCTTGGTTTTGGCTACCCATCGGCGGATTTTTCGGCGGAGTCTTTGGACTCTTTACCATGTATCTGCCGCCGCTTTTCCCGACATTGCTTCGCACCACGGGCGCGGGGTTTTGCTACAATATTGGACGCATTGCCGCCGCTGCGGCATCGATCATTTTCGGATTATTGGTCCCCGTCGGAGATTTCCGCATCTCGTTACTATTAGTTAGCCTTGTCGGTGCTGCAGCGGCAATTTCGGCCTGGTGGCTCCCAGAAACTGAAGCGACGGATTAACGGAGCCGAGTCCTCCCTCATTCAGGCATTAAAGCCACAACGAGGCTACTGGTAAGGCCCAGGCCACCCGGCTAGCTCAAGCGACGACATGCCACCCGCTTGAACACGGTGCCCGCCAGAAACCGTTCTGGCCAGCCAGCCCTAGCTCAACCAATCTGATCCACGTATGGCGAAGCTCTACTTTTATTATTCGGCGATGAACGCCGGCAAATCCACGGTCCTTTTACAATCGAGCTATAATTACCAAGAACGCGGCATGCGCACCCTCGTCTTTGTGCCCGCGATCGACACCCGCGCCGGCCTCGGTCGCGTCCGCTCCCGCATCGGCCTCGAATCACCCGCCGAAGTACTCACGCCGACTGATAATATACTTAGCCGTGTCCGCCACGAACACGCCACTGCCCCTGTCGCCTGCGTCCTCGTCGACGAAGCCCAATTTCTCACCCGCGCCCAAGTCGAACAGCTCACCGATGTCGCCGACACTCTCGACATCCCCGTGCTCTGCTACGGCCTGCGCACCGATTTCCAAGCACAACTCTTTCCCGGCAGCGGCGCGCTCCTCGCCCTCGCCGATGATCTTACGGAACTAAAAACCATCTGTCACTGTGGCCGCAAAGCCACCATGAACGTACGTCTCGGAGCCGACGGTAAAGCCGTGCGCGAAGGAGCCCAAATTGAGATCGGCGGCAATGATCGCTACGTCGCGATGTGTCGCCGTCATTTTAAGCAAGCCCTCGCTGACTGAGCCACCCACCTAACCCCATGCCCCTTGTCGCCGTCTACGATACCAAACCCTACGACCGCGACTATCTCGGACCCGCCGCCAAAGCCGCGGGCTTTACCTGTCGATTTCACGAATTCCGGCTCAACGTCGATAGCGCTACCCTAGCCCAAGGCGCCCAAGCCGTCTGCATCTTCGTTAACGACCAAGCCGACCGCCCCACCCTAGAACGCTTAGCCGCGGTCGGGGTGCGCCACATCGCCTTGCGCTGCGCCGGTTACAACCAGATCGACCTCACGGCCGCCCACGAGCTCGGCCTGACCGTGACCCGCGTTCCCGCCTACTCACCCCATGCGGTCGCCGAACACAGCATCGCGTTGCTCCTCGCCCTGATCCGCAAAATTCCACGCGCCCATAACCGCGTGCGTGAACTCAATTTCTCTCTCGCTGGCCTCGTCGGCTTTGATCTCCACGGCAAGACCGCCGGCATCATTGGTACCGGTCAAATCGGTCGCCTCACAGCGCAAATCCTCCGCGGTTTTGGTATGCGGGTGCTCGCTTGCGACGCAGCGCCTGATGTCACCTGGGCCGCCATGCACGAAATCACCTACGTGACACTAAACGAGCTCCTCACCACAAGCGACGTCATTACACTTCACGTTCCGCTGACTCCTTCCACCCATCACTTGATCAACCCGCAGACGCTCGCCCTGCTGAAACCCGCGAGCGTCTTAGTGAACACCAGCCGCGGTCGCTTGATCGATACCACCGCACTGATCGCCGCGCTCAAATCTAGCCAGATCGGGGGCGTGGCCCTCGACGTCTACGAGGAAGAAGCGGGGGTGTTTTTCGAAGATCTGTCCGGTGGCGTCCTCGCCGACGACGAACTTTCTCGGCTGCTCACTTTCCCCAACGTCTTGATCACCTCGCACCAAGCTTTCCTCACGCACGAAGCTCTCACAGAAATCGCCCACGTCACCGCCGAAAATCTCCGCCGTATCGCCGCCCGTGAATCCGCTACTGCAGGCACGAATATCTGATCCCCCCCGTCCCATGCCCACCCCCCGCCAACCTCAGCTTGTCGTTTTCCATTTCGCCCTCTTTTTATTTTCCACTCTTCTCATGTCCGCTGTGACTCCCTCCCTGCACCACCTCTACCTCGGCACCTACACACGCACCACGAGCCGCGGCATCTACTCCGCCCAACTCAATGCCTCGACCGGCGCGCTCTCGACGCCCACCCTAGCCGCAGCATTAACCAACCCGTCTTGGCTCACCCTTCACCCCAGCGGCCGCGTCCTCTACGCCATCGAAGAAACCAAAATACCCGATGGTAAAGCCGGTGGCGCCGTCCGCGCCTACGCGATCGATCCTGGCACCCGCGCCCTCACTTTGCTTAACCGCGAGATCACCGCTGACTCACTTTGTCACGCCGCCGTCGACTCCACGGGCCGGGTCCTCGTCGCCGTCAGTTACGGTGGCGGCCAAGTCAGTTCTTTCCCCCTGCTCGCCGATGGTCGCCTTGGCCCCCGCCAAAGCTTCATGCAACACACCGGCCCACTCGGTCCCAACGCCAAACGCCAAGACAAACCCCACGCCCACTCCGCGACTTTTTCCCCGGACAACCGCTTCGTCCACGTCTGCGACCTCGGTCAAGATCGCGTGTACCACTACGCCGTCGAAGCCACCAGCGGTTCGCTTCAACCCGCGGCCACGCCGTTCACTAGCTTAACGCCGGGCACTGGCCCGCGCCACGCCAAGTTCTCCGCCGACGGCCAATATTTTTACGTCATCGACGAACTCGACGGCACCGTAACCGCCTGCCGCTATGAAAACGCCACGGGCACCCTTACGCCCTTTCAGCGCGTCCCCACGCTTCCGCCCGATTACACCGGCGATACCAACACCACCGCCGAACTACGCGTCCACCCCAACGGGCGTTTCCTCTACGGCTCCAATCGCGGCCACGACAGTCTCGCCGTCTACGCCATCACGCCGTCGACCGGCGCCCTCACGCTCGTAGAAATCGTCCCCTGCGGCGGCAAAACTCCACGCAACTTCGCGCTCAGCCCCGACGGCGCTTGGCTCGTCTGCGCCCACCAAGGCTCTGACACCGTCAGCACCTTCCGCGTCGATCCCGGCACCGGCAAACTCACTCTTCTGCCCGGCACTAGCGTTGTCGCCCAATCCGTCTGCGTGCTTTTCACGCCCTAAGCGATCGACCCATTTAGACGCTGACGCAGCGTCGCATCACGGCGCCCATTTGAATCTCGGCGCGAAGCGTGCAATCTCTTACATAGACACCAACTGATGGCCAATTTTCTCGAAGATAAACGCCCTGAAAAAATCGAACGCGCCTTTCTCGTCGGCGTTCAGACCAAAGATATGGCCGCGGGCGAAGGCGCTGAGCTCCTCGATGAACTCGCCGAACTGGTCGAAAATCTGAAGCTCACGGTCGTCCGCAGTGAGCTCGTCCAACTCCGCACCGCCACCCCCGCCACCCTCCTTGGCAGCGGCAAAACCAAAGAGCTCATCGAACTCGCCAAAGCCGAAGGCTGCCACGTCATCGTCTTCGACGAAGCCCTGACCCCCGCTCAACAACGCAACTGGGAAAAACTCTCCGAACTCGCCGTCATCGACCGCCAAGAAGTGATTCTGCAAGTCTTCGCCGATCGCGCGCAGACCCGCGAAGCCGTCCTGCAAGTCGCCCTTGCGCGCATGGAGTATTCCCTGCCGCGCCTCACCCGCGCCTGGAGCCATCTCTCGCGCCAACGCGGCTCCGGCGGCATGGGCGGCGAAGGCGAAACGCAACTCGAACAAGACCGCCGCCTGGTCAACGACCGCATCGTCGCCCTCAAACGCGAACTCATCGACGTCCGCAAACAACGCGCCACCCAACGCCAACGCCGCCAACGCGTCCCCGTTCCGACCGCCGCCATCGTTGGCTACACCAACGCCGGCAAATCCTCCCTCCTCAACGCCCTTACGGGCGCCTCCGTCCTCGCCGAGAACAAACTCTTCGCGACCCTCGATCCCACGACCCGCCAGCTCCAGCTGCGCGGCAACCAAAAACTCCTCGTGACCGACACCGTCGGTTTCATCCGCCGCCTCCCCCACGGTCTCGTCGAGGCCTTCAAAGCTACGCTCGAAGAAGTCATTCTCGCCGATTTTCTAATCCACGTCGTCGATGTCGCCAACCCCAACGCCGCCCAACACCATGAGACGACCCTGGCCGTCCTCAAAGAACTCGGGGCCGTTGAAAAACCCATCATAACCGTCTTCAACAAAGTCGACGCCGCCGACGAAGCCGCTCTCAACCGCGCCCACTTCATCGCGCCCGAGGCCCTATACATCTCCGCGCGCTCGGGCAAAAATCTCGATCAACTCATCGCCGCCTGCCTCGAGCAAATCGCTGACGCGCTCGATGCCGTGGAACTCCTCGTCCCGCACACGCGCTACGATGTCATCGCCAAACTCCACGCCACCGGCCACGTCCAATTCGAAGAAAGCCGCGACGAGGGCGTCTTCATTCAAGGTCGTTTCGCCCCCGCTCAAGCCGGCCTCTACAAAGCCTTTCTCGTCAAATAATCTCCGCGGGCGCGCGTACCTCAGCCCGAAAAAGCGAACCACTCGCGCGTCAAATTTCCGTCGGCGCCGCCCGTGCAAATATAGTAGCCTTTGGCGGCCGTGCCATCGTGATTTTTGCCGACGCGCGAGCAACACACATTCGTCACACACTCGATCGAGCCATGCGCGACCTTCGTGACACCGTGGTAATGACCGGAAAAAACTCCGCGCAAATTAAAATCCACAAACGGCGTGAGCACCGCCTCGGCGTTAAGCGGGCGATATTTTGCTCCAGCACCGAGCGGAAAATGCGTCAGCAAGACCGTCGGTCGGCGTGGATCGAGCTTCGGTAATTCCTGCTTCAACCACGCCAACGTCGTCGGACTCACGGTCGTGTCGCTCCATTTATTTCCATCAGTTGTATCGAGTGCGACAAACTGCCAACCCGATTCCGCCCACGAATAATTCAAGCGGCCGGGAAAAACCTCCGTATAAATCCGGGTGTTTTTTTCCAGGTCATTATCATGATTGCCCGGCACCGGATAAAACGGCACGCGCGCCGTCGCGGCGAGACGCTTAATCGCCGCGAGGCTTTCGGGTTTACCTTTATTGGCGAGATCGCCGAGCCCCGCGACAAACGCGATGTCTGAGTGCGCTGCAACCGTACCAAACAACGTTTCAAACCACCCCTCACAATCCGCACTCTCGTGGTGAAAATCGTTGAGCACGGCGAAACGTACTCGCGCCGCCGGAGCCGTTTGGGCCTGCGCGCGCAATGTTCCCGGCCACAAACCCGCCGCCAGCAACGCGCCCAGTTGCCCGAGGGCGACCCGACGCGTCACAGGGATGGTTTTCATCAGCGACCGAGCAGGCTTATTCCGCGTCGTAAATCTGCACCCGCTCCCAGTACGCTTTGCACTTCGCGATAAACGCGAGATGGATCGGGTCGACTTGGTAAGCGTCATGCGCGCCCAAGTCTTTACAGACGACCGTGATCGCGACGGAGAAACTCTTGTCGATGATCGGACGATCCGGCACGCCGGCGGGGGTACCACAGAAAAACTGCGAGACCGAAGGAATCGTGCCGAGCGTCTCGACGCCGGAGCGAAAATCGGCGCGTTGCGCCGGAGTAAGATCGGATTTGAGCCAGAAGTAGACAGTATGAACGAGCATGGTGCACAAAACAGTTCAGACTTGGCGCACGGCGTCGAGCTTTGCCCGCAGTTTGTAACGCTTTAACGGGTTCGCTGCTGGGCTTAAGCCGCGAACGTGCGGGGCGGAAACTTTACCGCGGCGAGCGGAGACTTTTGCCCTCGTTCCACAGGCCTTCAATCATGAGCGTCGTCGCCTGCGCAGGCAGGCCGCGTTCATAGCGCTCAACCAAACTGATCAAGGTGTCCACCGCGGTCGCGCCGATGAGTTGGCCATTTTGGTACACCCCGCTGCACGGATGCCCGCGGCGGGTGCAAGCCAGCGAGGCCACACCGATGTCGTGCGGCACGCGCCAACCGCGCCGCGTCAATAATTCCAACAATCCTTCACCCGCGGGCGAAATTAACACATCGGGCTTTTCCTGTTTCAACCAACGGAAAATCGCCGCCTCATCGTTTAGATCTTCGACGTAGAGCGGCTGCGTCAGCTCAATCCCTGGAAACATCTCAGGCGCGATCAACGTCCCTGCCTGCCACCGACCTTGAAAACGCGATTGATGCATCTGCCTGAGCACCAATCCAATCCTGCGATAGCCCCGACGATGACACTCCCGCGCTGTTTGCAGACTGGAAAAATAATGATCGTTGCAAACGGTCGTCACCGTGAGCGCCGGTAACGGTACGCTGAGACTCACGGCCGAAAAATAATCCCAATTCAAAGTCGGCGGGGCCGCTCCGTCGGCCAGCGGGCTGATCAACACCCCTTGAATCCCGCGCGCCCGGAGCATTTCGCTGAACCGCTCGTTCGACATGCCGTCGCGATGCAGCCAAAACTCCTCGGGCCGGTAACCGCGCAACGTCGCCCGCTCGATCGCTCCGGCACGTAGGTGCTGGATCGTGAGCGCTGGATGTTTCTTCCACCCATCGGCAGCGTTAAAAGCGCCGACAAGCGCTAAAACCGGTTTATCGGTGAGTTCACGGCCCTGCCGGCGGACGCGCATCAAGGTCGCCACATAAGGATTGGGTTGATAACCCAGCTTCCGGGCCAGCTCTTGTATACGTTTCTTCGTCGCCGCCGAGATTCGCGGATGGTTGGCGAGGCTCATCGAAACAGTCGCCTGCGTCACCCCGGCTTGGGCGGCGATAACTTTCATAGTGATACCTGCGCTCATGAGTCCCATGCGAAGATCGAGTCACCGCCCGGTGGCAACGGAATTTTCAAACCGGCCTTCAGACTTGCCGCTCATATACCGCTAAGAAAAAAATATCTTTTAACTGTAGCTCACCACCTCGAGCCTTAACCTTTACACTTCATGGCATCCCACGCACCTCTCGGTTTCGGCATCATCGGACTCGGCCTCATCGCCGATTTCCATGCCCGCGCCATCGCGGATGCCGCCGGAGCCAAACTCGTCGCCGTCTGCGGGCGCGACGCCAACAAAGCGCGGGCCTTCGCAGCGAATTACGGCCCGGATGTTTTTAGCACGCACGATCTCGCGACGTTTTTAGCCCGCCCCGATCTCGACGCCGTATGCATCGCAACGCCGAGCGGCGCCCACCTCGAGCCCACGCTGGCGGCAGCCCGGGCCGGCAAACACCTCGTCATTGAAAAACCCATCGAGATCACGCTTGAGCGCATGGACCAACTCTTCGCCGGCGTGGCCGCCACCGGCGTGAAATTAATGCCGATTTTCCAAGCGCGTTTCGGCGAAGGTGCTCGCACGGTCAAAGCCGCGGTCAATGCTGGGCGCTTGGGTCGCCTGACCCTCGCCAGCGCTTACGTGAAATGGCAACGCACTCCCGCGTACTACGCCGATAGTTGGCACGGCACTTTCGCCCTTGATGGAGGTGGTGCGCTCATCAATCAGGCCATCCACGGTATCGATCTACTGCAGTGGTTCGCCGGCCTACCCGCGGAAGTATTTTCCTGGAACACCCGCCGCGTACACACGGGCATCGAAGTCGAAGACACCGCCGTGGCCACGCTGCGTTATCCCGATGGCGCGCTCGGCACCATCGAGGCGACCACCGCCGCTTATCCAGGTTGGGCCCGGCGCATCGAACTCTGCGGCGAAAATGGCTCCATTGTGCTCGAAGACGATCGCATCATCCGCTGGGATTTCCGCACCGCCCAAGCCGGCGATGAGGCGATCCTCGCCGCCAAGACCGATGATTCCATGCGCTCCGGCGCGGGCTCACCCGGCGCGATGAGTCATCAAGGCCATCTGCGGCAGATTGAGAATTTAGTCGCCGCCATCCGCAACGGTGACTCCCTTGAGGTCGACGGTCCTGAAGCCCGTAAAGCCGTCGCCCTTATCCTCGCTCTTTATCGCTCCGCCCAATCCGGCCAACCCGTCCGCCTGTAATTTTTCTTTCTATGTCAACGCCCCCCCCTGACTCCTCCGCCCAACAACCTTGGTACAAACTAATGACGAGCCACCACTGGTTCGTCTTCTCCGTCGCTTCACTGGCTTGGCTCTTCGACTGCATGGATCAACAATTCTTCAATCTCGGCCGCGGTGCCGCGATGGAGCAACTGCTACCCGACAAATCCAAAGTAGCCGAATACGGTTCCTACACCACGTCCGTGTTTCTGGTTGGCTGGGCCGTCGGTGGACTGCTCTTCGGCGCGATGGGCGACATTTACGGCCGGGCCAAGATTCTCACCGTCTCCGTGCTGCTCTACTCCGTGTTCACCGGTCTTAGCGCACTCTCCACCGGTTTTTTTGATTTCTGCGTTTATCGCTTCCTTACCGGTATGGGCGTCGGCGGCGTCTTCGGTCTCGCGGTCGCCCTCGTCGCGGACACCGTGCCCGATAAAACCCGTGCGCCCGCCCTCGGTCTGCTCCAATCCCTCTCCAGTATCGGCAATATCAGCGCTGCCCTCATCGGCATGGGCATCGCCGCCCTCGCTGCCCACCGCCTGCTCCCGGGCGGTCTCACCACTTGGCAGGCTATGTTCCTCGTCGGCTCCACGCCGGCCTTTCTCTGCGTCTTCATTTTGGCGAAACTCAAAGAACCACAAAAATGGGTCGACGCCAAAGCCGCCGGGAAAATTTCTGGCATCAAGTTCGGTTCCTACGGCGCTCTCCTGTCGCACCCGCGCTGGCGCAAACACGCTTGGGCTGGCCTAGCGCTCTGCAGCGCGGGCATCATCGGCCTCTGGGGCATCGGTAATTTTCACCCCACAATCGTCTCCTCCGTCGTCACCGAACATCTCAAGAACTCCGGTATTTCCGCTGAAAAACTGGCCAGCGAGAAAGCCTTTTGGACTTCCGTCGCACTGCTGATGCAGAACGTCGGGGCTTTCTTCGGCATGACCGCGATGGCCAAGCTCGCGCAGGTCAAGGGCCGTAAGTTCGCCTTCGCCCTCGCCCTCTTCCTCTCCTTCGCCTCGACCGTCCTCGTCTTCAAAGGTCTCCGCGAGTTTAGCGACATTTTCTGGATGATCCCTCTGATGGGCTTCGGCCAGCTCGGTGTCTTCTCCGTCTACGCGATCTATTTGCCCGAACTTTTCCCCACGAGCCTGCGCGCGACGGGCACGAGTTTCTGCTACAATTTCGGCCGACTCGCTGCCGCCACCGCGCCCTTCACCATTGGCCAGATCACCAAAAGCCTCGGCGGTAACATCGAGGGCTTCCGTACCGCTGGCCTCACCGTGAGCTTCGTCCTGCTCCTCGGCATTCTCGTGCTCCCGCTACTACCCGAGACCAAGGATAAACCGCTCCCCGAGGAGTGAACGGAAAGTCTGCTGTTTCCATCCAAGGGCGTCGCTAGTCGACGCCCTTCTGTCTTAGAAAAAACTACCCTGATGGCATGGGTGGTGCGCAGCGCGGGAGCGGATAAATCCTTTCGGACTCTACCACTGGAGTTAAAACACGGATCCTTGCTCGTCTCAAAACGGCTCTTGCCTCGCGTGTCTTGGTTGATCGCAGCGCTGATTTACCGGCCGACGAAAAACAGCGCATCTGGTCCATTCTCGAGCAAACGCAGCCCGATTTCAGCGACCCCAAAACTTCTCCTGTTTTAGACGCCCATTGAGGCGAGGCAAAAAAAAGTCGGATCCAATTCGGATCCGACTCGATAAATGATGCGGGTAAATAGTCTTAGCCCTGCGAGGGGCTTAGCCCAGTTTTGGCACGTCGAGCCACTTACGCTCCGCCCACGACTTCAGGCCGATTTCGGCGAGTTGTACGCCCTTCGCACCCTGCAAAAGATTCCACGGGAACGGATCACCTTTGACCACGTGCTTAAGGAACAACTCCCACTGCACTTTGAATGCGTTGTCGAAGACGTCGTTGGTCGGCTGCGTCACCCAACCGTCCATATATTTGATCGGGCTGTCAGTATCGGGGCTCCACACGCAACGCGGCGTCATCGAACCATGCTGGATCACGCAGTTGCGCAAACCGGCCACCGCGCTGCCGTTAGTGCCGTCAACTTGGAGCGTCAGCAAATCATCGCGCCGCACTCGAACCACCCAGGAGGAGTTGAAATTACAAATCACACCGTTGGTGAGCTCAAAGGTGGCGTAAGCCGAATCGTCCGCCGTGCACTTGTAGGGTTTACCCGCTTCATCCCAACGCTGCGGAATGTGCGTCGCACCAAGGCAGGAAACCGACTTCACTTCGCCGAATAGATTTTGGATCACATACTGCCAGTGACAGAGCATATCCACGATGATACCGCCGTCATCTTCCTTGCGGTAGTTCCAGGAGGGACGCTGTAATTTATCGTTCTCGCCCGTGAAAACCCAGTAGCCGAATTCACCGCGGACCGAGAGAATTTTTCCGAAAAATCCCGTATCGATGAGATACTTGAGTTTCAACAAGCCCGGCAGCCAGAGCTTGTCCTGCACGACACCATTCTTGAGCCCAGCGGCTGTGACTTCGTTGTAAAGCGCCAACGCTTCAGCGGAGGTCGTAGCCGAGGGTTTCTCGCAGTAGATGTGCTTCTTGGCGGCGATCGCCTTGCGCACGCCGACCGGACGCTGACCGGTTAGGGTCGCATCAAAATAAATCTGGTTACCCGCGTCGGCCAACGCCGCGTCCAGATTGGTTGAATAACGTTTCACCCCCGCACGCGCGGCGAGCGCGGCGAGCTTGCTCTCGCTACGACCGATGAGAATCGGATCCGGCATGATCACTTCAGAGTCGCCGAGCTTGATACCGCCCTGGTCAATGATGGCTTTGATGGAGCGCAGCAGATGCTGATTGGTGCCCATGCGTCCGGTGACGCCGTTCATGATAATACCGACTTTATGTGTGGTCATGGAGTGTGTGCTAAGGAGAAGTTATTTAAGGGGAAGACATGACTCTAGCCCAAAGCCCGCACTTGCGTTAGTACGAAACCGACTTTTGATAGCACGAAACCGATCTTATGCTGGCCTGGCAACCGCTTCTTGTTCAAAAAATTGAAATCCACGCGCTGGATTTCGTCTTACGAAAACTCCAGTTAAACCGTCACCGCGACGCGGAAGTCGCACCCCACGGTCATGCTTACGCTCAGTTAATTTTGTATCTATCGGGCGAGGGCGTGCAGACCGTAAAAGGTCGACGGCGCCGAGCGCGGGCCGGCGATCTCTTTGTGATTCCCGCCGGCACTGCGCATGGTTTTTCGGTCGCAGGCCGTAGTCGCCCACTGTGTTTGGTCTTGGATTTCGAGCTCGAAGACTCAGGTCGGGTGCGCGCTGCTCATCGCTCGTTATCACCTGCAACCCTCAACGAACTGCACGCCCAACTCGCCCGCGTACCTCGCAAGGGTCGTCTCACGCTCGGGCATTATCCCGCCATACTTTCGGTCGTCGCGCGACTACTCGCCCACTCTCCGGCTGAGCCGAAATCTACCCCCACGCTCTTCGAAAAATTGAGCGAACACGTACGCCGGCCAGCTCATCTCAGCAAAATCTCACGTGATCTTGGCTATCACCCGGATCACTTGAGCCGAAAACTAAAACGCGAATCCGGTCTCGGGCTTCGCGCGCTGCGCCATCGTGTGCGTCTTGCAACGGCCCAAAGCGCGCTGCGTTCGAGCTCGAGCATCGCCGAAGCCGCGACGCAGTCAGGCTTCGAAGATCCCAATTATTTCAGTCGCTGGTTTCGGCAGCAAACGGGCCGCACACCCAGCCAGTGGCGTGGTTAACGCCACTGCAGCCAGGTGCAGATCATCCGCTCACTCAGGTTTCGTGGTGCACTGAGGCTGCGCGCCTTCGGGCAACGGCGGAATCGCACCCTCGCCCGCTTTGGGCAACGTGCCGTTGAGCTCCTGGCGCCAGTGCGCGACATCACCACCGGGGCAATACACATAAATCATGTGCATCGGTTCATCGCCAGTGTTGGTCAACTGGTGGAACACCGTCGGCGGCATGAAAACCGCCTGACCTGCTTTGATCGGGCTGCGCTCGGTACCGACGCAAATCTCACCTTCGCCTTGAACGATAAAATAAACTTCTTCCTGCTCTTGGTTGTGCCACGGCACTTGGCCGCCCCGCGGCTCGAGAATGGAATAGCCCATGGAAAAACCCTTGGCCGCAATCGGCTGGCCGAGTTGGCCGACGAGGCCACGGCCCCAACGACGAGCGGGGAAAGTACCTCCAGGAAGTTTGGCGAGATCAGCGATAATCATGGTGCGGATGTGTTGCGCGACCAACGCGTCGGGCGCGAACCTTTTTTGCCGTCAGCTCGCCAAACCACTTCGTTGCAAAAGCGCCGCGACATCAGGATCTCGTCCCATAAAAGCCCTAAACAATTCCAACGGATCCGCTGAGTTGCCGCGGCTGAGGATTTTTTCCACGAACTCCTGGCCTACCTTCGCGTTGAACAGCCCTTCTTTTTTGAAACGCGAAAACGCGTCGGCATCGAGCACCTCCGCCCACTTGTAGGAGTAGTAACCGGCGGCGTAACCGACGGGGTCTGAAAAAAGATGATTAAAGCGCTTTAAAATCGTGGGTGCTAACGGCACGGTCGGCACGAGACAGTCCGCGACCAAGGCGCGTGCCGTGGATTCAAGGTCAGTCTCATTGGGCCAGCCACCGGCCTGCATGTGTAGAAGCAGATCCATTTTTGCAAAAGCCACCTGTCGCATCGTCGCACACGCGGAGCGAAATTTTTTGGCGGCCGTCATTTTCTGAAAAATCTCCTCCGGAATCGTCGCCCCGGTTTCGTGGTGCCGCGCAAAGAGATCAAGGCTCGCACGCTCCCAGCACCAGTTTTCCATGATCTGCGAAGGCAGTTCCACGAAATCCCAAGCCACGTTCACGCCATTAAGCGACTTGATTTCAACTTCGCCCAACAAGTGATGCAGTAAATGGCCAAATTCATGAAACACCGTCTCCACCTCGCG
>CAMDRP010000058.1 GCA_945906965.1 Opitutus sp. GAS368 | reverse complement strand
CGGTTGGCGAGCGAGGGCATGAAGTTCACGCGGCACTATGCGGGCTCCACGGTCTGCGCGCCCTCGCGCTGCGTCCTCATGACCGGCCTGCACACGGGCCACAGCCGCATTCGCGCCAATGGCCCCAGTCACTTGCCCGACACGGATCTCAACGTGGCCCGGTTGCTCAAGGATGCGGGCTACCTCACCGCGTGCATCGGCAAATACGGCCTCGGCATGCCTCTGCCCCCGGATGATCCGCAGAAAAAAGGCTTCGATTATTCCTTCGGCTACGTGGACACGGCGCACGCGCACAATGGTTACCCCACTTACCTCTTTCGCAACGGGTCCAAGGTGTCGTTCGACAACCGGATTATTCCCGGCTCGGACAACAAACCCGGGACCGGCGTGGCCCCGCTCGACGGCCGGAAGCAGTGGGCACCGCAGCTCTTGGCCGAAGATGTGCAGCGCTACCTCGCCGAGCGCGCGAAGGACCGCAGCAAACCGTTCTTCCTTTATTACGCACCCATTCTTCCCCACGCGAACAACGAAGCGGACGAATCCTCGCCGCTCGGCCATGGCATGGAAGCACCCGCCGATCCCGAATTCGCTTCGCGGGACTGGCCCGCAGTGGAAAAAGCTTTTGCCAGCGCCATGAAATTCGTGGACCGCGACGTGGGGGCAGTGATGGCGCAACTGAAGGCCCTCAACTTAGATGAAAATACCATTGTCATGTTTTCCAGCGACAACGGTCCCCATCAGGAAGGCGGCCACAGCGCGGCGTTTTTTCAAAGCAGCGGCGGCCTGACGGGCACGAAGCGCGACCTTACCGAAGGCGGCGTGCGCGTGCCGTTTATCGTGCGCTGGCCCGGTAAGATCAAAGCCGGCACCGTCAACGAGCACGTCAGCGGCTTTCAAGACTTGATGCCCACGGCGGCTGACCTCGCTGGCGTCAAGGTCACGGCGGAGTGCGACGGGATTTCGTTCCTGCCGACCGTGCTCGGAAATAACGCGCAACAAAAGCAGCATCCCTATCTTTATTGGAATTTCAGCGAACAAGGCGGTAAACGCTCCGCGCTCAAGTGGCCGTGGAAGCTCATTCACCGCAATACCGCCTCAGCAGACCCATCCGGCCAATCCTCCGCCAAGAAAAAGAAGTCCGCTGAGGGCAAATCACTCATCGTTGAGTTGTTCAACTTGGATCGCGACCCGACCGAATCCGCCAATCTCGCGAGCGCGAACCCGCAAGTCGTCGAGGAACTTACGGCCTACATGCAGCAGGCGTGGCGCGATCCCAAATAACCCACCCTAAGCCCGCGGCAGCCATGCTACCGCTGGAGAACTAACCTGGTTTTCGGACAATGAAATCCCCTTTACTCTACCTCGCGCTTGCCGCGCTGATCTTGGCTCCTCGCTTCTCTCAACCGGCGGCAGCGGCAACCGCGTCCCGGCCCAATGTTCTGTTTATCATCGCGGACGATGCGTCGCGTCATTTCGGCGAAGCCTATGGCTGCAGTTGGGTGAAGACACCGAACATCGACCGCCTGACCAGACAAGGCGTGGTCTTTGATAATGCCTACACGCCGACTTCGAAGTGCGCCCCGTCCCGCGCCGCCATCCTCACCGGGCGCAATCCGTGGCAACTCGAAGATGCGGCGAATCATCAGCCTTATTTCCCGGCAAAGTTCATGGCTTTCAGCGAGGCCCTCGCCCAGGCCGGCATCGCCTGCGGCGCCGCTGGAAAAACGTGGGGTCCAGGTGAAGCAAAGATGGCCGACGGCAGCCCGCGAAATTTCGGACTCCGGGGCAATGGCGTCGTCACCGATCGCGAGCCAGGCGCCGCACTCGGGGCGTTTCTTAAAACCCGCGCCCCCGGCCAGCCCTTCTTCTATTGGTTCGGCAGCCATTATCCTCACCGGGGCTACAAACCGGACTCCGGCCTCGCCGCCGGCAAGAAGCCCGCCGACATCGACCGCGTGCCCGCGTATTGGCCCGACAACGACGCCGTGCGTCGCGACATGCTCGACTACGCGGTCGAAGTCGAAGCCTACGACGCGCAGATTGGATCGCTACTCGCCGCGCTCGAGGAGAGCGGGGAAGCCAAGAACACTTTGATCATCGTCACCTCGGATCACGGGATGCCCTTTCCCCGCGTGAAGGGGCACACCTATGACGACGCGCACCACATTCCTTTCATTGTGGCATGGCCCGGGCGGGTCGGGCAGCCGGGGGGCCGAGTCGCCGAGTTCATCAGTTTTATCGATCTCGCGCCGACCTTGCTCGAACTGTTCGATATCAATGGTACCGCACAGGGCATGGCGCCTATTACCGGCCGCAGCTTCACCGATTTGCTACGCGGCCAGGCGAAGGCCGAGCGCGGATTTGTGATTGTAGGGCGCGAGCGCAACGACGTGCTGGCGCGTCCCGGTTCCCCGGCGGGACTGGGGTATCCCACGCGCGCCATCCGTGCGGGCTCGCTTTTTTACGTACAAAACTTCGCGCCCGAGCGGTGGCCGTGCGGCGACGTTGAACTTGGTTTGAAGGACACCGACGCCAGTCCCTCCAAGACTCTAATTGCCGAGCGCGGCGCGTCGGATCCGTTTTGGCAACAGGCCTACGGCAAACGCCCCGCCGAACAGTTGTTCGACCTCGGCAAAGATCCCGACTGCGTCACCAACCTCGCCGGCCAGCCCGCGTACGCCGCGAACCTCTCCAGCTTGCGGGCCCAGCTAATATCTGAACTCAAGCGTCAAGAGGACCCGCGCGCACTCGGGCGGGGTGACAGGTTTGACCAGTATCCCTCGCCCCGTGTTGGCGCAACGGGCGAGCAGCCGAATCGAAAAGCAAAAAAGAAAGCCCAGCCGTAGTCGGACCCTCTATGAAGCTGCGTTTCTTCCCCCTCCGCCACCCTTTCAAACCCACCGCGGGCACCCATGTCTGGCCCAACGGGCGCGAATACTTGGCCCAGACTCTGCCGCTCTTGTTTAGGTAATTTTTCACCTCTCATTTTAAACATCATGCACCTTAAAAAATCTGTCCTCCGGTCGGCGTTTCTCGTCGCGGCCCTCGCCCTTTCCTGCAGCGCCGCCACGCCTTCGGTTGAGCACACCCCCACGGGCGCGGAGTATTCGCTGAAATGGGGAACTGCCGCGCAAATCTCTGAGGTCACCTTTTCGTTAAGCGTAAACGGGCAGTGGATCTATGGAGACGCCTTCCCCCGCCGCGTCTGGTCGACCGAAAGTGGCCGGCAGGTGCTGCGTTGCAGCGGTCTGCCTCCGTTGGAGGAGTTTGTCCTCACGATCGAAACCGCCCCCGACCGGCCGTATACCGTGGTGTCCGCAGCGCTCAAAGCATCGGCCGAGTTCAAATTGGGCGGGGTGAGAATGCTGACCAAAAAGGCGGAAGCACCCAACCTCGCGGTGATGAATCCGGCCAAAGGGTGGACCGTATTTGTCGAGTCCCTACAGGCTCCGGATCATGGGCGGATTTTCACCCTCGATCAATTGGCCAAGCTTGAAGCAGAAAAGAAAGAAGACCCGCGCGACGCGTTCTGGGTTTCGACGCTGCAGAACGATGCGGCCAACCAGACCTTGGCCTTTGCGGCGCTGAAAGGCGAGCTGTGGCCGACCACCTTTGAATGGCGCACTGCCGCTGGCGGGGCCTTGCACCTTTCGGTGCGCAGCAGCAGTCCGGAGAGTCTTGAGCACATTGCGGTGCGGCCGGGTCGGCAGGTTGAGGTGGATCCGGTGCTGATTGGTTATTGGGCTGATCGACGTCCGACCAAGGTGCTAGACGAGGTAGGCCGCATCATGGGTGAAAGCGTCCGGCAGGGCCGCCCGATGCGTTCCATCGAACCGGGTTGGAGTTCGTGGCATTCGTATAGCCGCGAGGTTACCGCCGAGGACGTGATGAAGGCGGCCCGATTCATGAAAGCGGAGCTTTACGATGCCGGCTATCGCTACATCCAACTCGACGGTGGCTGGTGGACCAAGCCCGGGTCCTATGTGGTCAACAAGGACTTCCCGCGCGGCATGCGCGATCTTTCCAATCAAATCACCGACATGGGACTGAAGTTTGGGCTGCACATCAGTCCGTTGCGGGTGAATCCCACCGATCCCTACTGGAAGACCCATCCCAAATGGCTGCTTTCACCCTACAACAAGAAGCCGATCGATCCGAACGACGCCGACATGATGACGACGTTGGGCATGGTCTATCTCGACGGCAGCCATCCCGACGTGCCCCCATATCTGGCCGGTCAGTTCAAACAGATGGTCGAGGACTACAAACCGACGTTCATGAAGTGGGATCACCACTACGGCAGCTTGGAGGAAGGCCCGCGCTTTGATCCGACGATGACCGGTTTGCAGGCCCACAACAAAGCGGTGCGCATGATTCGCGCGGCCCTGCCCGAAGATCTCGTGGTCACCCGGAGCATGGGTTGGCTGTATGGCGCGATCGAGTGCTACGACGCCGTCCGCATGGGCAACGACATCAACAAACCGGGGGTCAAAAGCAAAAAGGAGCCC
This sequence comes from Opitutus sp. GAS368, assembly GCA_945906965.1. Classification (GTDB taxonomy): domain Bacteria; phylum Verrucomicrobiota; class Verrucomicrobiia; order Opitutales; family Opitutaceae; genus Tous-C4FEB. The sequence goes on along the minus strand of CAMDRP010000058.1, from coordinate 12,730 downwards.
TACGCCAATATCACCTACGGGAAGACCACCGGGTCGATCGAAGAGGTGCTTTTGGGCCGCGACTACAAGGGGATGATCCGGTTTGCCCGCCAGGCGGCGCAGAACTACTATATCCACAACCACATCGCCCTCTGCGACCCCGACGCATTTTTTAGTTCGCCGCAGTATTCGCTGGAGGAGGCGCGTATCCACATCACCCTGCAGGCGCTGATGGGCGGTTTCCTTTTTGGCGGCGATCGCATCGAATCGCTCCCGAAAGATCGTCTCGAGCTGTATCGCCACAAGCCATTGCTCGACGTGTGGCGCTCCGGCAAGCATGCCGTGCCGCTCGATCTATTTTCCGGTGCTGACATCCCCCGGATCTGGAAGCTCGAGTTGCCCGACCGCACCGTGTTCGGATTTTTCAACTGGCTTGACGATGCCCGTGAAACGACTTGGTCGCTGGCGGATCTGGAAATGGCTGCCGGGACCTACCAACTGACGGATCTTTGGCGTGGAGCGAGCGTTCCTTACGATGCGGATAGCGTGAAGCTTTCGATGCCCGCCCACACCGTTCGACTGATCGAATTTCGGAAATCATCCGCCGCTCCAAACGCTAAATGAATCCCGCCAACTGCCCCCCCTTGTCCCCTCCTCGTGGGCTGGCAGGAACCGGCCCGGTAATGACCCGAGCTGCCCACATCTTGGCCGCACTGCTACCGTGAGCGCCCGTAATCGGCATCGTTTGAACGGATCCCTTTCTGATTAGAAGTGCCTACGAAAATGTGTCCGTGATTCCCCTCAAACGTGGATGCCTTTGCCTTTCATTCACCCCCTTCATGAAACTGAAATCATCACTCCGCCTAGCGGTCGGTTGGCTCGCTGGATGGCTCCCTTTGCAACCATCGATGCAGGCCGAAGCGGCGTTGGCCACCGCGGCTTCAGCCAGGCCGAACATCATCTTTATTTTGGTCGACGACCTGGGCTGGGGCGATGTCGGCGTATTCCACCAGAACGGCCGCAAAGCTTCCGGCGACCGCGCCCTTCCCTTCCAATTCACGCCCAACCTTGATCGCTTCGCCGCCGACGGAGCCCGGTTCACCCATCACTATGTCGCAGCGCCGGTCTGCGTTTCCTCCCGCTCCTCGCTGCTGCAAGGCGTCACGCAGGGACACGCCAACGTGCGCGACAACCAATTCGACAAGGCCATCGATGAAAACCACACCTTGGCTACTGTCCTGCGCGAGGCCGGTTACGCGACTGGGGCCATTGGCAAATGGGGCGTGCACGGTCTCAATCTTGAACCGAACGCTCCCGCCCATCCCTTGAAGCGCGGCTTCGAGTACTACTACGGCTACCTCCGCCATGTTGACGGCCACGAGCACTACCCAAAAGAGATGCTCTATTTCGCCGAGAAAGCGGCGCAACGCGGTCCGATAAAAGTCTGGGAAAATTATCGGGATAGCACCGAGCCCCTCGACAAGTGCTATACCACCGATCTGTTCACGGCCCGGGCTAAAAAATGGATTACTGAGCAGGCCGAGGCGGCGGTGAAAAAACCGTTCTTCCTTTATCTCGCTCATGACACACCGCACGCGGTGCTGGAGTTGCCAACCCAAGCCTACCCCGCCGGCGGCGGTCTGAAGGGTGGCATGCAATGGATCGGCACTCCGGGCCACATGATCAGCACCGCCTCCGGCACTCCGGACAGTTGGATCCATCCCGACTACGCGGGAGCCACCTACGACGATGATCGCAATTCCGCCACAGCGGAAAAACCCTGGCCCGAGGTATATAAACGTTACGCAACATCCGTCCGTCGCCTCGACGACAGCGTCGGCGATCTGATCGAGCTACTGCAGGACCTTAAGCTTGATGATAACACCCTGGTCATCTTCGCCTCCGATAACGGTCCTTCCATCGAGTCCTACCTGACTCAGGCCATCACGCCGGAGTTCTTCGCGAGCTTCGGTCCTTTCGACGGCCTCAAGCGTGACCTGTGGGAGGGCGGCCTGCGCACCCCGGCCATCGCCCGCTGGCCCCGACACATCCCGGCGGGGCGAGTGATCGAAACCCCATCCGCGATGTGGGATTGGCTGCCGACCTTTGCTCAGGCTGCGGGCCTGCCCGCTCCTGCCCGGGCCGATGGCATTTCCTTGCTCCCTGCGTTGACCGGCACGGGCAAACCAACGCCGCGTGACTACCTTTATTGGGAATACAACGTGACCGGCCGCACCCCGAACTTTCCCGTTTTCGAGCCTCACCATCGCAACCGCTTGCGGGGCCAGATGCAGGCGATCCGCCAAGGTGACCTCATGGCGGTGCGCTACGATATCAAATCGGCTCAGGACAATTTTGATATCTACCAGGTCGCCGAAGATCCGAAGGAGGCGCGCAATCTCGCCGGAAATCCAAATTACGCCGCGGCCCAAATCCGGTTCAAACAAATGGCTCTTCAGGCGCGCCGTGCCGATCCGGAGGCCCCGCGGCCCTACGACCGCGAATTGATGCCCGCCTCAGCCACGGCCTCTGCCAAGCCCGGCATCCAATGGGCCTATTTCGAGGGCAGTTATCCGTGGGTGCCTGACTTCGCGGCGCAAAAGAGCCTTAGCAGCGGCGTAGCGGCGACGATCGATGAAAAAGTCACATCTTTGAAACCCGATTCCGGGCTCCTCTTAACCGGTTTCCTGCACGTTCCCTCCGATGGGGAATATACCATCGAGTTGAGCACCGATACGGGCGCCGTTCTGCGATTGCACAACGCGACCCTCATCGACGCCGATTTCGGCTACCAGACTAGCACGGTCAAGACCGCGACGGTGCGCCTCCAAGCCGGACTGCATCCCATCGCACTCAACTACCGCCACGGTCGGCTGGCACCCGCAGCGCTTGCTCTGAAATGGAGCGGCCCGGGATTCACGACCCGGAGCCTATCCGCCGAGGTGCTTTTTCACTAAGCGCCCGAACGACCTCGACGTAACCCAGCAACTCTGGCGTCCCTCCAGCACAACCCGAGGGATCCCTCTTCCAAAACTCGATCGCTCGGATGGTTCGTAGCGATTTTAATTGGTAGACTACAGATTGGCGTGGATGCTCACCCACTCGTTTTAAGATTTTTTTTAGCGTGGCTGGTCTTGCTCTGCAGCGCATCGCCGTCACGGCCTAAACGATCAGCGTGCGACCTCTTATCGTGCACGCATCACGACACCGACAAGCGCCCGGCGCTTAAAATAATCCTGCCGACGAGTGGATAAGTCCATGGCCCGGCGCCGAAATCTCAGGCACCATCACATACCCAAATGCGATGAAATGTTCTGCGCCGAAAACTCTGAGCGAAAGGACTCCATCGGAGAACATGATGTCGACGCAAGATCCGCCCTCTCCCCCGTTGAATTGGTTTGCAGCACGAACGGCCGACGCATTCAGAAAACACTATCAAACGCCGGCGACCGTAGTCGCCGCGGCGCCCGGCAGGGTTAACCTCATCGGTGAGCACGTAGACTATAACGGTGGATGGGTGCTTCCCGCCGCCATTGAACGTTGGATCGTGGCTGCCGCTGCACCGCGTGACGACGGAGTCGTAGCCCTTCACGATGACCGCACGGGGGAAACCGCCCATTTTCTCGTGACAGAGCTGGGCCGCACGCCGCAGAGGTCTTGGTCAAACTACGTGCGCGGAGTGCTCGCCGGCTTCACTGCTTTGGGCCTGCAGCTGCCGGGATTCTCGCTGACGATCTCGTCCACCATACCGCTGGGCGGCGGACTCAGTAGCAGCGCCGCGCTAGAGGCCGTTGTCGCGCGAGTAGTGGGTCAACTTTTTGGATGGGAAACCACCCCGTTGCAACTCGCCAAGCTCTGCCAGAAGGCTGAGCACGACTATGCCGGGGTGCCATGCGGCCTGATGGATCAGGCGGCTGTGCTGATGAGCCGAGAAGCTCATTTGCTGCTGCTAGACTGTGCAAACGAGGCGGTTTCATTCGTGCCATTTTCTAACCCCGACTGGCAGATTCTTATCATCAACTCCGGCGTCGCCCATGAGTTGGCCGACGGGGAATACGCCCAGCGCCGGGCCGCCTGCCACCAAGCCGCGGGTACACTGGGGGTGAAGTCGCTCCGCGAGTTGGACTCATCCTGCCTGCCCCGGATCGGCCGGATCTTGAATGAAGAAATGAACCGATGCATCCGCCATGTTCTGACGGAGAATGAACGTACCCTTGAAGCCGTCGCCGCCTTTGGCCGGAACGACCTGCCGGAAGTTGGCCGTCTGCTTAACGCCAGCCACGCTTCACTCCGCGATGACTACCGAGTGAGCTGCCCCGAATTGGATTTCATCGCCGCCACTACGCAACGGATCGAGGGTGTGGCCGGTTGTCGCATGACCGGCGGCGGCTTCGGCGGATCGGCCGTGGCTCTGGTTCAATCCGCGGTGATCAAGTCCGTGAGCAACACGATCACCACCGACTTTACCGCGCGCTACGGTCGCGCACCTGGAATTTTTGTCACACGACCAACAGCAGGCGCCATTGCGTGGCCCATTTTACGGCGGGAAATCTTATGAGCGCGGCCTCTGTGCTGACTCATCGACAGCGCGCCGGCGATGCCGCTATGGGGGTGACCGGGAGCAACCTGATCCACCGTCAACTGGGTTGGCGGCCACGTTTCGATAGGATTTACTCGATTATCGAAACCGCTTGGGCTTGGCACCGCCAAAACCCTAGAGGATACACTTTCCAAACCCTACCCCTATGAATGAGCCCATCTCCCGGCGCGCAGCTCTTAAACTGATCGCCACCGCTACCGCCACCGTCGTCGGCGCGGCCACCGGAATCAAAACAAGCGCGGCTGAGACCGCGCCGACCCGTAGCCCTGAAGCCAAACCAACCGAAGCCTGGAGCCGGACTCATGACCGTGTCTGGCTCGGTGGCGAATTTTGGGCGAATCCGATGGAGGACTGGCAGGTCGCTGACGGTGGCGCGGAATGCAGGAGTCTGGGCGGCAACCGGAGCATCCACTCGCTCACGCACCAAATCACGAACCCACAGAAGGGTTTCAGCCTGTCGGTGCAGGTTTCTCAACTTGAGGTGCGAGGCAAAGATAACGGCGCTGGCTTTCGCGTCGGCGTGCGCAGCGAGCTCAACGAATACCGCAGCAATTGTTTTGTGGCTCGGGGCATCAACGCCGGCGTGGCTGATGGGCAATTGCTGCTGGGAGCGAAGACGGAGCCTCTGGCCGCCGGCGCCGACCCCAAGAGTATCGACCTACTGCTCACCGGTATCGCCAACGGTGCCGATGTAACGCTCACGCTTGAAGCCCGTTCGGCTGGTTCGGGCGCGAGCCTGGGCAAACTCATCCACACCGTCCCGGCCGAAAGCCTCCTCGGTAACGTGGCCCTCGTGAGCAACTACGGCCCGGAGGGGACCCAAAATGCGGCCAAGGGAGCCCCGAAAGTGGAAAATCCGGGACGCTCGCGCTACCGCTTTACCGACTGGAAAATGTCCGGCGACGCCTTCGCGATCAATCCCGCCCAGCGCTTTGGCCCGTTGCTGTGGTCCATGTATTCGCTGAGCGACTCCCGCACGGCCGAAGGCTTCGTGATGAAGATCAGCGCGCTGACCGGTCCGATGGGCCGCGACGACAGTCAAGTCGTGGAACTGCACGTGCAGCGCGGCGGGGCGTGGCAATCGTTGGGCGAGGCCAAACTCGATCCCGACGCCTGGGTCGCCACTTTCCGCATCCCGCGGTGGGACGAGAAAAACGCCACGCCCTACAGGCTCGTCTATCGCGAAAAGCATCGCGACGGTACCGTGACACCCGACGAATGGACCGGCACGATTTTGGCGAACCCCGTGGACCGGCCGCTGCGCATGGCGGCCATGACCTGTCAGAACGACTACGGTTTTCCCTATGAACCGGTGGCCCGCAACGTCGCGAAGTTGAAACCTGATCTCGTGTATTTCTCCGGCGATCAAATCTATGAAAGCCACGGCGGCTTCGGCATCATCCGTGAGCCGGCCGGCCCGGCGATCCTCAACTACCTGCGGAAGTTCTACCAGTTCGGCTGGGCGTTCCGCGAAGTGATGCGCCACAGTCCCACGCTCTGTCTGCCCGACGATCACGACGTTTTCCAAGGCAACATCTGGGGGGAAGGTGGCGCGAAAGTGATCAATCCCCAAGCCGATCCCAGTGCATCCTCCAGCGGCGGGTACTTCGAACCCGCCCGCATGGTTAACGCCGTGCATCGCACCCACGTCTCGCACCATCCCGACCCGCACGACCCGACGCCGGGCAAACAGGACATCAGCGTTTATTTTGGTGATATGGTATATGGCGGCGTCAGCTTCGCGATCATCGCCGACCGCCAGTGGAAAAGCGGCCCCGGACACGTGAAGACCGATGGCCCGCGGGCCGACCATGTAATTAATCCGAAGTTCGACTGCAGTACCCTCGACCAACCGGGACTGGTTCTGCTCGGCGAGCGGCAGGAAGAGTTTCTAAAAAAGTGGGCGCAGGACTGGCGCGGCCACTCACTCAAAGCCGTCCTGAGCCAGACCGTTTTTGCCGCCGTGGCCACGCACCACGGCAGCTACGGCGGCTACCTCAAGGGCGACCTCGACTCGGGCGCGTGGCCGCAAACGCCGCGCAATCGCGCGATCGACATCCTGCGTCCGGCGATGGCCCTCCACATCAACGGCGATCAGCACCTCACGACCCTCGCCCAATATGGCGTCGGAAAACAGCGCGACAGCATGTGGTCTTTTTGCACGCCTGCTATCGCCGCTGGCTATCCGCGCTGGTGGCGCCCGGACGACTTGGGCCTGCCGCACACAAATCGCCCTAGGCACGGCCTAGCTGATACGGGCGAATTTATCGATGGATTTGGCAACAAGGTCTATGTCTATGCCGTAGGCAATCCAGCCGTCGGCAAAGCCCCGAACCGCTACGACAAGGCTCACGAAAAGGGTAGCGGCTTCGGCTTCATCACCTTCGATCCGGCGAAAAAAACCTATGCCATCGATTCGTTCCGCTTTCTCATCGATCCCGCCGACGGAAAGACCTCGAACCAGTTTCCCGGCTGGCCGGTGACGATCCATCAAATGGAAAATCGCGGCGAGAACCGGATAGACTGACGCACCCCATCTAACCCGAATTGCCCCGACGCCGTCTAAATCTACCTGAAATCATCACGCAACCTCGCAGCATAATCTGCGTCATTATCCCTGTTGAATCGAGAATCGGCACTGTGTCCCAAAAATGAAAACATCACCCCAGGTTGTTAATCGCCGCTTTTTCCTGCGTGCCGCCGGTATCTCGCTCGCACTCCCGCTCCTCGAATCCCTCTCGCCCCGCGTGCTCGGCGCCGGTCTCGGCGTCGCGAGCAAACCCGGTGCCGCCATCGGCGCGACTCGCCCGAAGCGCATGGTCGCTATCGGCAACATGCTGGGCTTCTACCAACCCGCATTTTTTCCCACTAAGACCGGTCGCGACTTCGCGCTGCCTTCGCTCCTCCAACCGCTCGCCGCGCACCGCCCCGATTTCTCGCTCTTCTCTGGACTCGATCACGGCCTCAAGGGCGGCCACTTCGCGATCCACTCCTACCTCAGCGGCATCCGCAGCATGGACGCCAAGTCCATGCCTGAGGGCAATATCAGCGTGGACCAACGCGCCGCCGAGACCATCGGTGGTGCCACCCGTTTCTCCGCCCTCACGATCGGCTCCGAGGACGGTCTGCACGGCGGTTGCCAAATGTGCTGGACCCGCAGCGGCACCCGCGTTCCTCCCATCCCCGGCCCGAAAGAACTCTTCCGAAAACTGTTCATCACCGAGAACGCGCACGATGCCGCCCGCGCCGAAGATCGTTTTCATCTCCACGGCTCGATTCTCGACGCGGTCCAAGGCGACGCCAAATCCCTCAACCGCCAACTCGACTCCCGCGACCGCGAAAAACTTGACGAATATTTCACCTCCGTGCGCGACGTCGAACGCCAGATGGAACTCGGCAAACGCTGGGCTCACGTCCCGAAGCCGAAACCCGGTATGGCCGAGCCCGCGAACACCGGATTCGTCTCCGACCTGCCGGTTCTCTACGATCTTATCGCCCTCGCCCTCCAGACCGATTCAACCCGCATCGCCACCCTTGAGATCGCGGGTGGTTTCGAAGCCTCCGCGCTCGGCCTCCGCAAGGATTACCACGCGCTCTCCCACCACGGGCAAGTGCGGGAGAACATCGACGGTCTGCTCGTGCTGGAAAAATATCAGATGGAGCAATTCGCCCGTTTCCTCACGAAGCTGAAATCGCTCGAAGACGGCGACGGCCATCTGCTCGACCACACGAGCGTTCTCTTTGGTAGCGGCATGGGCAACGCCAACGCCCACACCAACTCCAATCTCCCGATGATCCTCGCCGGCGGCGGTTTCAAACACGGCGAACACCGCGCCTATCCCACCACCGGCACCGGCCGCGTGCCGCTCTCGAATCTCTACCTGAGCTTGCTACAACGCTTCGGAGTGGAGACGGATCGTTTCGCGCTTAGCACCGGCACCCTTCGGGGCCTCGAACTCGCCTGATACGATCATGACACGAGTTCGGTCCCCGTTGAGCCGCCTGCTGGCCGGCGCCTTTTTCTGCACGCTCGCGTCCATGCCGGCTGCGCTCGGCGCCCAAGACCTCGCCACGCCCGCGATCCAGTCCTTCCTCAACACCTACTGCACCGAGTGCCACGGTCCCGAAAAGCAAAAGGCCGAGCGTCGGTTCGACCAACTCGCTTTGCCCGTCGTCAAAGCCGACACGTTAATCGAGATCCAAGACATCATCGACCAACTCAACCTCGGTGAGATGCCCCCTGAGAAAGCAAAAAAGCATCCTGTACCCACCGAGGTCGCCGCTGTCGTCGCCCACCTCACCCAACTCGCCTCCGAGGCCCAAGTGCGTCTCGCCAGCACCGGTGGTCAAACCGTCCTCCGTCGCCTCAATCGGCGCGAATATCTGAACACCGTCGGCGATCTCTTCGCGCTCAATATGACGATGTTTGATCCGACGACGAAGTTCCCGCGCGACCAATCGGTCCAACACATGGACAACATCGGTGACGCTCTGAAGACCTCCGGCTACCTGCTCGCCCAATACGTCGAGGCGGCCGACCAGATCGTCGAAAAAGCTCTCTCCACTTCCGAACCGCCCGCCGAGCGCACTTGGCGCTTCACCGATAATTTCCAACAGCAAGGCGAGCTGCGCTCCCACGGCAAGGTTCACAATTTTCGTTTCATGGGCCTGTACGAGTCACCCCAATCCATCCGGCACGAGGGCGCCTATGGGCCGCTGCTGGCATTCGCGCAGGGTGTGCCCGCCGACGGCTATTACGAGATCCGCGTGAAAGCGGAGGCCAAGAACCGCCGCCATCCCTACGACCCTAAGATCTTCGAGACCGATCCCGAAATGCCTTTCCGGCTCGGCATCGTGGCGGGCCAAGCCAAGGTCGGCCCGCTCTATCAGCCACAACCCATCGAACCGCAGTTGGGCGAAGCCATTCTCAAGGACGAAGTCGCCGAGTGGCACACCTTCCGGGTCTGGCTCGACCGCGGCTTCACGCCGCGCTTCACCTTCCCGAACGGCACGCTCAGCATCCGTCCCGTCTGGAACCGCATTCTGCGGCAATACAACTCGTCCTTTCCCCTCTCCGTGCGTGCCACCACGGGCATCGTCGGTGCCCGCGAGGAAGTCCAACGCCACGGATTCGTCCCTCAGATCCGCATTCACGAGGTAGAAATCCGCGGTCCGCTCAACCCAGCGTGGCCCACCACGAGTCAACGCGCGATCCTGGGCAACCAGCCCTTCACGCCGGATCGCACGCGCGAAATCCTCACCGCCTTTGCCACCCGCGCCTATCGTCGCCCCGTCCTCCCGGACGAAATCGACCGACTCATGGCCGTGGTCGATCGCCGGCAGCAATCCGGTCAAACGCCCTTTGACGCTCTAAAAGATGGGCTAAAAACCGTGCTCTGCTCGCCCGCCTTCCTCTACCTCGCCGAACCATCACCCGAAGTTCCCGCTGCGCCCGCCGACCGCTCGCTCAACGCCCACGCTCTCGCCGCGCGCCTTTCGTATTTTCTCTGGTCCACCACGCCGGACCCCGAACTCACCCGCAGCGCGAACACCGGCGAGCTCCTCCGGCCCGACGTACTCCTTGCGCAAACGCGCCGCCTCCTCGCCAGCCCCCGCGCCGACGCCTTCGTCCACGGTCTCCTCGATAGCTGGCTCAACCTGCGCACGCTCGGCGATATGGCCCCCGACCGCGGCACCTTTGTGCGCTACTACGCGGATGACCTCCAATCCGCGATGAAGCACGAGACCCGGCTCTTCACGCGCGACCTGCTCGACCGCAATGTCAGCATCGCCCGTTTCCTCGACGCCGACTACACGTTCGTCAACCGCCCCCTCGCCCGGCTCTACGGTCTGCCCACCGCCATCGACGGTGCCACCGGCCACGAGTTTCGCCGCGTCCCCGTCGACCCCCAGCAACGCGGCGGCCTCCTCGGCCAAGCCAGTGTGCTCACGGTCAGCGCCAACGGCGTCGAAACCTCTCCGGTCATCCGCGGCGTCTGGCTGCTCGACAATATTCTGGGCACGCCACCCGCCCCGCCGCCCGACAACGTCCCGCCGATCGACCCCGACATCCGCGGAGCCAAGTCGATGCGTGAGATTCTCACCAAGCATCGTGACAATCCCTCCTGTTACGAATGCCACCGCAAGATCGACCCCCTCGGATTCGCCCTCGAACGCTTCAATCCCATCGGCGAATGGCGCGAGACCTACGAAAAGAAAGTCCCCATCGACACCTCCGGCGAACTTCCCGGCGGCCAGCATTTCGCCGATGTCGCCGGCCTCAAACAGGCGCTGGTCGAGCGCAAATCCCAGTTTGCCCGCATGCTCACCGAGCGTCTCCTCACCTATGCCTGCGGTCGCCGCGTCGAACCTCTTGATCGTCCCGCGATCGACGCGATCCTCGAGGCCACCAAAACCGACGCCTATCCGTTGCGCGACCTCATCGAGCACGTCGTGCTCAGCGCCACCTTCCGCTCCAAGTAAATTTTTTCCCATGCGCCCCTTCCTCTTGGTTGCCCTCCTCGGCTGCGTCGCGCCGAGCGTTGCGACCGCCGCCGAGCCACGCCCCAATATCCTCCTGATCGTCGCCGACGATCTCGGCTACAACGACGTCGGCTTTCAGGGCGCGCGTGACATCCCCACGCCCCACCTCGATCGCCTCGCCGCCTCCGGCCTGCGTTGCACCGACGGGTACGTGTCCTATCCGGTTTGCAGTCCGTCGCGCGCCGGGATTCTCACCGGCCGCTACCAGCAGCGCTTCGGCTACGAATTTAATCCCAAGTGGGATGCCACCGCCGCCACCCACGGCCTGCCGCTTTCCGAATCCACGCTGGCCGATTCCCTCCGCTCCGCCGGCTACACCACCGGCGCGATTGGCAAATGGCACCTCGGCGCCCATCCGCAATTTCACCCCAATCGCCGCGGTTTCGACGAATACTTTGGCTTCCTCGGCGGCGGCCACCGTTATTTTCCCGGCTCGGTCGTCGAAGTCGAAATCGGCGCGGGTAAGAAAGCGACCGTCACGGGTGATGCCGAACAAAACGCTCCCATCCTGCGCAACACCACCGTAGTGCCCGAGGTGGGCGAACTCACCACGCGCCTCGGCGAAGAGGCCACCGCGTCCATCAACCGCTACGCCGGCAGCCCAAAACCTTGGTTCCTCTACCTCGCCTTCAACGCGCCGCACACTCCCATGCAGGCCCGCGCCGATCAACTCGCTCGCTTCGCTTCGATCACCGACGAGCGCCGCCGCACCTACGCCGCGATGGTCGCCACCGTCGACGAAGCCGTCGGCCGCATGCTCGACGCGCTCGACGCCACCGGCCAACGCGAACGCACGCTCATCTTTTTTATCTCCGACAACGGCGGCCCGATGACCAAGCGCAACGCCAACGCCTCCATGAATTCTCCCCTGCGCGGCCAGAAAGGCGATGTCTTCGAAGGCGGTATCCGTGTGCCGTTCCTCGTCTCCTGGCCCGCGCGCATTCCCGCCGGCCGCGCGTATTCGCAGCCGATTATCGCGCTCGATATTTTGCCCACGGCCCTCGCCGCCGCCGGCACCACGCGCGACGCCAAACTCGCCGCCCTCGATGGCGTCGATCTTCTCCCGTTTCTCACCGGCAAAAACAACGCCGCACCCCACGCCCGCCTCTTTTGGCGGATGGATGGCGGCGAGGCCTTCGCGGTGCGGGAAGGTAGTTGGAAGTGGCTACGCACCTATCAAAACGCACCGCAACTTTACGATCTCTCCACCGACCTCGGAGAAACCCGCGACGTTGCCGCCTCGCATCCTGAAATCGCCGCGCGTCTTGCCACCGCCGCTGCGGATTGGAACCGCGGCCTCATCGCCCCGGCCTTCGGGAACAATCCGTTTGGCGGTCTCATCAACCGGACTGGGCTCGAAAAGGATCTCGCTCCTTGACCCAGCCGCGATCGCGGCGAGCGAGCTCAGTGATACACCCATCCACCACCCGGCATGTTTGCTCCGTCAGATTTACCCATGGAATGCAGGCGTTGGTAACCATAGCCCAACGTCTAGTCCTATGATTATAGCTCGTCGGATCGGCCATCGGCTCGGTGACCTCCTCGCACCAGCTACCACAATCGCCAGCGCTCTGTACCACGATCGTCGTCTCTTCCCAGGCTAACAGA
>CAMDRP010000057.1 GCA_945906965.1 Opitutus sp. GAS368 | reverse complement strand
CATGCCGAAGTCGCCGCAGGCGGCAACGTAACGTTGGCCTTGGCACCGCTCACCCGCGGTTTTACCGCGAAACCAAAATTCGAAGTGGTGGCGACAGTCGGAGGGAATGCCGTTCCCACCGACGATGGACAATCCATCGTATTTGCGCCAAAAGACGGCTTCACTGGGCTCGCTAGCGTGACGTTTCGCGTGACTGACGCCGACGGCGATCAAATGACCCGCCCAATCGGTGTGCGGGTGTTTTGAACTCTACTTGTGCGAACTCCACCGAGGCGGTAGCATATCCTATGCGCCTCGTTTCTCTCCTCTTTCCCGTCTCGCTGGCTCTTATTCTTCCGATGTTCGCCGCCCACGATCAGCGCATCCTTGTCATCGCCGCACCTAGCCTCACCGACGAATCCTACCGCGCTCAAGCCGCGGTGCTACTCCCCGCGTGGGCCGGTCTCCTGGAACGTGACTTCGTGGTTCAGACTCAATTCGGCGCCAAACTTTTTTCCGTCACTTTGATTGGCAAAGACGGCGGTGAAAAACTCCGCCGTACCACGCTACTCGCGCCCGAAGAGCTTTTCGCAATAGTTGATGCCATGCCTATGCGGCGCGCCGAAATACGCGACCAAAAAAGCCCATCTCAACGCTAAGTTCACAGATTTTGAGGTGATGACGTGACCTCGCCAAATTGAGCCAGTTTGTAATGCTAGTCTGCGACCCCCAAAGGAATCCAGATTATGAGAGGTATCGAGACATGCTCTACCCGCCGTTGGGGGAACGATTGTTTTTAGTAGGCGCACAATCGACCCTGCCTAAACCGTCGAAACTGGCGGAGAGGGGGGGATTCGAACCCCCGGTAGGCTTTTACACCTACGGCGCTTTAGCAAAGCGCTGCTTTCGACCACTCAGCCACCTCTCCGAAGCAGTTCGCTAACCAATGAAGCACTATGCCGAAGGGCAAGGCGTTTTTCAACTTCCCCTCATCTTAGTCTCGGAACAGGACCCAATTCTTACTCCTCGTCGTCCTCTGGGTCGTCGGGTCGCTCGAGCTCTTCGCGGCATTCGTTGATCACGCGCAGCCAGATTTCCCGCAAATCAAAGAGCCGGGGCAACGCATAGACGCGAAAGGCAACGACGGTAGGCTGGCGACCGGCTTCGTCGGAGTTGAGGAGCGCAAAGGTGCTGTTGAGCACGTTGAGCGCACGCTTAAAGAGACTGATCGCCATCGCGTAATCGCCGAAATCGAGGGCGTGGATCGCCTGAATAGCTTGATCTTCCCCGCGATGCAAGGCGGTCAGTAGGCTCAGCGACACCGGCGCGGGAAGTTGCTGAGCGTCCCCAGCGGCTTGTGACCACGTATGTTGCAGGGATTGAGTGATCGCTTTGGTGGCGATGAAGATGGGGTTTTTGTGCAGCGTGTAGACGTCGCCCTTGTCGGGGAATTCGTCGTCGTCGTCTTCCTCGTCGTCGTCGGAATCAGGGATTTCGCCCCCTTCTTCGGTCCAGTCTTCGAGGCTCCAGCCCATCTGGGCGGCGACGGCGTCGATACGGTCGGGCGTGTCGATGGAGGATTCGTAAAACTTTTGGTAACGGCCGATGGATTCGTCCTGCTCGCGCAGGTAACGCTCCCAGTCGAATTCGTTCCAAGCGAGATCGCCGCGCTCTTCCCACTCGTTGCCCGAGGGGCCGTCAGAATTGAAGTTACTCATCAGGTTCTCTGAAAATGAGCGGGCGGATTCTCGGAATGCAAACTAAAATCTAAATCTACGCTCATCTCGCGTGTTTTGCGGATTGAACGCCATCCGGCGCCAAGCCTACCTTGTTCGCAACATGGCTGACGTGCATCACGAGCGAGCAATATTTACGGGGCGAGTGCAGGGCGTCGGGTTTCGCTATGCGACGCTCCAGGTCGCCCGGGAATTTGAGGTCGCCGGCTTCGTGGAAAACCTGCCCGACGGCCGCGTGCAAATCGAGGTCGAGGGCCGGCCGGAAGTCGTGGCTGTATTTATCGAGGCCGTCAGTGAGCGGATGCATGGCTACGTGCGGAAGGTCGAGCGGTACCCGGCGGCGCGACCCGCTCAGTTCAGTGGATTTGTGATCAAATGATGGCTGGCGGATCACCGGCGGTCGAGTTGGGCGGATTGACCAAGGATTTCGCCTTGGGGCTGCGCGGCGTGCGGCTACGCGCGGTAGACAATCTCAGCCTCAAGATCGCGCGCGGGGAAATTTTTGGTCTGCTCGGGCCCAACGGCTCCGGCAAGAGCACGACGATCAAAGTTATTCTGGGTTTGCTGCGGCCCACCTCAGGCGCGTGCCGGGTCTTTGGGGTGTCGAGTGAGCGCGTCGAGGCGCGATTGGCCGTCGGCTACCTGCCGGAGGCGCCCAACTTTTATCGGTTCCTGAGCGGGCGCGAACTCGTCACTTTTTACGGACGTATCTGCGGCTTGCAAAGTGCGACCCTCGCGGCGCGCGTCGCCGAAGTGATCGCTTGGGTGGGACTCGCCGAGGCGGCGGATCGACGCGTGGGAACGTATTCGAAGGGCATGTTGCAACGCATCGGCCTCGCGCAGGCGCTCGTGCATGACCCGCAACTGGTGATTCTCGATGAGCCGACGGCGGGCGTGGATCCTATCGGGGCTGCGGCGATCACCGAGCTCATCCGCGAACTCAAGGCGCGCGGTAAAACGGTCCTCATCACTTCGCACCTGCTCGCGCAGATTGAGGACGTCTGCGACCGCGTCGCGATCCTGGATAAAGGCCGCTTGCTCGCGTGCGGTACGGTGGCGGCTTTGTCCGCTGAGGGTGAAAATTCCACCGATACGCTCAACGCGGCTGAGCAGGCCGAGCTGGCGCAATGGCTCGCCGCGCGGGGCAAGACGGCGGCGGCGGTTAGGGCCCCTTTCGCGCGACTCGACCAGATTTTTATCGAACGCGTGGAGCGCAACCGGCAGCCAACGGAGGAACGTGCGCCATGAACACCGTGCCGTTCTCGTTGCGTCGGGTGGGCTTGATCGCGGGCGTCACGCTGCGGGAGGCGTTGCGCCAAAAATTACTCCACGCGCTCGTGTTGATCGCCGCGGGACTTGTACTCGGGGTGCGTGGGCTGCGGGATTTTAATTTCGGCGTATCCGAGCTGAAGTTCATTGCCGATTTCGGCGATGGCGCGATCGCGGGCTTCGGTGCCGCGCTCACGATCGCGCTCACGGCGCAGTTATTTTTTAGTGAAATCGAACACCGCACGGCGCTCACGTTGCTGGCCAAGCCCGTGTGGCGCACGGAATTTCTACTCGGGAAATTTTTTGGTGTAGCGGTGGTGGCGGTCGCGTTTTGCGGAGTATTGACTGCGACGCTCCTCGGCGTGTTGGGGCAACGCCAACTCGCCTTGCAAGTCGACCAACCCGAGACTTGGGCCGCGACGCACGCCGTGAATTTCGGTGCGTTGTGGGTCGCGGCGTATTTGCACGCGTTGAAACTGGCGCTGCTCGCGGCCGGGACGTTACTCGCAGCGAGCTTTGCGCAGACGCAGATTTTTGCAGTGATGGCGAGCGGCGCAGGTTTTGTAATCTGTCATTTGCAGGGCCTCGCGCAGGCGGCGTACGAGCGCAACGGGGCCTCGCTCATGACCGTACCAGCGACGCTGATTCATTGGATGTTTCCTGATTTCCAACGCTTCGCGCTACCCGCCGACGGGGCTTGGACGTGGAGCGGTCTCGCGCAGGTGACGGCGTACGCGGGAGTCTATGCGGCGGTCGCGCTCGCGCTGGCGGTCCGCTCTTTTCGCGAACGTGAAGTCTAGGCTGCGCACGCTTTTGATCGCGGTCGGGGCGCTCGCGTTGACGGGAGCGTTGCTCAACCGCGTGTGGCCAGCGGCCCCGGCGGCGACGGCGCAACGCGGGACGCTGTCCGCCTCGCCGGGAGCGGGCGCGCTTTTGGGGTGGCTCGGGGGATTCCGGGCCTTGGCGGCGGATTTTTTGTGGATTCGAATGTACGCGGGTTGGGAGCAACGGGATTTGCCGGGCACTCAGACCTTGTTGCGCGCCGTGGTGGCCGTGGACCCGCGGCCGCTTTATTTCTGGCTAAACGGGGCGCGTATCTTGGCGTACGATTTGCCCGTGTGGCGCATCGACGCCGAGGGCGGCTACGACGCGGTGCCGGAAACGCGCCGGCGCGTGATCGAGATCGAGCATGCGCGCCTCGCGCTGGCGCAGATCGTGGCGGCGCGGCTTGTGCAGGCCGATACGATCGCGCTGTGGATCGAGCAGGCGCACATCGAGCTGAATAAATTGGGCGATGTCGCCGCGGCGGCGGCTAGTTATCGACGAGCGTGGGAGGAAAAAGGCGGGCCGTATTACGCGGCGCGGATTTATGCGGAGCTATTGAAACGACAAGGGCGCAACGCCGAGGCTTACGCGTGGTTGTGCGCTTTGTATCCGCAGCTGCCGCGCGACGATGAAGCGGCGGACGCGCCCTTGGTGTTGACGCGCATTCGGGAACTGGAGCGGACGTTGCGCGTGGCGCCTGAACAGGCGTTTCGGCCCGAGGTAGCGGCGAAGGTTGGACGCAGCCTTTGACAGCTCGCAAAGATTACACGCAGGGTCTGGGGGTGAACGCGGTGAATCCTCCAACGTTTTTAAAGTTATGGTTGAGTGCGACGCGGCCGCGGACCTTGCCGGCGGCACTGGCACCGGTCTTGGTTGGAACCGCGCTCGCTGCGCAGGTGGGTCGCGCGGATTTCGGGGCGGCGGCACTGTGTCTATTGTTTGCGGGCTTGATCCAGATCGGGACGAATTTCGCGAACGATTATTTTGATTACATGAAAGGTGCTGATACGGAGACGCGTGTGGGGCCCTTGCGCGCCGTGGCCGCGGGTTGGGTGCGGCCCGAGGTGATGCGGCGGGCGATGATCGGAGTGTTTGCGGCGGCGTTTCTGGCTGGGCTCGGCTTGATCGCGTGGGGCGGGCCGGGGCTGATTTTGATCGGAGTTGCGAGCATCGTGTGCGGAGTGGCTTACACGGGTGGGCCGTGGCCGCTGGGGTATAACGGGCTCGGTGATGTGTTTGTGTTTATATTTTTCGGACTCGTAGCAGTGGGTGCGACGTACTTCGTGCAGGCGGGCGCGGTCACGATGGAGGTGTGGCTCGCGGCGGTGCCGGTGGGGTTGTTGGCGGCAAATATTTTGGTCGTGAATAACTATCGCGACGCGGCGACGGATGTGGTCGCGGGAAAGCGCACGCTCGTGGTGCGTTTCGGGCTGAGATTTGCGCGGGCGCAGTTCAATGGCTCGCTGGTGGTGGCGGGGGCGATGCCGGTGGTGTTTTGGGCGCGCGGTTTTTCGGCGTGGTGTTTGTTGCCGCTGGTGCTGGCGCCGGTGGCGTGGCGGCACGTGCGGCGGCTGCGTGAGAGCAAGACACCGGTGGAGTTGATTGAGCTACTCGGCGATACGGGAAAATTACTCGCGGCGTACGCGGGGTTGGCGGCGGCGGGGTTTGTGCTTTGAGCGCGGGCGCGGACGCGGCGCTTTTTTAATCTCAGTCGATTTTTAAAATCGTGCCGGCGAGGTGCTGGATCGGTCCGGTGCCTTTGAAGTAGTACGCGATGAGCACGTGGTGCGCGTCGATTTGCACGGACCAAGGATAGCCAAGATCGGTGGTGGTGCCGTCCGTGCGTAGGATAATCTCGGGCGCGGTGGCGGCGTCGGTGCATTCGGGGTTGAGGATGCGGGCGCGGATGCCGAGGGGCGCGTGGCGGTAGCCGTAGGTGAGAAGGACACGTTGGTCGGGTAGCCGTAGGGCATGCAGCGGGTGCCCGCGGAAGCCGAGACGTTGCCACGGCTGGAAGGATTTACCGCCGTCGGTGGAGCGAGCGAGACAGGCGTCGTCGTCGAGCCCTTCACTGCGGAGAAAGGCGATGAGGTTGCCGGCGGGAGTTTCGAGCAGGGAAGTTTCGTTAAAGGAGGCCGTGGGATCGATAGCGATAGGGCAGGAATAATTCCACGTCTGGCCTTGATCGCTTGAGATGAGGAGGTAGGCGGATGTGCGTCGTGGGAGGTCGCGGTCGGTGGCGGCGCAGGCCCAGAACAGTCGACCGTCGCGGCCTTCGATGGGGGCGCCGCGATTGTAGGCGGCGATTGGTTGGCCGAAGGGATCGTGGAGAATTTCAGCGGCGAGATGGGGCGGTTTGAACGGGCCGGTCCAAGATGTAGCGCCGTCGGTCGAGCGCAGGTAGTAACCGCCATTAAAGATCGAGCCGGGGAAATTTTGGAAAAACGGAGGTTTGAGTTTCGCGACACC
Organism: Opitutus sp. GAS368; assembly: GCA_945906965.1. GTDB lineage: Bacteria > Verrucomicrobiota > Verrucomicrobiia > Opitutales > Opitutaceae > Tous-C4FEB. The sequence goes on along the minus strand of CAMDRP010000057.1, from coordinate 11,056 downwards.
ATCGGGGCGGAGAAAACTCCAGCCGTAGCTAAAACAGAGCAGGGTGCCGTCGCGAAGTTGGAGTAGGCAGGGGTCTTGGGAGCCGCCGAAGGGATCGGCGTGGATGAGCGTGGGTTCGGGTGACCACGTCACGCCATCGCGCGAGCGAAGGAGCATGAGTTGGCTGTTGGGATCGACGTGGTTGTTGCCGGCTTCGCCAAAAATTTTGCGGTTGGGGGCGCGACGGAAAGAAAGAAGGAATTCTCCGTCAGGGCGGCGGATGACAGACGGGAACGCGGAGTGGAAGCGCGGGTTTTCGTAGATGATGATGTCTTTGATTTTTTGGGGCGCGGGGGTGGGCGTGGCGGCGCCGAGAAGCGGGGCGCAGACGAGCGTGAGAGCGAGGACAGAAGGGATTAGACGACGATGAATTGAGGTCATGGGGCGGAGGGGGTTGGGGCGAGTTGGGACGGGAGCGCGGAAGGGTGCAATGGGGAAGCGTCTAGGTGGGTGTGCACAAAAAAGCCCCGGCGGGGAAACGTCGGGGCAGAATAATTTTAGCGAGTAGCGCGGAGCGATCAGATGTGGGCCGTGATTTTGGCTTTGATGGCTGCTTTGGGCATCATGCCGACGAGTTGCTCGGCGACTTGGCCATTTTTGAAAAGGAGCATCGTGGGGATGGCGCGGATGCCGTAATCGGCGGCGATGGAGTCGTTGTCGTCAATGTTGACCTTGGCGATCTGAACTTGGCCGGTCATCTCGGTGGCGAGTTCTTCGAGGATGGGCGCGATGGCTTTGCACGGGCCGCACCAGGGTGCCCAGAAATCTACGAGTAGGGGCGTGGTGGCGGCGGCGACGGTGGCCTTGAAATTATCGGTGGTGAGATTGGCGATTTTGTCGGACATGTGGATGAAGGATGTGGATTGAAAGAGGGGCTTGGTGGTGGGGAACGCAAGCGAGGTAATCAGCGCGGAGTAGATTTATGGAGGATCTCAGCGAGTTCCTGAGGCGCGACTTGGTGCAGGGGTTTGCCGCGGGTTTTGAGTTCTTCGAAGGTTTTTACGACGGTCTCCGTCATGCGGTCATGGGTCTCGGCGGAGCCTCCGACGATGGCGAATTGCTCACCGGTGGTGAGGCGTTTATGGCCGTCGGTGTTGTCGAGGCCGAGGCCGACGAGGCCGGCTTTCGGGGGGCTGGGTTTGCGCGGTTTGCTCACGCGAGGACCGTGGCCGGGTCGGCCGGAGTTTCAAGTGGGTTTTCCTCGCGGGCGGAGCAGACGATGTCGGTAAAGGACTCGTTCTGGGCGATGCGGAGTTTACCGAGTCGGGTGAGTTCGAGGACGGCGAGGAAGGTGGCGACGAGTTCGCGCAAGGTGGTGCCTTGGGGGAAGAGGTGGGAGAAGATAAACGATTTTTCGGTCTCGATGCGGGTGAGCAGCCACTCCATCTGGTCGGAGACGGTGATAGACTCGTCTTGGATTTCACCGACGACGAGTTTTTCGGCGAGGCGGCGCAGGACGATATTAAACGTGTTCCAAAGCTCGATGCGACCGACGGCTTTGAGGGGGCGGTCCTCGAGTTCCGCGCTGAGGATGGAGACGTGGCGCTCCATGAGGTCTTGCTGGCGGCGAATGATGGCGGCGATCTCGCCGGCGGCCTCTTTAAATTTTTTGTATTGGAGCAGCTGGTGCACCAGTTCCCAGCGTGGGTCGATGTCGTCTTCGGGGTTGGCGTTGGGGTCGATGGCGTGGAGGCCTTTGGGCAAGAGCATGCGGCTCTTGATCTCCATTAAGGTGGCGGCCATGACGAAAAATTCGCCGGCAACATCGAGGTCGAGCGATTGGATCGCGCGGATGGCCTCGAGGTACTGCTTGGTGACCGACTCGATGGGGATGTCGTAGATGTCGATTTCGTTTTTCCGAATAAGGAAAAGCAGAAGATCGAGCGGGCCTTCAAAGACCTGGAGCTTGATGCGGTAGTCGGTATCGGGAGCCACGGTGAAAAGAGAGAGGTTTGGGCGGCGGCGGGGCGCGGCAAATAAAAACTGCGGGTGGATTTTAGGCGCGGCGGAGGGCGGCGACAAAGAAACCGTCGGTGTTGTGGCGGGCGGGCAGAATCGTCAGGCCGCCGGTGGCGGGGTCGGCGGTGAAGCCGAAATTCTGTGCGGGGGCCTCGGGTTTATAGGCCGGGTGGGCGGCGAGGAAGTCGGCCACAACGGCTTCATTTTCAAACCGGCTGAGCGAGCAGGTGGCGTAGAGCAGGCGGCCGCCAGGACGCACGTGTGCGGAGTAGGTGGTGAGCAGTTGGAGTTGGGTGGCGGCCGCGGCGGTGACTTGGGCGGGGGTCGTGGTCCACTTGAGGTGGGGCGCGCGGCGCCACGTGCCAGAGCCGCTGCACGGGGCATCAACGAGCACGCCGTCGTAGAGCCCGGTCGGTGCGGCACTGAGTAGGGCGATCTGGTTCAGCTGGGCGCGTTGGGCGCGGATTTGGAGTTCTTTCAAGGCGCTTGGGCGAATATCGTACGCGTCGATGTGGCCGGTCGGGCCGACGAGAGTGGCGAGTTGGAGCGATTTGCCGCCGGCGCCTGCACAGGCGTCGAGCCAACGTCCACCGGGAGCGATGCCGGCGGAGGCGAGGATCATTTGGGAGCCGAGGTCTTGGACTTCGACGAGGCCGGCGAGGAAGGCTTTGGTTTTGGTGATGTCGGCTTCGGCGAGGAGTTCCACGGCGCCGGGTACGAGGCGGGAAACGCGGGACGGCCAACCTAGGCTGGTGAATTCAGCGAGAACGGGGGCGGCGTCGGGCGTTTGGAGGCGGAGCCAGAGGGCGGCGCGGGTTTGGAGCGCGTCGAGATCGGGGGCCAGGCCGGCAGCGGGGCAATGGCGCGGTAGCCACGCAGGCAGGACTGTCGCGGGATCGGCACCGAGGTTTTTAGCTTTGGCTACGACGCTGGTAGGGCAGGCGGGCCAATCGCCGCAGGTGCCGGCGCGGTAGGCGCGGGTGGCGGGGAGATCGGCGGCGAGCCAGGCGACGCATTGAGCGGCGCGGGTGGGATCGGTGTCGAAGAGCGGCTCGATCCAAGGCAGAAAGCGCAGCGTGGTGTAAAGCAACTCGCGGTACAGTTTGCGGTCGCGGGAACCGAAGGAACGGTTGGCAGCAAATTCCTGCTGGATGCGCAGGGGCAGCGATGGGTCGGTGTGCCAGTGGGGGCGCAAGACGGTGACGAGGCGGAGGAATATTTTCTGTTGGCTACCGGACAGGCTCATAAGTGGGAAAAGTGATGATTGAAGGATGAATACTGAAAAGGACGGTTGGCGCGAGGTCGTGCGAGAAGCGGCGCTGGTTGCGGCGCGGGCAGCGCACCGAACGAGAGCAGCAAGCGGCACGGGGCGGCTCAGTAGTTGCGGGCCGCGATTTGAATGTTGAAACCGAAGCCGTTTTCGCGGCGTCGGCCGGAGTAAACGGAAACGACGTACTCGATGAGCCAAGTGTTATCGAGGTTATGGACGAGGCCGTAGGCTTGTTCGTTGAGGCGGCGGGTGCGCGCATCGTATTGAAGCCGAGCGAGGACATCGAAGGCTTCGTTGAGGTGGGCGCGGCCTTCAATGCGGTAGTCTTCGCTTTCACGGCGGAGGAAATTGGTGGCGAAGCGCAGAGACCAAGCGGTGCCGTCGCGAACGGTGATGCCGGAGTTGAGTTCTTGGAGCGTACCGGTCTGGGGCGTGAAACTTTCGTAGACGTCGAGCTGGAACCAAGCAGCCGGCATGACGGCGAGCTCGGTGTGAACGGAGGAAAAATCGCGTTGGCCGGGCTCGCGGTGAAATCGGAAGTCGACGGCGTGGTTGAACACCAAGAGGTCGCGCGAGCCGTAGGTGGCGTCGCGGGTCTGGAGCGTGTTGTCGAGGCCGAGGCGCAGGGTGTTGGTGGCGTGGAGGTCGTCGAGGTTGCGCTGGTCGCCGAGGCCGAGCGGGCGGAGGTAGCTGGTGATGGGCTCGCGGCGGTCGATGGCGGGAATAAAGCGCCGCCCGAGGTCTCCTTGGGGGATGTAACGGTAACTAAGCTTGGGCGTGATCAAGTGGCGAAGGCCATCGATTTTCCACTGGGTGTTTTTGTAAGTGTAGGTGGCGTTGGCGCGCAGGGAGGCGTCGAGGCCGACTTCGCCGAGGACGCGGGTGTAACCGCCGGGCTCGCTCGCGCCGGTGGTGTTGGCGTAGTGCGTCACGCGGGCGCCAGCCGTGGGCGTGACGGTGAGCCATTCCCGCGGCGTGAATGGACGAGTGAGGGCATAGTAGGCGTCCGCGCGGTCACTGACGAGGCGCGGGCCGATCTGCGCGGGCGGTCGCTCGCGCAGCGAGACGACGCTTGCCTGGGCGCGTTGGTAAAGGCCGCCGAAGCCCAGGGCGCTCGGCATCAAATCATAGCGGAGCTCGGGGAGACGTTCTTGGACGTAATCGAACGAGTTTGGCTGAAGCCGCGTGAATAAAGAGATCAGGTAATTGTGGCCGGTGTAAACAGACTCGATAAACGTATCGGGCGTTTGGACTGGAAAAAAAGCGCGCGGGCGGAAATCGCGGACAACCTCCGAGTCGCGCCACGCGTTAATCTGGCCGGCGAGCGTTACATTTTCGGCGAGTCGCTGCGAGTGCTGCCAGTCGATGTAGCCGCGGTTGGTCGAGACGGGTTGGCCGAGGATGTCGGTGAGCTTGTCGCCGTGATCACGGATAAAACCAGAGCGGAAATAACCGTGGAGATCACGTCCCTCGTTTTCGCCGATGTAGCTAACCGAAGGTCCGGCCATCAGACCACGAGCCGTGTAAAGACCGACATCGCCGCCGATTTTTATGCCCTTTTTTAAAGGAATGCGAAGGCCGCCTTCGATGTAAGCGCCGAGAGTTTTGCGGTAACCGCCGGTGAACGTGAGGTAGGAGATGAGGGGCTCGTCGAGATTTTGCTGGATGCGCGGCAACGGAAACGGCTGCGCGTTACCCAAGCCAAAGCGGGTTTTTTCACTGCGCAGGTTGCGACTCGGTGCGTAGAGAATGCGCGTGGATTGTACCGTGGGTTGCCACGGACCGGGTTCGCGGTAGGTGACGGTGGCGTCGGTGACGTTGATTTCGTTGAGCGTGCCGGCGGCTGAGGCGCCGCGGACATAAAAGGGATAATACCCTACGCGAATCGACTGCCCCGCGAACGAGGTCGCGCGCCGGTTGTAGGTGAGTTGGTCAGCGAGCAGTCGCTGGGGGCCGCGGGTCAGCGTGACGTGACCGGTGGCGATCGCGATATCGGTGCGCGTGTTGTAGCGAATTTCGTCAGCGGTCAGCAGCGTGAGGCCGTCGCTCATACGAGCGTGGCCGGTAAGGATTTGTTCACCTGAAGCGAAATCAAAGGCGCTGTGGTCTGCGCTCACGTCGAGTTGACGCGTGGCCGCAGCCGGTGCGCCGGGGACGGAGGTGTCTTGAGCAGGCGCGAGAGATTGGGCTGGTAGCCTCGTGAAGGCGGTCAGCAAAAAAAATGAAACCAGGACGGAACGACGAAACACGCCCTGAGCAAAGGCGTGGGCACGTGGGCAAGCAAGCCTCAGGCGGGGTTTTGATAATTGGCGTAGTTTTAGCTTTTGCCGTGGTGCGTCGCGTTGCATCCTGCGACGAGTTCATGGCCAAAAAAACTTCCTCTCGTTCTTCTGCTCTCCAGGAAATGACCGCCTTGCGCGCTGAAGTGCGGGCGCTCGGCAGTGCATTGGGGCGGGTGATCACGCGACTCGAAGGACCGGAGACGTTTCAGACGGTCGAGGTGTTGCGGCAGCGCGCCAAAGCGCGTCGGGCCGGCGACGGCGCCGCAGCGCGCGCGCTCGCGACCGAGGTGGCGGCGCTGTCGCCCACGGATGCCTTCAATCAGGCGATGGCGTTTACCTTGTATTTTGAATTGGTGAATCTCGCAGAGGAAAATTTCCGCATTACGTTGTTGCGGCGACGCCGAGCGGCGCGGGGTCTGGATGCGACGGTGCTGCCTCCGATGCGTGAGTCCATTGAGGCGGCAGTGATGGAGCTAAAACGTCGGGGCGTCGGCGCGGCGGCGATGCAGGCGCTCGTCGATCGCTTGAATATTGAATTGGTGTTCACCGCACATCCGACCGAATCGAAACGACGCACGCTGCTCACCAAGTTGCGTCGGTTGGGTGAAATTTTACGGCTGCGGGCGCAACCGGCCCTGTTGACCGATCCGGCGTTGCTCGATGCGGAATGCGTGGAGCGCGAGATCGCTTCGCTGTGGTTGACGGATCGCAGTCGCTCGGCGCGGCCCGAGGTCACCGATGAAGCGAAGACTGGTTTGTGGTATTTCGATACCACGCTGTACGCGACACTGCCACGCTTGCAGTCGGACATGACGCGGGCCTTGGCGCGGTATTATCCTAGCTTACGCGCGCCGCGCCGCTGGCTGGCCTTTGGTTCTTGGATCGGCGGCGATCGCGACGGCAATCCCGGCGTTACGGGGGCAGTGAGCGCTGAAGTACTGTTACTGCATCGTCGGCTCGCGATTGAGAAACTGCGGCTCGCAGCGCGCGAATTGGCCCGCACGCTCACGGTGAGTGACCGGCGCGATTCGGTCGTGCCGGCCTTGAAAAAAGAATTACGAGAAAATCTGCACGTCTCGAAGCACATTGAGGAGTTGGGTAAACGCTACCCGCATGAGCCTTATCGATTGTTGCTCGGCGTGCTCCGGGAGCGGCTCGCGCAAGCCGTTAATGAAGTGCGCGACGGCAGCGTGCTAGGTGAAGAAACCGCGAGCGAGGCGTGTCTGAGTCGCGATACCATCGACGAGACTTTAGAAACGATTCGCGCGAGTCTGGCGGCGGGTAAAGGCGCGATGCTTGTCGAGGGCGAGCTCAAGGCGCTCGGCGAACAATTTGAGGTTTTCGGCCTGCACACGGCGCGACTAGATATTCGCCAACATTCCTCGCACCATGAGGCGGCGGTGGCTGAGGTGCTCGAGCGCGCAGATTATGCAAAGCTCGCGGAGGTGGAAAAACGCGAGGTGTTGCTCGCGGCTTTAGTCCGAGCCAAACCGTTGTCTGCGGCGGCACTGGCGAAATTTTCTGCGGCGACGCGTCACGTGTTGGATCCGCTGGCGTTGGCGGCACGGGCGGCGGTGCGATTTGGGCCGGAGGCTTTGGGCATCGCGATTATCAGTATGACCGATGGTGTCTCGGATGTTTTGGAGTTGGAATTTTTGCAAGCGATCACGGGGGCGAAGCTACCGATTGCGCCCCTGTTTGAGACGCTCGATGACTTAGAACGTGCGCCGGAAATTTTGGCGGGTTTGTTTACACTGCCGGGTCGCGTGAAGCCGGCGCACCAGCACGTGATGCTCGGTTATTCGGATAGCAATAAAGATTGTGGCTATGTGACGGCGAACTGGGCGCTCTTCGAGGCGCAGGACGCGATCGCGCGAGTGGCGCGCGAGCACGACGTGCGGCTCACGCTCTTCCACGGGCGCGGCGGCAGCATCGCGCGCGGAGGTGGGCCGGCCGCAAAGGCGATTTTGGCGCAGCCGGCGGGCTTGCGCGATGGCGGCATCCGCGTGACGGAGCAAGGCGAAGTGTTATCCACGCGGTATCATGATCCCGATCTGGCGCACCGGATTTTGGAGCAGATGGCTTATGGTGTAATGCTCGGTACGCATGCGGCGGAATCGGCGGCGGTCGTGCCGGAGCAATGGAGCGAGGCGATGAGCGCGATGAGCGCAGCAGGCTTTGCGGCGTACAAATCCGTGGTGCACGATGATCCGGAGTTTTTGGTGTTCTGGAAACAGGCGACGCCGATCGATGAAATCAGCAACCTGAAGCTGGGTTCGCGTCCGACGTTTCGCCGGGCGACAACGAGCGTGGATGATCTACGGGCGATCCCGTGGGTGTTTTCGTGGATGCAAAGTCGGTTTAATTTTCCCGGCTGGTTCGGGCTCGGCAGCGCGCTCGATGCGGTGCTGAAGCGTGGACCCCAAGGCCGTAAACTGTTGCGCACGATGCATGTGGAGTGGCCGTTTTTCCAGACGCTGATCGATAACGCCCAGCTCACGATGCATAAGGCCGACATGGGCATCGCCTCGCTTTACGCCGATTTGGTGGAGGATCCTAAGATTCGTCGGCGGGTGCTTGCCGTGCTCACCGCCGAGTTTGCGCGCACCGAGGCCGCGATTCTGGCGGTGACGGGACAGCGACAATTATTGGCGAAAGAGCCGGTGTTGCTCAAGTCGGTCCAACTACGCAATCCCTACATCGATCCACTTAATTATATCCAAGTCGAGATGATGCGGCGCTTGCGCGCGGCGACCGGTGAGAAATTGAGCGCCGCCGAGGCTGACGCGGTTCGCGCGGTGATCGAACTGACGATCAACGGTATCTCGGGCGGACTCAAAAATACGGGCTGACGCACACAGAAGGAACGCCCGGGGTTATTAGAGCCTAAATGCGGGCGCGGATCGCTCGAGGATTCGCGGCTAGACGGCGCCGCGCCTTGCGGTAGTCTCTACACTATAACGTCGTGATTATTTCCAAAGCCGATCTCGCCTCGCTGCTCAACGCGACTTACGCCACGCCGCATGACGTGTTAGGCATGCATCCGTGCGTGCGGGCGCGTAGCCAAGGCGTGGTTGTGCGCGCGCTGTTGCGGCAGGCGATTCGTTGTTCCGTCGTCGAGCTAGATGCTAAGGGTGCGCCGACGCACGAGCTAAAGTTGCTGGCAACCGAGGGTTTTTTTGAGGGCTTTATCGCAAAACGCCCGGGCGTATTTCGGTATCAATTGCGGGTGACTTTTGCTAACGGTGAGACCCAGCAGTTCAGTGACCCTTACTGTTTTCTGCCGACGTTGAGCGCGCAGGATTTGTATCTGTTTAATGAAGGCAACTCGCACCGTATTTATGAGAAACTTGGGGCGCATCGGTGTGAACTCGGTGGGGTGCCGGGCGTGGCGTTCGCGGTGTGGGCGCCGGCGGCGGCGCGTGTTTCAGTCGTTGGTAATTTTAATCAATGGGATGGGCGTTATTTTCCGATGCGCCCGCTCGGAACTTCGGGCGTGTGGGAATTGTTTATTCCGGGGCTCGCGGTTGGTGAGCTTTACAAATTTGAGCTACGACATCCGGCGGGGACCCTCGCGGTTAAGACCGATCCGTACGGGACGTATTTCGAGCCGCCCCCGGGTAATGCCGCCATCGTCTGCGACACGGGCGCGTTTACCTGGAACGACGCCGCGTGGATGCAGCAACGTCGGGAGCAATCGGCTCAGCTCGACCGGCCTGTTTCGATTTACGAGCTCCATCTGGGTTCCTGGAAGCGTAAGCCCGAGGAACACAATCGGTCGTTAAGTTACCGTGAGTTGGCTCTGGAATTGGCGGATTATGTGCAGGAGATGGGCTTCACGCACGTGGAAATCATGCCGATCGCGGAGCATCCGTTTGATGGTTCGTGGGGCTATCAAGTCACGGGGTTTTTCGCACCGACGCAGCGGTTTGGGGCGCCGGCGGATTTCGCGTGGTTCGTCGATTATCTACATGGGCGAGGGATCGGCGTGATCCTGGACTGGGTGCCGGCGCATTTTCCGCGGGACGCGTTTGCGTTGGCGCAGTTCGATGGGACGCATCTGTACGAGCACGCTGATCCTCGGCAGGGCGCGCACATGGATTGGGGGACGTTGATTTTTAATTACGGGCGCAACGAAGTGCGGGGGTTCTTGATCGCGAGTGCGCTGGCTTGGTTGGAACGTTATCACCTCGACGGGTTGCGTGTGGATGCCGTGGCCTCGATGCTTTATTTGGATTACTCGCGCAAGGAGGGGCAGTGGATTCCGAATAGATTGGGTGGGCGAGAAAACTTAGAGGCGATCGAGTTTTTGAAACAGGTGAACGATCTCGTGCACCGGTATTATCCGGGGGCTTTGATGATCGCGGAGGAAAGTACGTCGTTTCCGCAAGTGAGTCGGCCGACGAGCGCGGGTGGACTCGGTTTCGACTACAAATGGAACATGGGTTGGATGAACGATACGTTGCGGTATTTCGCTAAGGAATCGGCCCATCGCCGTTGGCATCAGAGTGAACTGACGTTTGGGATGCTTTACCAATACGCGGAAAATTTCGTGACGGTGTTTTCGCACGATGAAGTCGTGCACGGGAAGGCGTCATTATTGTTTAAGATGGGGGCGTGGCATATTTCGGAAAAAGCCGCGAACTTGCGCGCGTTGTATGCGCACATGTGGTGTTATCCGGGGAAAAAATTGTTATTCATGGGCTGCGAGTTTGGGCAGACGCGGGAGTGGAATCATGGGGCGAGCTTGGACTGGCATCTCTGCCAATATCCGGACCACGAAGGCGTGCGGCGTTTGGTGCGGGATTTAAACGCGCTCTACCTCGCCGAACCCGTTTTGAGTCGAAATGATTTCAACGCGGAAGGTTTTCGCTGGGTCTCCTGTAATGATGCCGATGCCAATCTGATCTCGTATCTGCGCAAAGATCCGTTTGAGCAGACGCTTTTTCTCGTAGTGGCCCATTTGGGCGGCGCGAAGCGGGATTATCCGGTCGGTGTGCCGCGGACCGGGATTTGGCGTGAGGTGATTAATTCCAACAGCGAATACTACGGCGGAACCGGACTGGGTAATGACGGCGGTCGGACCGCGTTTCCGGCGGAGCGTGATGGTTTCGCGCAGGCGATCGAGGTGACGCTCGCGCCGTTTACGACAACGGTATTTAAATGGACTGCGCGTTGAGCGGTGCGGGCTTCAAGCGGCGGCCGAGGTGATGAGGCCGATGCGGGCGTACCAGGGTAGTTGATAGCGGCGGTTAAACGCGTGGAGATTTTCAAGCATATCCAGGGCAGCTGGGGCGCTTAAATTTTTAGAGTAGCCCGCGCCTTTTCGGGCGCGGTGCTCGTGTGATCAGGGATTTGTGCCTGATCGGTTCGTGCGCGCGGCGGCGGCGGGTGCGTACGCCGAATAAACCACGGTCATGTCGGCATCGATGGATTTTATCCAGAAGGCGGTGCCGCGCAGACGCGTGACGACGGATTGCAAGAGGCTCGGTTGGTCCGGCGCGGG
>CAMDRP010000056.1 GCA_945906965.1 Opitutus sp. GAS368 | reverse complement strand
AAAAGTCGCTGGCCGGCGCGGCGGCGGTGAACGCGACCCGCCACGCTCTGGTTGCTTTGCTCAAGTCCACTGGGTTACCGGTTGAGACCGCCACCGGCGGGCGTACCAAGTATAATCGGACTCGCCTGGGTTTACCCAAAACTCATGCGTTGGACGCAGCGTGCGTCGGCCAAGTCGATCAGCTGTTCGGCGCGAACCAGGTGCCCCTGGGCATTAAGTGCATGGGTCGAGGCTCGCACCAACGCACGCGCCTCACCGCTGATGGCTTTCCCCGCGGTTATCTGACCCGCCAGAAAAACCACTTCGGCTTTCGTACCGGCGACCTTGTCCGCGCCTGCGTTCCGGCTGGCGCGAAGCAAGGCACACACGCCGGCCGTGTCGCCGTCCGCGCCTCGGGTAGCTTCAATGTACAGATTCGTCGCGGGGTCGTGCAAGGTATCGCCCACCGCTTTTGCGCCCTGGTCCAACGCGCTGACGGCTACGCCTACTCACCAGCTTAATCTCGTTCCGATTCCTTCCCACACTCCAAACAATTATGCGTGGCTTCTTCCCGGTCCTAAAGGGCCAGGTTTCCGCCACGTCTCCCAAAGATGAAAGTCTCCCGCTTCCTCGCCATCTGGGCGCTCAGCCTTACCGCGCTCTTGCCCATCACGGCTCACGCGCACGTCAAAGCATCCCTAGTTACCGCCGAGACCGCGATTGTGCCAGGGAAACCCGTGCAGGTAGCACTCCGCCTCGTCCACGACGAACACTGGCATACGTATTGGCTAAACCCAGGCACCGGCCTTGTCACCACGATCGCGTGGACGCTCCCGCCCGGCTGGAAAGCCAGCGAGATTCAGTGGCCCGCGCCCAAAGCCCTCAAAGACCGCACCGGCACGATTGTCGGCAACGGCTACGAAGGCGATTTGCTCCTGCCTGTAACATTGACGCCACCCGCTGATCTCGCGCCCGGTACGAGCGTCACGCTCAAAGCCGCCGCCGAGTGGCTGATGTGCGAAGAAGTCTGCATGCCCGGCGACGCCAAGGTCAGTCTCACGCTGCCGGTCGCCGCGAGCGCCGCGCCTGATCCTGCCTTTGGCGCCCGCCTCACCGCCGTCGTCGCCAACCTGCCTCGCGCTGATGCCGCGTGGAAACTCTCCGCCACCCGCGACGCCAAAAACGTTACCCTCACCGTTACAGCCGCCGCCACAAATCCCGCCGCCGTGCTACCAGACCTGCGCTTCTTCGCCGACGACAACTATGTCGCCTACGAACTCCCGCAGATCGTCACCGCCGCCGCCAACAGCAGCTTCGTTCTCACGCTGCCGATTTCCCCCGACGCGCCCAAAGACACTGCCAAACTCGCCGGCATACTCACGAGCAGCAACGGTTGGCGCGCCGACGGCTCGCTCCCTGGCCTGCGCGTCGATCTCGCCTTCGCCGCCGCTCCAGCTCCAGCTCCAGTCAAAACCAGCGCGAGCGCTCCGGCCGCACCGGCTTCTCTACTCGGCACGCTGTTTTTCGCACTCATCGGCGGACTAATTTTGAACCTCATGCCCTGCGTCTTCCCGGTGCTCGGGATCAAGATCCTCGGCTTCGTCAACCAAGCCGGCCAGGACAAGAAAAAGGTTATTCTCCACGGTCTTGTTTTCGCCCTCGGCGTGCTGCTGTCATTTTGGACGCTCGCCACGGTGCTCGCCGTCCTGCGCGCGGGCGGCGACCAACTCGGCTGGGGTTTCCAACTGCAATCCCCGCTCTTCGTCTTCGCTCTGGCCGCCGTGATGTTGATCTTCGCGATGAACATGAGCGGCGTCTTTGAGTTCGGCCTGAGCGCCACCGGCGTCGGCTCCGATCTCCAGATGAAGTCGGGTTTCGCGGGCTCCTTTTTCACGGGCGTACTCGCGACCGTCGTGGCGACCCCGTGCAGCGCGCCGTTTCTCGCGCCCGCCCTCGGCGCCGCGCTAACGTTAAGCACCGTGGAATCCTTCGCGGTGTTCACCGCCATCGCGATCGGCCTCGCCGGTCCGTATTTGCTGCTCTCGATTTTCCCCGCGGCCGTGAAAATCCTTCCCCGCCCCGGCGCGTGGATGGAAACGTTTAAACAATTCATGGCGTTCCCGCTTTACGCGACGGTCGCTTACCTCACGTGGGTACTTGCCGGCCAGACGACCGAAAACGGTTCCTTGATGGCGCTCTTCGGCCTGGTGCTTATCGCACTCGGCGTGTGGTTCTACGGCCGCTACAACGCGCCCGGCACCAAGCCCGCCAAGGTCCGCTTCGGCACCATCACGGCTGCGCTCGTGTTCGCCGTCGGCGTGTGGACAGGCTGGCCGGAAGACATCGCATCGAAAACCGCCGCCGCCCAAGCCGCCGGCGCGCCCGAAGTCGTCTGGGAAAAATGGAGCCCCGAGACCGTCACGAAACTCCGCGCCGAGGGGAAAACCATCTACGTCGATTTCACCGCACGTTGGTGCGCCACCTGCCAGACGAATAAGAAAATCGTCTTCCACTCCGACGCCGTGCTCCGCGCCTTTGCCGCGAAAAAAATCGTCACACTGCGCGCCGACTGGACCAACAAAGACCCGGCCATCACCACCGAGCTCGCAAAATATCAACGTAGCGCCGTCCCGTTTAACGTCATCTGGCAGCCCGGTAAAACCGAGCCGGTGATTTTGCCCGAGCTGCTCACGCCCTCGATCGTGCTCGACGCGGTCAAAAGCTAAAGGAGTGCGCACGAGCCAAATACCTCAAGGGCGGCGTTCATCTCCGTCGACTCGTCGTAGCAGCCAAAGGCTCCAACTAGATTACCTCGGTTAGGCCTTGCAGTAAGCTTCGATGCGCCACCTCAACGAGCAGACAGTGGGTTACTCCAAGAGATTCCTTTGAATCGATTAAAATCCATATCGGCAGCGTGAATTTCAGCGCCATATTCCAGCGCCAGAGCTGCGATTTGGGCATCACTAACGAGATTACCACCAGTGCCAGCAGCCTCCAACAAGGAGCATACTGAAGCAAAATGAGCAGGACTTGGATGCAGCATTCTTACATTAGGTCGATCCATCCAAGCCCGCACCCGCTCCGTGGCTTCTTGCACGGTTATAGGATGAATGAAAACCTTCGGGTGAGTCACTAACCTGAGGAAACTAAAAACCACCACCGAACAAAGCCCTACGGTTTCGTGACCGGAAAGTAATTTTGACCATCAACGAGCCGATTCCTTGTGAAAAGGACTCTGATTATCATAGTCGTAAATCAGCAAATTTACGTCCGGTATAATCATAATGCGCTCTTAAGCAGACGACTCGCGGTGCTGGCAAATGCCTCCAACTCGATTTCATCCGCGAGATCTTGCAAGCGGGCAGGATCAAAGCCTGGCCGGAGACCCATGGCCTTAGCCTCAACGCGGAAAGGCTTAAGCGGAAGGGCCGGTTTCTGATGGACCAAACCGCGGCGTAAAGCCGCGTTCAGGGCCGCTTTTAAACCCAGGTTCTCCTCGTGCATCGACTGCTTGAGCAACTGCTCCACATCAGGATCAATTGTTAAAGTCGTTCTCATTAGAGCATCAAGATGCTTAAATAAAAAGATATCAAACTTCAGTCCAATTCGCCGATCTTAACCATTTAAATTCACTTAAATATTAGTATCAGCAGGTGACGTTTTTGCCTTCGCTGCCGAAGTGCTTCATGCGCTCTTCGGCCGTGGTCTTGGTGATGCCGGCGGGCGCATAATGGAATTGCAGCGCGCGCCGACGGTTGGCCGAAGAATTGTGCGGCGTGCCGTGGGGCAATAAGCCATCAAACAATAGCAAACCACCGGGCGGCAACGGAGCCGCGACGGACTTCGTACCCATGATGACATTGTCGCAGATCTGCCAATCACGCCGCTGAAAATGCGTAATCGGACCTTCGCGGTGGCGGCCGGGGAGGAGCTGCATGCAGCCGTTCTCGATTGTCGCCGCATCAAGTGCGATCCACACGCCCAACACCGGCATACCGAGCGGATAATCAAAATACGCGTGATCTTGGTGCCACGGTTTTTCGCGACCGAGACGGGGCGGCTTTACAAGCGCCATGTCCTGAAACATCTCCGGCTCCTTATCGCCGATCAGTTTTTTGGCGACGGCCCACAATTTAGCGTGATGTGAAATCGCCTTCAGACGCGGCTCGAAATTCACAAAGTGCCAAGCCTTGCGCACCGCGTCCTGCCGCTGCTCGGCACTCAACGTCGGCAAAATCGTCTTCGCCGCCGCTTCAAACGTGATGCCGTTAAACGCCGGATTTTTACCCATGATCAAATCCACTAGCCCGGAAAGCGCAGCAGAGACTTCGGCCGGCGTGAACGCCTCACGCACGGCAAGATAGCCGTGTTCGCGGTAAAACGCGATTTCACGCGGCCCGATGTCCTCGAGGGTCGCGACCGAATGTGCCGTGTCTGGCACCGGTTGATAAAGCTCGGGCGCATGCAATTCGGCGCCGAGATCGAATTCAGGAGCGGGCGTGGCGGGAGTCGCGGTAGACATGATGACAAAAAAAGCAGGTTGAGCGAAACAGGGATTGGGTAAACTTATCCGCTCTTACTTTAATGTACTCACACCTGTCTTGCCATGAAGCTGTCCGACATCTTTTTGTAGTTATCCGCTTTATATGGCCGTTGCTGCATTCAACCATCCCGTGATTCTTTCCGCGCATTGCAACCGCGTGCGCTGCGAACCGGGCTGGCACTTGGGGCCGGAATGGGCGCCACGCCTGCGCGATTACGATCTATGGTTTGTGAGCGCCGGACGTGGACGCATGATCACCGAGCGCGGCGAGATCGCACTCACGCCGGGCACCGGCGTATGGATGCGTCCCGGTCGGCGCTATGAAGCCACGCACGATCCCAAACGTCCGCTCGTCGTAAATTTTTTTCACTTCACATTGCGGGAGCCGCCCCGGCGTTTCACGCCGCCCGTAGAGGTGTTGCGCACGGCGCATCCGGATTTCGTCGAGACGACGATGCGGCGGATTCTGACGCTACGCGCAAAATCTGATCCCGCGGCGCACGCTTCGGCCGAGGCGTTGTTCACGGCGCTCTTAGGCGAACTGGTCCGCGAAACCTCCGCGCAAGCTACGGCGCCCGCTGCGCCCGCGCTGGACCAACATCACCGCGAAATCATGCAACGCATCGCCGCCGCCATCCGCGAAAACCCCGGAGGCGCGCGCCCGGTTGCCGAAATCGCCAAAGCCGCCGGCTACAGCGTGGATCATTTCTCCCGCGTGTTTGAAAAAATCATCGGTCAACGCCCGCAAGCTTGCGTGATCGAAGCGCGCCTCACCCGCGCGCGCCAACTCCTCGCCGAGACCGGCCTCACGATCAGTCAGATCGCGGAGGCGTTAGGGTTTCGTGATGTGTTTTTCTTTTCGCGGCAATTTACCCAACGCACCGCTCAGACGCCGTCCGCTTACCGCGCGACTTTGAGCCGCGCCCAAACCTAACGCGTGCGCAGGGAAATTACTTCCCCGCCGTCCAACCGCCATCGATCATGAGCGCGCTGCCCGTGACCATCGCGCTGACATCGGCCGCGAGATAAAGCGCGGCGGCCGCGACTTCGTCGGGTTGCACCATGCGGCCGTTGAGCTGCGTGGAAGCCATTTCCCGATAAGCGGCGGCGGGGTCGGGGTATTCTTGGATGCGCGCGGTGACAAACGGCGTCTCCACGCGACCGGGGCAAATGCAGTTGAAGCGCACACCGGTGTGCGAGTGATCGAGCGCGAGCGCCTTGGTGAGACCAACCACGGCAAACTTCGTCGTCGTGTACGCGAGCCGGTCCCGCACGGCGACGATGCCGGCCACCGAAGCCAAGTTGATCACGCTGCCCGATCCACGCGCGAGCATCGCGGGAACGAAGGCTTTGCAGCCGTTGAACACGCCGCGGACGTTCACCGCGTAAAGACGATCGAAGTCTTCCGCTGTCGTCGCCGGCAACGCCCCGACGTGGCCGATACCGGCGACGTTGACGAGCACATCGACCGCCCCGACCTCCGCGGCGACGCGGGCAAATTCTGTTTCACTGGCGACATCGAGGTGCACAAACTGCGCGCCGATGCTGGTCGCCACGGCGGGGCCTTGCGCCGCATCGCGGTCGGCGATGATCACACGCGCGCCGGCGCGGACCAATCCACGTGCGATCGCGGCGCCGATGCCCGAGGCGCCGCCGGTGACAAACGCGGTTTTTTGGGCGAGAGTAAACACCTCAACAGCGCGCCTCATTTGCTCGTCTAAGTCCAGCCCACAAGCGCGCCCCGCGCGCTCGCTCAACCGGCGCGCTCGAGCAAGAGACGACCGGGTCCGCGGAACTGCACGCGCTCCTGCCACGCCATGCTACCGGGCACGAGTCGCGCGTCGGGAAGATGCTTTATGAGCGTCTCCAGCACGACGCGCGCTTCCATGCGCGCGAGCGGCGCACCCACGCAGAAGTGCATACCGTAGCCGAAGGAAAGATGGTCGATCTTCGTGCGACGGATCTCAAAGGATTCCGGATTTTCGACGTTAGCCGGATCGCGGTTGGCGGCGCCGATGACCTGGAAGACCATCTCGTTTTCGGCGAATTCTACGCCGTTAAATGTGTGGGTCTTTTTCACGCGGCGGAAATTGCGCTGCTTGGGCGCCTCGTAGCGCAGGGCTTCCTCAATCGCGGGGTGAATGAGCGCAGGATTGGCTTTGAGCGCGGCCCATTGCTCGGGGTGCGTAAGCAGTAAATGCACGAGGCTACCCATGAGGTTGGTCGTCGTCTCGTGGCCGGCGGTGAGGATGGTGTTGCACGTGGCGAGCAACTCGTCGCGGGAAAACCCTTTGCCTTCTTCCTCGGCGAGCGCGAGGGCGGTGATAAGATCATCCTGCGGCTGCGCGCGACGGGCGTCGATCAAGGCGTTCATGTAAGTGAACATCGCCACCAGACTCGTCTGCGAAATCATCGCCGGGCCAAAAGTCGTGCGGCCCGTGCCTTGGAAACCGAGAATATCGGATGACCATTTTTTGAAAAGATGTCGGTCGGCGGCGGGCGCACCGAGCATCTCGGCAATAAGGACGACGGGTAACGGATGCGCGACTTCGTGGATGAAATCGAATCGACCGCTGGCGACGGCGGGGGCGATCATGGACTCGGCGAGCTCGCGAATGCGTGGCTCGAGGGCGTTGATGGTTTTCGGCGTGAACGCCTTTTGGACGAGCGCGCGCATGCGCGTGTGATCGGGCGGATCGGAGCCGATTACGTCTTTTTGGGCAAAGTAGTGGCGGAGCGGACAAAGTTGTTGGCGTTCGTCATCGGTGAGTCCGGCAAAGAGCAGGCCCTGACGGTTTTCGTTGGAGAGGTTTTCTTTATCTTTAAGCGAAAGGGCGACGTCGTCGAAGCGGCTCACGACCCAAGCCTTCCATTGATCGCTCCAAAACACGGGCGCCTCCTCACGCAACTGGCGATAGATCGGATAAGGATCGAGCATCATCGCCGGAGAAACCAGCAACTGATCGAGCGCAGGGTGGGAGCAGACGCGGCGGGGTTTAAAGGAGAACATTTAAATGAATGTAACCGTGATGTGACTAAAGACGTCGAATCATTGTGGTGCAAAAACTTCACATCCATTAAAAAAGAAAAGGATGCGTATGAAATTCACGATTTTCATAGGTAGAATGCGATAAGCACTTTATACATTTTATTTAATCGTAAATTAACAACTTTCTTACTTAAAATCTTCGCGTTGAAAATCATCATCGTAGGCACGCCTAAGACAGGAAATACCTGGGTTAAACACCTCCTAGCGGATGTGTACAATTTGCCGGTCGTCCCTCTGAACCCCGAGTTCGATGCCAACGAAGCCGCGGCAGCAGGTCCTAACTGGATCAGCCACCAGCACTATTTGCCTAAGCAGGCATTGCTGACTTGGGGCAAAGCTAACGGCGTGATTTTTATCAGTGTTATTCGGCACCCCGCCGATGTCCTTATTTCACTGTGGCATCACATTCAAAAGCGTAAGGGGGAAAATGTTGATATTCGGCAAAGTGCCTCCGTTTTAGGGGAAACCCGTGAGATCGGTGGCGAGACGACGCTGGGGTTTGTCGAAAATCATTTTCACGTCTATCTGAACCTCTCGATCGCGTGGTTGCAGGTTCCGGGAGCGATGACCCTGCGCTATGAGGATTTGTGGACTCAGCCGCTTGAGGCCCTCGCGCGACTGACCGATGCGATCGAGCCCAGATCGCGTGAGTCGCTCAAGCTCTCGCTGTGCGCCTGCGAATTGGGGCTAATGCAACAACTCCTCGATCCCGAGAGAAAACTAATTCGCCAGGGCGGGACCGGAGCTTGGCAGCAGCTTTTACCCAAAACGATCAAGAACGCCTTCACTCAGCTCGACCCCTATCCGGCTCAATTTGCTGCCCTAGGTTACTCAATGGATGAAAGTGATCCAGCCAACGCACCTCGGGCTAACCCAGGTAAGGTCGACGGACCCTTTAGCAAAAAACTCCATTTTGACGACGGTACGCCTATCACGCCGGTGTTAATGAAGGCGTATTTTGATCTGCCCTCACATTTGCGGGCGCGCTGGCTAGACCCGCAGAGCATCTCCGCAGGATCATTTTACGCCTGGCTAAAACAGCCTGCGGCGGCCGATCCCGTCAAAGGTCAGCCCCATCCTGTCATCAGTGAGCTGGCGCATTACATCCATGGCCAACGTTCCGATCTCCAAAAAGTTTTTCCTGATCCCTTCGGCGCCAATCGCAGTGAATTTTACGACTGGTTTCTATTTAATGCCCGTAAAGAATACAGCCTACCGACGTGTTTTGTGACCCAAAATCCGTTCAGCGATGCCACTAGTTTTTCCGATGGCACCGCTAACGCCCGTCTTTTGGTCCGCGCCTACCTAGACTTACCCGAGCCCATGCGGGCGCGCTGGCCGGATCCCTCTAAGGCCGGCACCGATTCCTATCTAGCTTGGCTGAAAGCGCCGGCGAGCGCTGATCCTGTTGGCGGAAATACAGCTCCTATTATTACAGAACTGGGCGCTTATCTTTATTCGATTCGCAGCGATGTTCGCGCGATCATGCCCGATTTATATGGAGCGCATCGGGTGGATTTCGCCGATTGGTTTATCTCCAGCGCAGCCAAGGAATACGGCCTACATCGGAGCCTAGTTTTACCCGTCATTCGTTCCTGGGCTCAGGTAAAAATACCCGCCGTGCAGGCGAACGTCCGCAAGCAAAAGCAAGCCGGAGTCTGAGCGAGAGGTCTCAGCGCCATGCGGGGACCTCTCGAGCGGTGCGCGGACCGCTCAGGGTAGCGCGCGGATCATGAGATCTTTGTAATAGGTCACGCTCTTGGGGTCATGCCCTTGCAGGGCGATCGTGCCGGAGCTGAGTTTGCGGCCGTTCATATTCTTGAGGGTTTTCGAGGGATCCCAATCGGCGGGCTCGGTCCAATCCACGGTGGTTTTACCGTCTATCTGGATCACGATACGTTTGCCGTCGACCTTGATATAATAATCGAACCAGACCTCGTCGGTGCTCGGGGCGAGGTCCATCACGTCCTTCACCGCGTACAGGCCGCCGGTCTTCTTCTTGTCGGTGTGCGTGGAGTTGACTTGGCACTCGTAGCCTTTGCTGGGCCAGCCTTTGGACTCGTAGGCGGTGTGGATGTAGATGCCGGAGTTGGAGCCCTTGGTGGTTTTCACCTTGGCCTTGAACTCGAAGTTTTTGAACGAGGCGTTGCCGTCAGCGCCGTAAAAAAGATGCGCGCGGCCCGTGCCGATTTTGAGGACGCCGTCCTCGACGGTGAAGGAGCCCGGACCTTCTTCGGTGGCTTTCCAGCCGGAGAGGTCCTTGCCGTTAAACATCGAGGTCCAAGCGCCGGCTTTCTCGGCAGCCGAGGCAACCGAGACAAAGAGGGCGAGGACGGGGATTAAGAAAGCAAAACGTGTTTTCATCGGAAAAGATCCTTTGGGGGTGTAACTCGCCATGTCGAGAACCGAGGGGTGAAATCGCGAAAGAAGGACACCTATCGAGCCGCAGGGGAACGGAGCCGATTTTTGAATTCAATCGGTAGATGGGCTGCGTCGAGCCAGATGCGAGCGGCGGCAGCGGCGTTGTCGAACCAACGCGCGTAAGCGGCGGCCACGGCGGCTTCGCGGGCCGCGGGGGCAGCAAGAGTTTGAGCCCACGCAAGCGTGGCGACGGGGTCGCGCTGGGCGAGTTGTGGCGCAATCGAGGCGGCCGCGACGGTCTGCGCCGCCGCAGGCAGCAACGCGACGAAATCACGGGCGGCCACAGCGTCGGCGAGTACCCAATAAGAAAGCGCGCCCGTGAGCGCAGTCGTGGCGGTGGCGCCGGCGGGCTGCGTGCTGGCCCAACGGGTGGCGGAGGCGGGGTCCGTCTGCGCCCAAGCGG
The DNA here is from genome assembly GCA_945906965.1 of Opitutus sp. GAS368. Classification (GTDB taxonomy): domain Bacteria; phylum Verrucomicrobiota; class Verrucomicrobiia; order Opitutales; family Opitutaceae; genus Tous-C4FEB. The sequence goes on along the minus strand of CAMDRP010000056.1, from coordinate 7,200 downwards.
AGGCGATGCTTACGAGCGCGGCCTCGCGGGCGGCGGCGGTGGAGAGCGATTGGGCCCAAGCGAGGGCGTTGGCGGGTTCGAGAACGAGGAGCGTAGCTAGGTGGGCAGCAGCGGCGTCTTGGGCGGGGCCCGGCAACAGCGCGGCGACGTACTGCGCCGCGGCGGCGGGCGCGGCGGCGGCCCAACTCGTAAGGATGTTATTGAGGGCGAGCGTGGACGCGGAGCCGGGCGGGAGTTGCGCGATAAAGTCGAGGGCCGCGGCCGTATTTTTTGTAGCGAGCGCGCGGGCTACCTCGAGCGCGGCGCGGGTTTGCATGTCACCGGCAGGTAAAAGCGGCACAAGGGCCGCAGCGGCGGCGGGGTCGGTGAGCGTAAGTTTCTGAACCGCGAGAAACAGCGTGCGCTCGAGGGCGGGCCCGCTGAGGGACGTTTGCGCCAGCTCGATGACCTGCAACGGATCGATGTGAGCGAGTTCGAGGAGCGCACTTTCTAGCGCGGGCGTACGATCGACCGGCGGGAGCTGTTGCGCCCAAGCGAGCGCGGCAGGCGCATCGGCGCGTAGCCAGACACTGGTGAGAGCGCGCAGGGCATTTTCGCGAGCGAGACCAGCGGGAACGAGAGCGAGGCGGGAGACGGCCGTTACGGGATTTTCGCGCGCGAAGGTGTCGAAGAAGACGTTGTAGATCGCGGCCTGCTCTCGTGTCGTCACCCGTTCGCGCGCGAGCGCAAGCGCGCGGTCGGGGTCGCGACGATGCAACGCATCCAGCAATAAAAAAAACGCAGTGTCGTAATCGGCGCCGCGCGGAAGCACACGCAACGCCAGGAGCGCAGCTTCAAAATCGCGTTCGAGGAGCGCCTGAAACGCCTGTCCCAGAGCGCGGGAGCGCGCTCGGGGATCGGCCAACTGGATGGCCGCGGCGAGTGCCGCGTGTTCGGCCGATAGATCGGCGGGGCGAACAACGGCCATCGATCCTGCAGCGGAGCCCGGCGGGGATAAGACCGCGGACGGCGGCGATGGACGCAGAAGCAGCGCCGCGGCGGCGACGAGCGCGGCAGCAATCAAGAGCGCAAAGATCCCGCGGCGTTTCATCGAGGGGCCGGCAGGCTTACGGCAATTCGTAGACCTCAACGAGCGCGAGGCCGGTGGTGGTGCCGACGCCGGTGACTTGCGCGGTGTAAGCACCGGGGGCGAGAGTCACGATCATGGCGGCATCGGCGCTACCGGCCGCGAAGGCGAACGCTCCGGTTTGCGCTGATGCGGTGGAGATCGCCGCGGCATCAGTCGACGTGCTCCAACCGGCGTTGACGAAGACGGGCGTGTTGCCGGAGAAGAGCGTGAGCTGCGGACGAGCGAGGACGCCGGTGAGGTTAAAGGCGGCAAGCGCAGGACCGGCGGCGCGGATGAGGACGCGTTTCGGCAACGTGCCGCCAATGATCAAGCCGGAGATGAGCGTTTCGTTGCCCGTGCCCGCGAACGCGCGGGTAGAAAGGTTGACGAGATTTTGGCCAGCCGTGGCGGCCGAGAGATCGTAAACTTCAATGAGGCCGACGCCGGCAGAGCCCATCCCCGAGCTGATCTGCGCGGTGTATCCGCCGGGGGCGAGGGTGGTGAGGATCGCGGAATCCGCGCTGCCGGCGGCGAAGGCGAACGCGCCCGAGCTACTCGCGGCGGCGGCAATCGCGGCGGAGTTGGCGGCAGTGCTCCAACCAGTGTTGGTTTCAATGACGGAGGAGCCGCGGAACAGCTCAAGTTTAGGCGCGCTCAGTGAGCCGCTCACGCCGAGGGCGCCGAGCGTGGGCCCAGCAGCGCGGATGAGGACGAGTTTCGACGCGTTGCCCGCGATGGTGAAACCGGCGATGGCGACATCGGGGGCGTTGGCGGTGCGGACGCGGGAGGAGAGGTTAGTCAGGCGGCGGTCCTTGGTGGCGCCGGCGATGAGTGCGGTACCCGTGGTGAGTTGGACGGCGAGGTCGTCGATACGCCAGTTGGCGGTATTCACACCGGCATTACCGGCGCCATTACAACCATAGAGGCGGAAAGTGACCGACGTAGCCGTGTCGCTGACGACCGGGAGAAACGTGGGCGTGATGCGGGTCCAGACGCTGTTATTAGCCAAGGGACCGCTGGCGATAAGCGCGGGCTCAGCGGTACCGTTGACGGCGAAAAGAGCGTAAGCCTGTGGGCCGGTGGCGGTGCTGCGCGCGCCAAAGCTTAAGCCGGTGACGGAGAGTTGGCGGGCGGCGGCAGGCGTGAGCGTGAATTCAAAAAATGCGGAGCCACCTTCCGCGAGGTTGAGTGAACCGACGCGGGATGCGGCGCCGGCGTTGGACGTGCCAGAGACACCGGTGTAGCCACTAGCAACGGAGACGGTGGTGAGCGTCTGCGTGGTGCCGAAATTATTACGTTGGACGACGGTGCCCCCGGAGACATCAGCGGGGAGACCGCTCTTCGGGGTAGCGGTCGTGAAATCCCAGAGCACCGGATCGGGCGGGATCACCGTGATGTTGAGCGTGATCGCGGCGCTGGTGGTGGAGCCAAGAGCGTTGGTGATCACGAGGTCGTAGCTACCGGAATCGGCTGTGGTAGCGCCCGGGATCGAGAGGGTGGCCGTCGTAGCGCTGGTGTTAGCGGTGAGCGCGACGCCAGCTTTGCGCCATTGGTAAGTGAGCGGGGCCGTGCCGCTGGCGACGACCGTCAACGTGGCGGTGGCGCCGGGAGCAGAGATTTGCGTGGTGAGCGCGCTCGTAACGGAAGGCGCGGCGGGGGTGACCGTCAGCGCGGCGGCGGCGCTGGTGACCGATCCGATCGAGTTGGTGATAACGACGTCGTAATTGGCGGCGTCGGCGGCTTGGGCGTTGGTGAGCGTGAGGGCGGCGGTGGTTGCCGTGGTGTTGCCAGTGAGCGCGACGCCGGCTTTGCGCCATTGGTAGGTGAGCGTGGGCGATCCGGAGGCGACCACCGCAAACGTGGCGGAGGAACCGGCGGTAACGGTGCGAGCGGTTGGCGAGGTGACAATCGCGGGCGGCAGGCCTGTGATCGTGAGCGATACCGCGACACTGCTGGCGGAGCCGAGCGAATTTTTTACGATCACAAAATAATTTCCGGCGTCGGCGGCGGTGAGAGAAGAAAGCGTAAGCGTAGCGGATTGGGCGGAAGGGAGGGCGACGTCGTCGCGGGACCATTGATAGGTGAGCGTAGCATCACCGCTCGCCGTGACGGAGAATGTCGCGGAACCACCGACGGCGGCGGTCTGCGCGGCGGGTTGGGTCGTGATCGAGGGCGAACCGACGGGCGCGGCCCCTTCGATTTTTGCGCGGAGCGCGGTGGCGACCGAAGCGGGAAGTTCGGTGAAGAACGTGTATCCGGTGTCGGTTTCGATCTGGCCGGCCGTGGTAATGTAGTTTTGCCACGGGGTGCTGCGCACGCCGGCGATGTTGGGAATCTTGATCGCGATCACGCGCGTCGCGGAGGTGATACGACTGACCGCGGTGCCGCTGCCCACTGGGACAACGACGGCGATTTTCCACGTGTAGCCGGCGATCGCGACGCCACTGGCGATGGTGGCGCCGGCGTATCCGCTCGGGCCGGAGATGATCAGGACTTCGTTGCCGGCGGCGGCAATGGAGCGACACTCACTCTCGAAATTAGCCCAGACGCCCTGGTTATTATCGGGCGCTTGAGGAATCATGTTGGTCATGAAAAACGTGGCCTCGTTATCCGCGTCGGTGATCGTGCGGTCGCCCGATGGGCACATGTGGCCTCGATCATAGCCCGAGCCGGAATAGTCCGTCGTGAGGACTTGGTAAAAACCGGCGGGCAAAGTGGTGTCTTGGAAAAAATTCGCAGAGCGACCCGAGGTTCCGACATCGGCGGTCGTGAGATTCCAGCTGACCCAATTGGGCTCGCGCGTGGTGTTGTTGTAAGAGAGGGCGTACTGGGGCCGGGCGATGAGGTAGTTGGTCGTAGCCGTGGCGACGGCGGTGGCGCTGCTGGGGTTGCCGAGTTGGCTTTGCAGCGTGGTGCCAATGGTGGCACGGGCCGCGGCGGCGAACTGTAGAACCACCAAGACGCACCAGACCAAGCGGCGGGGGAATGTCATGCACCTAAGCTGCCGCAACCGGCGCGGGGAAAGCAACCGTGACGCGAGATTTTCACCTTTATGCGGCACCGGCGCGCGTCAGCGTGGACGCAGATGAAAACCCCATTCATGCTATTCGCGTTCCTTGGGCTAGTCGTAGGCATTCGCGGTGCGGAGACGCCGAGCCCGCGGCTCAATATTCTCTTTGTGTTCGCCGATGATTGGGGGCGCTACGCCGGCGCCTACCGCGGGCTCGATGGCCGACCGACGATCAACGACGTGATTCAAACGCCGCACGTGGACCGCGTCGCCCGCGAAGGCGTCGTGTTCAAAAACGCCTTCGTCAACGCCCCGAGTTGTACGCCGTGCCGCAGCTCGTTGCTCTCAGGCCGGCATTTTTTCCAGACAGGCCGAGGCGCGATTTTGCAAGGCGCCGTGTGGGACGCCACGATCCCGACATTTCCCCTGGTGCTGCGCGATCACGGTTATCACATCGGCAAAAGCCACAAAGTCTGGAGCCCTGGCACGCCCGCCGACGCCGGCTTCGGCGGTCAGGCCTACGCTTACCAACGCGCCGGAGTTGGCTCGAATAATTTTTCGGATAACGTGACCGCCGATATCGCACGAGGCTCGTCCTTGGCCGACGCCCGCGCCCGGATTCTCGCGGAGGTGCGCGGGAATTTCGGCGACTTCCTCGCCGCGCGGAAACCTGGCCAACCCTGGCTTTACTGGATGGGTACGACGACCACGCATCGCACCTGGATCAAAGGCAGCGGCAAAAAACTTTGGGGCATTGAGCCCGATCAACTCAAAGGCAAGTTGCCCGGTTTTCTGCCGGACGTGCCCGAAGTCCGCGAAGACGTCGCCGATTATCTCGGCGAATGTCAGGCCGTCGACGCTTACGTGGGAGCATTGCTACAAAGCCTCGAGGAAGCCGGCGAACTCGAACACACGGTAATCGTGCTTAGCGGCGACCACGGGATGCCCGGCATGCCGCGAGGCAAATGCAACCTCAACGACTTCGGCACAGCGGTGCCGTTGATCGTGCGTTACCCGGGAGCGAAACCCGATCGCGTGATCGACGATCTCGTGCGCCTGCCCGACCTGATGCCGACGTTTTTAGAGATCGGCCGCGTGACTCCGCCAGCGGGATTATACGGCGTGAGCCTGATACCGCTGTTGAAATCCGACCAGCAAGGCCTCGTGGATGCGAGGCGTGATGCGATCATTGCCGGTCGCGAACGCCACGTCGGCGCGGCGCGTGAGGGTAACCTCCCCTACCCGATGCGCTCGATCCGCACACGCGATTTTCTCTACATCCGCAATTTCGCGCCCGACCGCTGGCCGATGGGTGCACCGCTGCAAGCCACGGCCGCCCAACCCGATCTCGCCCTCATCGATGGAAATACGCGCGCCGCATTTCCCGACATGGATGCCAGCCCCACTAAAACCTGGCTGATCGCGCGCGGCGCAGCACCGCCATGGAAAAAGCACTACGAACTCGCCTTCGCGAAACGTCCCGCGGAAGAACTCTACGAACTGAAAAGCGATCCCGATCAGGTAAAAAATCTCGCGCAAGATCCGGCCTTTGCCGCGGAACGGCGAGCGCTCTCCGAGCGGTTGATGGCGACGCTGCAGGCGGCGGGCGATCCGCGCGTGATCGGCGGCGGCGACACGTTTGACCGCAGCCCCTTCAGCGATCCTGAAGACAGCGGCTCGCCGAAAGCAGGCAAAGCGCCGAAGAAGAAGAAAATTTAAAGCGCCGCGATGGACCGCGGCGACGGCGTTTACGCTATTTTGTAAACTTCGATCAGGGCGATTCCGCTGGTGCCATCGCGGCTGCGGAATTGGGCCGTATAAGTGCCGGAAGGGAGATTGGTGAGCAGCGTCGACGCAGTCACAGGCGCAAACGCAAAGGCGCCCGCGTAGGCGCTGGCTTGGGCGATCGCCGCACTATCCGCGGATGTGCTCCAGCTGTCATTTTTTGCGATGACGGTTTCTCCCACATGCAGCGTGAGTTGTAGACGATGAAGCCCATCCGTGAATCCGAACGAGTCCAGCGCGGGACTGGCCGCACAGGCTGAGGGCCGTCACCGCGCTCCCGTCGCACTCAAGGCGCGGAGCTTAGCCGTTTAATTGGAGTAAATCCCAACGATTCCCGTAACCATCTTGGAAGACGGCGACGGTCCCATAGGACTCGGAACGCGGAGCTTCGAGGAACTCGACGCCGCGCGCGCGAAACGCGGCGTAATCGCGGTGAAAATCATCCGTGTGCAAAAAAAGAAAAACCCGCCCGCCTGATTGTTGGCCAACGGCGGCCAACTCGGTCGCATTTTTTGCCTGCGCGAGCAGCAGACAAGTGCCGCCAGTCGTCGCGCTCGGCGGCGCCACGAGCACCCAGCGTTTGCCCGGAGCAAGCGGCGTGTCTTCCACCAGCCAGAAACCCAGTACGCCGGTGTAGTAAGCAATCGCCTCATCGTAATCGCGCACCAAAAGCGAAACGTAACCGATGCGCTGATTCTTGACCTCCTCCCGGCCCTGAAGGGCCGGGATTCCCTTAAGCAGCACGCCTGCGAAGCAGGCGGGCGCGTTGAGGAGTGGTTCCCGCTTCACCGGAGCCTGAAGCTCCTCCACGGACAGTGGCGGCAAGTCCTACCGACATTATATTCTGAGCGGCGATCACATCGGCATGGCCGGAGTGAGCGCATTTAACACAGCGGAAAACAGCCCGAGAGGGGCGGTTTTCTAGGCTGATATGCCGGCAGGACGGGCAGGTCTGGGACGTATAGGCTGGGTTCACCCGCCGCACTTCCCCGCCAAGCCAACAAGCTTTGTATTCGAGTTGGCGGAGGGTTTCCGCATGGCCCTGTTCAAGCAGCGAGCGGTTGAGGCCGCGTTTTGCGGCGACGTTCTGGCCGGGGGCATCGGTCGTGCCTTTGGCTGAACGCGTCATATTACGTAGCGCCAAGTCCTCCGCGCCGATCAGGCTGTGGTTTTTAGCCAGAGTCGTCGTGAGTTTATGGCGGGCATCGGAAATTCGGCGGACGATCTTGCGCAGGTATACGAGCAGCTTGCGCTTGGCCTTGGCGTGCCCCTTCGATCCGGGCACACAGCAGCTGAC